>CAZEWA010000259.1:2358-7532 GCA_964515685.1 uncultured Polyangiales bacterium | reverse complement strand
ACGCTCTTTCCTCGAAGCAGGCAGAGGCGGCGAACTACGCGTTCTGCACCATCGAACCTAACGTGGGGGTCGTGCCCGTCCCGGACGCGCGCTTCGACGCGCTATGTCAGGTCGTCGAGCCTGAGAGCTCCGTCCCTGCCACCGTCGACTTCGTCGATATCGCAGGCTTGGTACGCGGCGCGAGCAAGGGCGAAGGCAAAGGCAACGCCTTCCTGAGCAATATCCGCGAGTGCGATGCCATCGCCCACGTCGTGCGCTGCTTCGAAGACGAGAACGTCCTGCACGTGGACAACCGCGTCGACCCCAGCGCGGACATCGACACCATCCACACGGAACTGATTCTAAAAGACCTGGAAACGGTCCAGAAACGACTTGAGCGCGCACGCCGTGCAGCCAAGGGCAACGACGCCACCGAGAAGATCGCGGTGTCCTTGTGCGAGCGTCTCGAGAAACTGCTCGACGCCGGCAAGCTCGCCAACGCCTTGATCCCCGAGAGCGAAGACGAGGCCAAGGTCTTCCGCGAAATGAGTCTCATCACACAAAAGCCGCTCTTCTACGTGTGCAACGTAAAGGAAGAACAGCTTGCGGCAGGGCTCGACGACCCGCTCGTGCAGAAGGTCAAAGCCATCGCAGATGCCGAGGGCGCGTCGGTCGTCGTCATCTGCGCTGCCATCGAAGCCGAGATCATGCAGCTGCCGAAGGAAGACCGCGGCGATTTCCTGTCGTCGGTCGGTCTCACCGAACCGGGCCTCAACACCGTGATCCAGACCGGCTACAAGATGCTGGACCTCATCACCTACTTCACAGCTGGCAAGAAGGAAGTTCGCTCGTGGACCATCAAGCGTGGCACCAAGGGGCCGGGCGCCGCCGGCAAGATTCACTCGGACTTCGAGCGCGGCTTCATTCGCGCCGAGGTCACCTGGTGGGAAGACCGCGTCAACCTCAAGACCGAGGCGGCGTGCCGCGCCGCTGCCAAGACCTCCACCGAAGGGAAAGAGTACGTCGTCCGTGACGGCGACGTGATCTTCTTCCGTTTCAATGTCTGAGCTACGCGAAACGCCGTTCTTCGCTACGGCAGCCAAGGGCACCGAGGGCGCGCTGCGCGACGAGCTGCGCGAGCTGAGGCTTCGCTATGTGAAAGCCGATCGGGGCGGCGTGCACTTCGGTGGCACCTTCGAAGACGCCATGCGCGCCTGCTTCGAGAGTCGCATCGCCTTGCGCATCCTGTGGCGGCGTGCGCGCTTCGACGCCTCGAGCTCGGAAGCGCTGTACGAGGGCGTTCGCGCACTCGATCTGAGCGATGTGCTCGACCCCAACCGGACGCTCAGCGTGTCGGCCACGGTCAAGCACGGCGCACTCACCCACTCGGGCTTCGTCGCGCAAAAGACCAAGGACGCGCTCGTCGATACGCAGCGCGTACGCTTCGGCGCCCGCTCCAACGTAGAGCGCGACGACCCGGATGTGCGTGTCGTGGTGCACGTGGTGCGCGACCAGGCCGAGCTGTTCGTAGATCTGGCGGGCGAATCGCTGCACAAGCGCGGCTACCGCAACGAAGCGCGCGAAGCTCCGATCAAGGAAACGCTGGCTGCGGCCATCCTGCGGCTCGCAGGCTGGGACCGCAAACGTCCGCTCGTGGACCCAATGTGCGGCTCCGGTACCATCGCCATCGAAGCTGCGCTTTGGGCTCGCAACATCGCGCCGGGCCTCTTGCGCAAGCACTACGGCTTTCAGCGCTGGGCGCTGTACGACGGCACGCGCAAGAACTCGATGATCGCCATCCGCGAGCAGGCCAATGAGCGCGTGGTCGACGCCATGCCGTCCATCATAGCCCTCGATTGCGATGGGCTCGCCGTCAGCCTCGCGCGCAAGCTGTGTTCCCGCGCAGGCGTCGCTGTGCGCGTAGAGCGGCTCGACGTGCGAGAATTGATGGGTACAGACCCCGCAGGCCACCTCGTCAGCAATCCGCCCTACGGCGTGCGTATCGAGCGCGGTGATGACTTCGAAGTGACCCTGGCGCGCGCCCTGCGTGGCCTCAAGGGGCACCGCATGTCCGCCATCTGTCACGACCGTAAGCTCGCTCAGGCGATGCACGTGGCCCCTGCCCAGGAGCACGCGCTCTGGAACGGTGACCTCGAGTGTCGCCTCTACAGCTGGGAGCTCTGAGCTGAAGCTGCTTCGCTCGCACGACTAGAGCTTGAGCGAAGCGATGAGCGGCAGATGGTCCGAGGCCACGTCCGCCTCGTGCTCCCGGTACGCGCGCACGTCTTCGAGCTGCTGTTTCGGGTGCACCCACACCCGGTCGAGCGCGAGTACAGGCCATTGCGACGGATAGGTGGCCCGCGCTGCGCTCTTTCCAAAACGACTGTGCAGCCAGCGCAGAGGTCTACCTGCCAGAAACCACTCGTTGAAGTCTCCGAGTAGCACCGTGACGGCGTCGTCTTCGTGGGCGACATGGGCGAGCAGCTTCTTGACTTGGAACCTACGTTCAGCGGGCCTGAGTCCCAGATGCGTGGCTATCACGCGCAGTCGATGCCCCGATACGTCGAGCTCCACATCGAGCGCCGTGCGCGGCTCGTATTGCAAGAAGTTCAAGTCCACGGTTTGCGCCCGCACGATAGGCAGCGTGGTGAGCAAGGCGTTGCCAAAGTGCGGGTCGCCCCCGCGGGCAATCGGCGCACACACCGCGCGAAAACCTGAGAGCTCCGCCAAGATATCGATGGGCTCTGGGATGCCGCTGTCGCCGGGATAGAAAATCACTTCCTGCAAGGCAATGACCTCTGCACCCAGGGCGCGCAGCACGCGCGCTATGCGAGGCACGTCGCGGCGCCCATCCACCCCGACGCAACCGTGCACGTTGTACGAAGCAAGCACGAGATTTTTGGGCGCTTCTCCCGTCACGGCAGGCTCCAGCGAAGCGAACCCTTGAAGCGCACTCTGCCCGCATGCTGGACTAAGCGACCGCAGCCCCAGAGCCCTGCGCCGAGCAGTATCACCGATACGAGAAAGCCTGCGATGTGCAGCCATGAGGGCTGCCGAAGTAACTTGAGGAGTCTGTCTGCACAGAACGCAGTGCCGATTATGCCGGGCAAGAGGCCCAGCAAATTGCCCAAAAAGAAAGCAGGAAATGGCACATACAGCGCACCGGCCAGCAAGTTTATCAGCGTGAAGTTTCCGAGCGGGAACAGGCGCGCTGCCATGGTCGCAGGGAAGGCTCGCCGCCTGAGCTCGGCGCGCAGCTTGGCCATGTGGGGTCCCCGAAGGTAGCTCAGCGGCACATGCCCCACAGCGCGCCCAACGCCATAGAAGACGCTGGCGCTGCACAGGCCCGCGAACAGCGCGCAAAGCGAGCCCTGAAGCGAACCGAAGACAAAGATGCACAGCGGAACCCAAAGCGTCACGGGACAAAAGCCGACGCTCAGCAATAGGACGGAAAACGCTACGTACACGGCGGACCACGGACTGTCGCGCATCAAGCCGGCGAGTTCCAGCAGCGGAGCCATCACAGACGAGCGCTCGAGCTGCGGCGCATGGAAAGCCACGGCGAGCACGAGCACCGGCAGAAGCAACAGCAACATTCCTAAAAGCATGCGTGGAAACGGAGGTCTCAGCTCAACGGGCAAGAGCTTCGCAATGAATGCATCCGCTGCCATGGGACGCTCAGGGTCCACCACGAACTGCTCGAGCGACGACAGATCGAGCGGTGGGGAGCTCTCACTCGGCACGGGCAACAGCGCACGCATGTGGTTACGCCGCGCAACGATCAAGCGCCCGAGAGAGCCTTGTGCGAGCTCCCCTGCTCGCACTTCCTCTGGCGACACACCGAGGTGTTCTGCCACGAGGGTTCTGCGCCAGCTCGCAATGGCGCGGCTCGCTTGGGTATGCGCGTGAGGCGCTTCGACCACCAGATCACACTCCGTGTCGAGTCCAAGCGAGCGATTGCTCATGTTGGCCGAGCCCACCTTGAACACGAGGTCGTCGACGATGAGCACCTTCGAATGCACGTTCACGCATCGCTCGCCGAGCCCAGGCACATGGGGATACACCACGTGCAGCCGTTGAAACCTGTCGGCGGCGCGCAGTTTCGCGAGCATGCGGTCACGCAACACGCCCATGGAACTTTGCTCGAGCCAGCCGCACTCACTTCGAGGCAGCACCAAGATCACTTCGGGGCCCCCTGCGCGGGCGAGCTGGGCTATCAGCGCTTCGCCTACGGCCGTCGCGGTGAAGTACTGATTTTCGATGAACACGAGCTGCTTGGCGCTTTCGATGGCGCGCAGCGTGACCTGCTCCACCTCGCGCACATCACGATGCCCGTCCGAGTTCGAGGGCTCGGTGCGCGCGATGCCCACGTCGACACCTTCTAACTGCGCCTCCAAATTTTTGGGCCAGCGTTCAGGCAACGCTCCCTCGTGCGACAGCTCCAACTCCTGACCCGTGGCCCGCAGCCAGCGCCGACGACACAGCACAGACAGCTCCTGCGCGATGGCTCCGCTCACAGCGAGCTGTACGTCGTGCATGGGCGCGTAGGGCTCGCCGAATGGGTCCTTGCGATGCGCATCGTGGGAGCGATGGAGCGGGGTATCCCAGCGCCGAATCGTCAGATCGATGCCGCCACAGAAGGCGAGCGCGTCGTCCACGACCACGACTTTTTGGTGATGAGACGCGCCCACTTGGTGACGCCCATCCAGCGCAAACGACAGGCGAGGGTGCGAAAGCGAGGCAAACTTCTGCGAGGACATGCGCTCCCGCTCGAGCGCGTAAATGACCGAAAAATCCCAGGCCAAGACATGGATTCTGAGCTCCGGTCTGTCGCACAGCACCTGGTTGAGAAATTCGAGCAGCGAACTTGGGTAGCCGTCGCTCGGCTCCGGATCTAGGACGGTACGCGTGTCCACGTCCCAGCCCAGGATGAACACGCTGCGTTCAGCTAACAGGATGCTTTCGCGCAAGACCGCGTAGTACTGCGCGGCGTCGACGAGCATCGCCACACGCTCCGCGCGCGCCGTGCACAGACACGTGCTGCCTTGCTGAAGAACCCCCACCTCCTCCACGTTAGCAGCCTGCCGCGCGATGCTTCGGGAGAGACACTCAGGTCCCAGTCAACTGCGCGTTTTTGGCTCGATCTCAGCGCGAGATAAGTCACACTGCTCCCCACGCTGTGCCCCCGCACAGAG
>CAZEWA010000259.1:0-2258 GCA_964515685.1 uncultured Polyangiales bacterium | reverse complement strand
CCCGTTTCGCTTGCGCCACACAGACGGTGAGAAACCTGTCCACTTGCGAAAGGCGCGGGTAAAGTTAGCGGGATCGCCGTAGCCGAGTTTTTCGGCCACTTGGTCCACAGACACGCTGCCATCGTGGAGCAAGACCTTGGCCCGCTCAGAGCGCGCTTCATCGAGCAGCCGCTGGAACGAGGCCCCCTTGAGCTTGAGTCGGCGCTTCAAGGTGCGCTCCGACATCCCCACGCGCTTGGCCACATAGGACAACTCGCCAAACGGATGTTCTTCGTCGCGCAGAATCGCGCGCACACGCTCTGGAACGTCGTCGTCTTCCTCACCGAGCATGCGCAGCTCTTGCTCGAGACGCACGACGGCCTGACGCGACGCCAGCGGATCTGCGAGTACGAAGGAGCGCTCGAGGTATGCCTTCGGAAATCTCAGCTCGTTGCGCGGCATCCCAAAACGGATACGCGGCAAGTGGGCGCGCAAACCGGCGTAGTAGGGAGGCTCCGGATAATCGACCCAGATTTCTCCGTCAGGCTTTTCCCCGAGCAAGAGCTCAGCCGCGCGCGAGATGGCCGCCGTGGTGACTTCGAGCACGAACTGCCTCAACGGCGCCTGCTCATGGATGCGGTCTTCCAGGGCCAGCACTGCCGTCTCGCCTTCGACCGACAGCTTCAGGCGCTTGGTCGGCATGCGCAGCCGCACGTAGCGCTCGCCTAGACGAATGGCGTCTCGACCTGTGGGGCACGTCATCAGCGCATAGCCGAGAAAGCCATGGGCCGTGGGCTTCATTTCGAGCCCGAACGCGTAGCCCAGGGTTGCGTCGCCCGTGAGCTGGATACTGTTGGCAACCACCATCATGAACTGGAGCTGCGTTACGCGCGCGTCGGTGGCCGAGAGCGCCTCCGAAGAGAGCCCCGTCCCCTGCAAGATGCGACTCGAACGATGACCGCGACGCTCCAGCATGCTGAGCCAGAGCGCCATATAACCGGCTGGAATGTTCGGTCGCTCGTAGTGTGGAGTCGGCGACTTCATGGCACTTAAAACGCTAACCTATCAGGTTACGGAGCCGCCTGGGCTGTCCCCTCGGCGTGTTCGCCGCCGCCTACTTTTTCGAGCGCCGCAATCAGGCTCTCGAGCGGCTTGCGCAGACATGCAAGACAATCTTCTTTGCGCTTTTTTCCGCACCCAATTCGCGGCTTCTGCGACATGCGGACCAAGAGCGGCAGCGCGCGGGGATCTCCTAGTTCGGCAAGCTGGGCAATCTCGTCACGCTTTTGCAGGCAGGTTTTCGCAAGCTGCAGGTACGCGAGCCGCCGCACGTAGGACGGGATTTCCTCGATGGGTAGGTGCCCCAACATGACATTCGCAGCCGAAACCCTGTCGTCTCGTTCTTCGGCCACCAGCAAGCGCTCGTAGTCGGGCTCCAACGCGAGCGGCAGGCCCGTCTTCGTGGGCGCAGGGGCCGGCGAGTGCTCGATTTTGGGCTTCTGAGCCGCAGGAGGCGGGAGATTGAGCTCTTGCGCCACGCGCTGCGCAACCTCTTTGACCTGCCCTTGAGGCCGAACCTCGAGCTGGCCGGTGGCCACCAGAAACACCGCGGCTCCGAGAATCGTGGTCACGAGCAGCGTCACAAGCCACGCCGTGGTGGAGGTGTTCTTGCGCCGCCCCTTGACCGGCCCCTCGGATTCGGCCCCCACAACGACGGCGGGTGGGTCCAGCCATGCTGCGCTGGCGCGCCCTGTGTCGGCAGGCGGCGGCATGGTGGCCGCAAAGGCATCGGTGCTCGGCATGGCCGCGAACTCCGCAGAGGCACGCGGCACGGCGCGCGAGGTACCCGAGACGGGCGTGCGCACGACAGGCGTCTCGCGCAGGGCCGGATTGACCCAACGCGCGCCCGTGCGCCAGCGAGGGCTCTCGCTGGTCTCGAGCTGCGCGATGGCCCGCAGCTGCTCACGCACGATGGTGGCGTCCGCGGGGCGATCGTCGGCGCGACGCGCAAGCAGACTCGCCACCAGATCTTCGAGCAAATCGGGCATGGTCGGATCGTCCACGACCTGCTTCAAGCGCGGCGGCACCTGCGACAGCTGCTGCTCGACGAGATGCTGCAAGTCGTGCGCGCCCGACCAGAGCTGCCGACCCGCCATGCACTCCCAGAGAATCACGCCCAACGCGTACAGGTCGGCGCGGTAGTCGGCAGGGTTTCCGATGGCCTGCTCGGGCGCCATGTAGCCAGGCGTACCGATGACGATACCGAGCTGCGTCACCTG
>CAZEWA010000258.1:3872-7542 GCA_964515685.1 uncultured Polyangiales bacterium | reverse complement strand
CTCTTCCCGAACAACGCGGTGGAGTACTTCGTCAGCTACTACGACTACTACCAGCCCGAAGCCTACATTCCTTCGAGCGACACCTTCATCGACAAAGACGCCATCGTCAACGAGCAGATCGACCGCATGCGCCACAGCGCCACGCGCTCTCTCTTGTCGCGGCGCGACGTGATCATCGTGGCCAGCGTGTCCTGCATCTACGGTATCGGCTCGGCCGAGTGGTACCAGGGCATGCTTATCGAGCTGAAAAAGGGCGAGTCCATTCGGCGCGACATGCTGCTCAAGCAGCTCATCGACATCCAATACGACCGCAACGACACCGATTTCCATCGCGGCACTTTCCGCGTGCGCGGCGACGTGGTGGAAGTGTTCCCGGCCTACGAAGAAGATCGCGCGGTGCGCATCGAGTTCTGGGGCGACGAGATCGAGCGCATCAGCGAGATCGATCCCTTGCGCGGCAAGGTCCTGCAGGAGCTCGAGCAATACGGCATCTACCCAGGCTCACACTTCGTGACGCCGCTCGAGCAGCGCAAGATCGCCATGGCCTCGATTCGGACCGAGCTCAAGGAGCGCCTCACAGAGCTGACGCTCGAGAACAAGCTGGTCGAAAAGCAAAGGCTCGAGCAGCGCACCTTGTACGATCTCGAGATGCTGGAGCAGATGGGCTTTTGCCACGGCATCGAGAACTATTCGCGACATTTTTCCGAGCGTAAGGCAGGTGATCCGCCGCCCACCTTGGTGGACTACTTCCCGGACGATGTGCTGATCGTGCTCGATGAATCACACCAAACCGTGCCGCAGATAGGCGCCATGTACCGCGGAGACAGGGCCCGCAAAGACACGCTTGTGGCCCACGGCTTTCGTCTGCCCAGCGCGGTCGACAACCGCCCGTTGCAGTTCCACGAGTTCGAGAGCCACATACGCCACGCCATCTACGTGAGCGCCACACCGGGCGATTGGGAGCTCGAGCAGTCCCAGGGCAGCTTGGTCGAACAGGTGATTCGCCCGACGGGCCTGATGGATCCCGTGATCCACGTGAAGCCCGTGGGCAATCAAGTAGACGACTTGCTCGCAGAGATCCGCACGCGTGTGGAGAAGAACGAGCGCGTGCTGGTCACCGTGCTGACCAAACGCATGGCAGAAGATTTGGCCGAGTATTACGGCGAGCTCAACGTCAAGTGCCGCTACCTGCACAGCGACATCGACACACTCGAGCGCATCGAGGTCTTGCGCGAGCTGCGCAGCGGCGTGTTCGACGTACTTATCGGCATCAACCTTCTGCGCGAAGGCCTCGACCTACCTGAGGTTTCGCTGGTTGCGATCTTGGATGCCGACAAAGAAGGCTTTTTGCGCTCGCCGCGCAGCTTGATTCAGACCATCGGCCGCGCCGCACGCAACGTAAACGGCGAGGTCATCATGTACGCCGACAGGATCACGGCAGCGATGGAGCGCGCCATCGGCGAGACCACGCGGCGTAGGGAGCGGCAGCGCCTGTACAACCTGGAACACAACATCACGCCGCGTACGGTGGTGAAGTCGCTGATGTCCATGTCAGAAGCGGGCAGCGCCGAGCGCGACTATATGGCTCTGCCAGCCGTGGCGAAAAATGCCGCGCCGAAGAGCCCCGAAGAGCTCAGGGAGCACGTGGAGATGCTGCGCAGCGAGATGTTGATGGCCGCAGAGAATCTCGACTTCGAAAAGGCCGCGCGCCTACGCGACCAGATTCGTGCCGCCGAGAGCGGTGAGGTTGCGCCTACGTCTGGGCTACGCCCCGAGAAGAAGAAGGCCACCAACAAACCGCAAGCGAACAAGGCACAGGCAAAGAAAGCGCAGGCCCCCAGCGCGAAGGCGAAAGCGGCCGCAACCAAAAAAGCACAAGCCCCCACACCTACGGCCAAAAAGAGCGCTCCCAAGCCGAGCACGCGCCCCAAGCACTGAGCGCACCTGGCGCGAGCCTGAGCTCAGCTCAGAAGATGACGTCCGACACGCAGTTCACGTTGCAACCGTCGTTGTTGTTGCGGTTGCCGTCATCGCACTGCTCGTCGCCCTGCACCTTACCGTCGCCACAGTGGGGTCCGAGCACGCAACCGGGCGCGCATTCGCCGTAGCCGCCCTTGTTCTCGCCATCGTCGCACTCCTCGAACTTACCTTGCACGATGCCGTCGCCGCAGAACGCAGGCAACTTGCAGCCGGGTGCACAGCCCGACACACCGTACACACTGCGGTTCTTTCCGTCGTCGCAGGCTTCGCCTTGATCGGCCTGCACAGCACCATCGCCACAAAAGCCACCGCGGCTCTTGCAGTCGGCACTGCAAGCACCGTAAGGCACAGGCACAGTGGTGGAGTTACCTTCGCCCTGATCACACACTTCATCGCTCGCCAGCTTGCCGTCGCCACACACCGAGTGGCAGCTCGACTTAGGACGATTGAAGTCCTTGAGTGTGACGCTGAAATTCGAGCCGCACTCATTGCGCTCGGCATGGAACATCACGACCTCGTACACACCTCCCACCTCCAAGCCGAGATCGTAGTTCGAGCGCTTCGTTCGATTCTGGTCCGTTTCACCCGCTGGGGGCGCGTTGACGGTGCCATCGGCTGTGTCCGGGCCCGCGCCGTCGGTGTCTCCATCGAGCGCGAACGAGCCCTTTTCGCTACCGTGCAGCCCCCCGAGATCGACCACCAAATGGCCGTTCACAAAGATCCACATGTCGTCATCACCATTGAAGAGGAATTGCTCTCCGCCCTGGTATTCGAACCAGAAGTGCGTCTCGCTGGTGAACGAGACGTTGTGCTTGCAGCCTGAATCGGCGACGTTCTCATCGCCGCTCGCGACCCAGCCCTTGCCGTCGAGCGGATAGAAGCTACTCGCGCCGTTGAAGCGGTAGGTACCGTTCGCCTGACGTCCCAGGTTCAGCTCGTCGTAGATCGCGATGTTCTCTTCGTAGTCCGAGTCAAACCACTGACTGAAGTCCCGCATGCCAGTAAACATGTTGCGGTTGTTGGCCTTGTTTGCCCCGGTCGATTGCTTGCCGTGATGCCCCGGATTGTTGCTGCACGTAGGATTCGCGGCATCGCGATCATTGCAGGTGTACACGGGCCGCCCGTTCTCATCCAACAGGCTTTCGAGCACGCCGCCCGCGTCCGTACGCTGATCGAGCATGTTGAAGCTGATGTGAAAGCAAGGACGAGTCTTCTGCGCCGTAGCCTGCTCGGTCACCGGGTCGTAGCAGCTCGCGCTACTGCGCTTACTGTTGCCTTGGCCGATGAAATCTCGGTAAATGATGGGCAGCTTCACCTGAGCCGCGGGTTCCCCCACCTGGTCCTCGCACACGAAGCCTTCCTCTATCGTGCAGGTCTCGGAACAACCGTCGCCGCTGCGCATGTTTCCGTCGTCGCAGGCTTCATTGCTGTAGCGCTGCCCGTCGCCGCACACGGCATCACACACGCCATCCTTGCAGCTCGGCTCCTTCTGGCACTTGTAGCAACCATCGAACGGCGCATCGTTGTCATCCTCGCACTGCTCACCGCGCTCGACCTTACCGTTGCCGCACTCGGTCCTCTCGCAGCTCGCCCCATCGCAGTCGTAGCCATCGTCGATGAGACAGTTGGTGCAACCGGCTGTACTCTCTGCAAAGTCGCACTCCTCGAAGCCAGCAACGACGCCGTCGCC
>CAZEWA010000258.1:0-3772 GCA_964515685.1 uncultured Polyangiales bacterium | reverse complement strand
CCATCTCCGCAAGCCGGATCGGGCTTGATGCACGCGCCATCGGCGGTGGTCACGCACATGCCCCCAGCATCGCTCGCGCTCCCGTCCGGGTTGCTTCCGGATCCGGCATCTTCCTCGCCATCCACGCCCATGTCCCAGGAAACTGCACCGTCGGCACTGGGATCGACCAGCTCCCCGTTTCCGTCCGTCGCCTCCCCCGAACACCCGGCGAGACACAACATGCCTGCGAAAACCTGCGATTTGACCGACCCTGCCATGTGATCCCCCTGAGGCGCGCTCGGCCGAGGAGGGCTCACACACGCACGTGTAGAGGATAGATTAGGTTGAGAGTAAATTTATACGTGGTGACTGCAACTTCATGCGAAGTCAACGTGCGCCCACCCCCCCCAATTGGGGGGTTAGGTGCATCCAGCACCACACCTCCGACCTAGACCCGTAACGACATGCCGAAGGCTTGTTGCCAAACCAGCCTCAAGGTAGGCTGCCGCGCGATGTCGCCGCCCCGCCCGCGCCGAGAGATGCCGAGCGCCCGTCGTCTCTTGCTCCTCCGGTTAGGCCTGCTCTGCCTCGGGGTACTCGGCGGCGGTGCCCGCAGCGCTTGGGCGCAGGCGGAACCCGAAGTCACGCGACCTGTGACACTGAACCTCCGCTTTGTGCCCACCGACCGTGCCCAGATCGCCGTTTGGCTCGAGCGCGAAGACGGGACCTTCATCAAGACCCTGGCGCTCACCCACGCCGTGGCACGCCTGGGCATCGGCAACCGACCGGGCGCTCTGCAGATGAACAGCGGCTTTCGCTGGCCCTACGGTCGGCGCGAAGGCGTGCTGCCGGTCTGGGCTCACCGTAGAGCCCTGGCCGAGGGTGCCAAGCGCTGGAAACGCGTGATTTTTCAGGACCGCCTCTCGGAGGGCTTCGCCTCACGCAACACCAACGACCAGAGCGTGGACGACTTTTACTGCCTGTCGTTCACGGAATCCCACAGTAATCAGGACGCGCTCGACGCAGTCACCTGCGCCAGCGTGTTCTCGAGTGACAAGGGCCGCTTCCTGGCCGAATCAGACTCGCTGTACTCGGAACCGTATCAACTAGACGACAAGATGGGCATCAAGCGTGAGCTCAGCTTGGACTCGCTCTATCCCCCACGTAGAGACGTCGAGCGCTGCAGTACCCGAGGCTGCTTCGACCATGCCGACGTCGCTACCTACAAGACCCACGCCCTCGAGGTCATGCCGGAGCTGGACGCGGTCACCCAGGCCACGCCCCAGGGCCAGCGCTCCGTGGCTTGGAACTTTGTCCTCAAGCACTCGGAAACGCCTCTCAGTCCCGAGAGCCGATACACGCTGTACATCGAGGTCAGCGTCGAGGGCGACTACAACGACACCTATAACGACACGCGCTTCCCCACGCCCGATCTGCCGCAAAACTCGTGGGATACCTGGGCTCGCACCTTCGGCTATCCCTACCGAGGTCAACCGTCCGTGGTGTATGCACTGCCGTTTCAGGTCACCGAAGCGAACAGCGTAGACGTGGCGCATCCCGTAGGCTACGGCGCGCTGCACGGAGAAAACGGCGAGCTCCACCCGCTAGACCGTGGGATCACGAACGATCCCGCTCGCCGCGCCGGCAGCGGCGCCGACCGACTGCGCGAGACGAATGGCAAGCGGGCGAGTCTCGAAGTGCTGCTTTGCGACAAGGGTGAAGTGCCACCCGAAGAAGCGCCTGGCGCTGTGAGCCAGCTGCGCGTCACCAAGCATCCTGACGAGCTTCACGCCCACATGTGGGCTCGCCTGTCCTTCCGCACGCCCCAGGGCACTGCCCCCGTTCAGTACGAGGTGCGCGTGCGCCCGAGCGGCGGCGATTGGCAGCAGGCTTTCACACAAGATACCAAGGAAGCGCTCAATGCGGTGGCGCTCGATGTATGTGCCGATCCTGATAACCCGGTGCGCAATCGATGCGACGACCTTGCGCCCAACTCCGAGCTCGCCGTCGACCTCGCTGGACTGCGGCCCGATACCGCCTACTCGGTGTCTGTGACTCCGCGCGCGACCGACTGCGGCGGCTTTGGCGAGGTCGCCATGGCCAGCTTCCGCACACCCGACCGCAAGTTTTCCACCGTATCCCCGTGTTTTGTCGCCACGGCAGCCTACGGCAGCCCGCTCGCAGCGGAGATCTCCGTACTGCGCAGGTTTCGAGACCGATACCTGGCGCCTCACGCCCTGGGACGCACGGCTATCTCCGCCTATTACGAGGTCGGACCGTCCCTGGCCGACTATATCCGCGCACGCCCTTGGGCTCGCACCCTCAGTCGGCGCCTACTCGACCCAGTGGTCGCCCTAATCGCCTGGTGGATGACGTGACACCGAAAGCTGTCTGCGGTCTTGCCCTCATCGCGTGCCTGCTGATGTCGGTCGCATGCGTCCACGTGGCCCCCCACGAGCGCGAAATCCTCTCCCGCCCCAGCATGGACCCCAAGACCGAAGCCGGGGACGCTGCCTTCCAAGCCCACCTGCGCGAATCCCGTGAAGGCGCGAGCTCCAGTTCCGGCGCCTCAGGCGGCGGCTGCGGCTGCAACTGAGCTGTGCCCCATCTCTCCCCAACCCGGAGGCCCCTGCGGAGCCGTCGCAGAAACCCACAGGCATGGCTTCTCGCATGGCTGCTGCTCGGTCTGCTGTTTGCGCCGCCGTCGCTGCGCGCGGACGAAGCCTCCGGCACGTACACCGGCACGATTTCCCTGCGCGGCAACTATTACTGGGAACGCTCCACCCGCGTGCTTGCGCCTGCCACCGTGATGTCGCTCGAGACACCGAGCGGCGTGCGCGCGGAGGCAGGCTACCTCATCGACGCCATCACCAGCGCGAGCCAAGCCACCGGCATCATGGTGGACCGTGAGTTCACGGAGACCCGCCACGATGCGACGGCCGGCATCGGTTACGAGTTTGATTTCGGTAAGAGTCAGCTCGACCTGTCAGCCCGCGGACGCTTCAGTCGTGAGCCCGACTATCTCTCGCTAGGCGCGGGTTTCGGCGCCGCGCTGAGTATGAACCAGCGCATGAGCGTGATCAGCCTGAACGGCTACTTCGTGCACGATGACGTGGGCAGCGTGGTGCGCATGGCCGCAGCGGCGGGTGAGAGCCGCGTCATCGCCAAGCGCCGCGAACACCGGGGCAATCTCGACGTGGGATCGCTCGGCATCGCCTGGGATCAAGTCCTGAATGCCACGACCACCATGACGCTCGGCGTCGATGTGGCGCTTTTGGAAGGGTTTCAGGCCAATCCCTACCGAGTCGTCGCCTACCAACAACTCGGTGTGGGTCCCGAAAACCATCCTGAACGCCGCCTGCGTCAGGGTTATTACACCTGGTTTTCCCACTATTTGAAGAAGACGCACTCCGCCCTGCGCCTCGGCTATCGCCTGTATCGAGACAGCTGGGATATCCTCGCCCACGTGCCCGAAGTCAGACTGCACCAGGAGCTCGGAGAGCACGCGGAAGTGCGCTTGCGCTACCGCTACTACACGCAGAGTGCGGCGTATTTCCAGCGCTCCGAGGGCTACAGCAAAAACGACCGCTACATCACCAACGACCCCAAGATGACCGCCTTTCGCGACCAGACGCTAGGCGTGAGACTGCGCCTCGATCTCGGTTTTTTGGCCTTCACACCGCTCGATTTCTTCCACACGGCCGTGCTCGATTTCGGCGTGGAATACATCTTCAACACCAACCGCTACGGCAACGGCCTGGTCGGCCAGGGCGGCATGAGCTGGGCGTTTTAG
>CAZEWA010000257.1:0-7588 GCA_964515685.1 uncultured Polyangiales bacterium | reverse complement strand
ACAACCAGGGCGATCAGATCCGCTCCTGGTGTTACATCGACGATATCGTCGACGGGATTGTGCTGGCGATGTCCCGGGTGGAAGCCATCGGCCATTCGTTCAATATCGGCAATCCGCGAAGTACCATCACCATTTATCAGCTAGCGCACCTTATCGTACGCCTGGCTGAAAGTCGCTCGAAGGTGGTGTCTGTGCCTTGGGACTTCCCTGACGTAGAGCTCCGCGTTCCCGATGTGCACAAAGCCGAGAAGCTGCTCGGGTTTAAGGCGCAGGTCGATCTCGAAGAGGGACTGTTGCGGACGCTGGCCTGGTATCGCGAGAGGCTTGAGATGCCGAAAAAATGAGCGCGGGTCCGGTGAGTCAAGACCAGCCTTGACCTACCTGTCGAGCCTTGGGAAGATCAGGTGAGGTGTTGGTGAGCGCAGAGCGACGAACAATCTATCTTCGGGCTGCGCGAGCAGACGACTGGTTCCAAAAGGTCGAAAGCTCGGCGCCGAACTTCGATCAACTTTGTGAGGCAGTGGGTCGGAAATTCGTGGCATTTGCCCTAGTGGCAGGTGTGCGTATTTCTGCTCTCGCCATTGATCCGCGCAATCCTGACGGGACGCAAGTCACGTTCGGCATCGGATCGCAGACCGACGAGCACACGATGGGCTTGGCTGAGTTTCGGAAGGCGCTCACCCAAGCGCTCGTTCAGCCGGAGCAGGTCATCGAGCCCCCAAGCGATCTTGAGACCGTCGACAATCAGCAGCGCTATTTGGGTGTCCGGTACCTGTTGCTGGCGCCGATTTTTGGGATTTCGGTGCAGGAGCTGCGTGTAGGCGGAGATAGCGAGCCTACGGTCGTGATTGGCCTGGGCTCTCTGACCGACGAGGTTTCGGTAGAAGAGTTTCGGGAGGTCATCCGCGAAGCGGTGCGGCGCGAAGAGCAAGCCGCGCGTCCGCAGCGTCCCTTTGCCATCGACTTGGCAAAGATTCCGGAGGCCGAGGCCGCCATGAAGAAGGGCGATTACGAACGTGTGATCGAGATCCTCGACCCATGGACCGGGCCGCTTTCGATGTTGTTGCGCACGCCTCAGGGGCAGAACCTGGCTGCCGATGCCAAGGCGTCTCTGGCGCGAGCTCTGGGCCTTTTGGGCGATGCGTATTCGCAAAAGGCGGAGTACCCGTGTGCGGAAGAAGTTCTTCGGCTCGGTGTGCAATGGGTACAAGACGGCGAAGTAGCGGGGCTGTTGTTTGCACAGCTCGGTGAAATCGCTTTGCGCCAAGGGCAATACGGGCAGGCAATAGGACTTTATCGTCGGGCTCTCTCACTCGGCTGCGCACGGATCAAGGTTCTACCGGAGCTCGCTGAGTGCTTCGTCAATCGAGACCGGGCGGTCGCCGCGCTGGTTTGCGCTGATGAAGCCCGATCGCTCGGGGTTCCGGAGTCGCGTCTGGAAGCTACCCGTCGTCACGCGATAGACAAAGTTGGGCCAGCCTACGCCGCGTTTCGCGAGCTCGTGCCCGTCCCTGCGTTCAAGGCGTAACTCGTGCCGCGGCACCGAGGGGTTCTTGGCGTCGTACGCGCGCTTGTGCTCGCTAGTGCGGCAGGCGCGCTGTTCCTTGCGTGTTCGGACGAAGAACGCTCGGGCGATGATGAGCCGCCAGATCTAGCCGCCGAAGCTCTGCCGCTGCTTTCTTGTGCGGCGGCTGTCCAAACGGAAGGCGAATGCGCGCGCGACGCAGACTGCAGTGCGAGTCGCTGTGTGCTCGACGTGGAGAGCCAGCCTCAAGACCGCGGTCCCCTCGAACTTTTCTGCGGCCAAGCGCAGGGCACAGGCAAGGCGCGCTCGCGTTGCGACGAAGGTGCTGACTGCGAAAGCGGGTTGTGTGGGCTTGCGGGCGTCTGCCTCGCGCCGTGCACTGAGTCTAGCGATTGCGAATTAGGTCAGACCTGTTTGCGTGCCGAGGTTCGCCTAGGCGAGCGAGGGCTCGCGCCCGTAATGGCGTGCGTGCGTAACACCGCCTTTCCCTCCAGCGTGTCGCTTGCCCTGGGGCCGGCTCCCACGCGCGTCTCCGATTTGCGTGGCATCAATCTCACGTTGCCAGGGCGGACTGACCCAGCGCTGTGGTACTTCCGATCGGCTTGTCCGAGTCTCGTGCAGATCCAAGCGCTCAAGACGCTCGCTCCTGCGCGCAGCCTGTACGAGCTGAGCGCGCTGTTGTCGGGTGAGCCCACGCTCAATCCGGTCATCAATATGGGGCCGCTCGTTCCCCTCCTGTTACCAAACAATCCGGCGCTGTTTGGCTTGAGCGCCGATGTGCAGGTGAGCATTGCCGTGGGCGAAACGACTCGCATCGATACGTTTGTGGCCTTTCGCGGAGGCAGGCGCAGCGTTCTAGACCTCAATCTCTTTTACGTGGGTGCAGGAGCGGACGATGAGGTGGGTGGGTTTCACCCAGGAAATACGCGTGTCGCCGCCATGATCTCCTCCCTGCGCACCCTCTATCGGGATATCGGCATTACGCTCGGAGAAGTCCGCGAATACGATGTGGTGGGGGCGCTGCGCGACGAGCTTTCCGTGCTCGACGTCGAAGTCGAATTCGACGAAAACGACATTCCCGTGGACCTCGCACTGCCTGAGCTCGGTCGGTTGTTCGAGCTTTCGAGCGGCGTAGAGGACGGCGGGCTCAACTTGTTTTTGCTGCGCGAGATGGGCGATGTGCTCGGGATTGCAGGCGGCATTCCGGGGGCGCTCGGTGTTCACGGCACCAGTGAATCCGGCGTCGCGATAGCGTTCGATGTCCTCGGCGCAGCGGAAGCACCTCTCGTTGCGATGCACGAGCTGTCCCATCAGATGGGACTCTTTCACACGTCCGAATTCGATGGCTCCTCGATCGAGCCCATCGACGACACAGAAGTCTGTGGGCCCGGGCTAGACCGTGATGGCGACGGGGTCCTATCGGCATCGGAATGTCGCAATCGCGGCGGGGACAACCTGATGTTTTGGGGGGGGAGCGGCCGCGCCCTGAGCCCGCAGCAGACCCAACTCCTAGGGAGTTCACTTATTTTGCGGTGACGAATGCTTGCTGACTCCCCAGCGCAGCCGTTACGGTCACAACTGAATGGACAGCCGATACCTGCTCGCCATCGACCAAGGTACGACGGGAAGCACAGCCTTGCTGGTGTCACCCGATGCCTCGGTCATTGCTCGCGCCAACTGCGAGTTCACGCAACACTATCCGAGGCCCGCTTGGGTGGAGCACGATCCTGAGGAGATTGTTGCGAGCGTAAAGAAGGCCATCTCAGACGTTCTCGCTGCGTCGAATCGCTCACCTCGTGACTGCGTGGCGATTGGCATCACGAACCAACGCGAGACCACGCTGCTCTGGGATCGGAAGACAGGAAAACCTGTTCATCGCGCGATTGTGTGGCAGGACCGACGCACCACGCAGCGCTGTCTGGAGCTCAAGCAGCAGGGCCTTGAAGCCTTGTTTCGGAAGCGCACAGGGCTCGTGCTCGACCCGTATTTTTCAGGCACCAAGCTCGAGTGGTTGCTACAAAACGTTCCCGACGCACGCTTGAGAGCTGAAAAGGGAGAGCTCGCCTTTGGGACTGTCGATAGCTTTCTCATGTACCGCATGACGCGCGGACAGCATGTGACTGACATCACCAACGCGAGTCGCACGCTCTTGTTCGATGTGTACAAGCGCGCCTGGGACGATGAGCTTCTCGGGCACCTCAACATCCCTCGCGGCGTTTTGCCGGAGGTGCGTGCCTCGGCGGGTCTGTTCGGACACACGCAGGGCTTCGATCCGCTTCCCGACGGGATTCCCATCATGGGCGTTGCGGGCGACCAGCATGCTGCGCTCTTCGGACAGAATTGTTTCGAGGTGGGCGAGGGCAAGTGCACCTACGGGACCGGTGCGTTCTTCCTGGTGAACACCGGGACAGAACCGGTTCACTCGAATCACGGCTTGCTCACGACCATCGCCTGGCAGATAGGCGACCGCACGGAGTACGCGCTCGAGGGCAGTGCTTTCATTGCCGGGGCGGCGGTACAATGGCTGCGCGACGGCTTGGGTATCATTCAGAAGGCGTCGGACATCGAAGCGCTGGCAGCTCAGGTGGAAAGCGCAGGCGACGTGGTCTTTGTGCCGGCCCTGGCTGGCCTCGGGGCGCCTTACTGGGATCCTGACGCACGTGGGCTAATTTCAGGCATCACCCGGGATACAACGCGAGCCCATTTGGCTCGGGCAACGCTGGAGGGAATCGCCTTCCAGGTGGCCGATTTGGCCCAGGCGATGGCGGCTGACATGGGGCGTGAGCTGACTGCATTACGCGTCGACGGTGGGGCCAGTCAAAACGAACTTCTGATGAAGTTTCAGGGTGATATCCTCGGTACGCGCGTCGATAGACCGAGCTCGGTGGAGACTACGGGCCTGGGTGCCGCCTACCTAGCTGGACTAGCCGCAGGGGTGTTTGAGAATCGCGAGGCCATCGCCCGGGTGCACCGGATTGACTGGAGCTACAAACCTACTATGAGCCTCGAGAGGCGGGAAGCGCACAGGTTGCGCTGGACCCGTGCCGTGGCGCGAGCCAGAAGCGAGCTTTCCCAGTGACGGCCGAAGAACAGATAGGCATGAACTCCGCAGCGAGTGATGGGATTAAGCGCGAGGTGCCCGTGGCGTGGGAGGCGCTGGAGGATGCGTTCGAAAACAACGCACCCGAAGTGCACAGCTATCTTCACCTCGGCACGGGCGAGGTCATTCGCGTGGTGGACGGCATCGCCGACCCTTCGACACACGCGCGCATCGCCTCAGACGGAACGTATCTGCGCGTCGACCCCGTGTCGTCCCGCGAGCAATATCGATGGATGGAGCGGTTTATCGTCACGGTGGACGAGGGTCCGCTGCGAGACAAGCTTCAGCACTCTATTGATGGTAAGGGCGCTTTCCGGCGCTTCAAAGATGTCTTGATGGCCTTTCCGGTGGAGCGAGAGCGTTGGTTCTCCTTCCGCTCCGAGCGTCTTCGGTCGTGCATGGAAGCCTGGTTGGATGCGCAAGGAGTCACCTCGGTGGAGCGACCGGAATGGGCCGTGCCCACTGCAGAAGATGTCCGCCCCCAGGTAGATACCCAGGAACGCGCCGCTCCAAAGCGTGCCGCGCGCTCGGGCGTAGTCGAAAGCCAGCGCAGGCGCTTGGTCGACCTCGCGGAGGTCCTGCCGGCCCGTGAGCTTGAACTCGCGCTGTCTTTTCTAGAGTTTCTGCGGGATCGTCGCCCGCTGCCACGCGCCTCGATGCGGGACTATTCTGAGCGGGGTTTTGAGGAACGGAATTTTGAAGAACGCAGCTTTGAGCAGAACGACGGAGCGCTCGACGATGAGCGCGATGGCGATGTCGCGCGCCGTGAGCGCTGATGGCTAGGCCGGGGTCGGCGTCGCGGACTGCGTTGGCCGCATGTTTGTGCAACGGCGTCCTGCTCACCCCCCTGGGAGGCTTGCGTGCCCGTGCCGACATCCTCGAGGTGCCTGGCTCCGTGCGTGCCGATGGCCTGGCCGCCGTGGTTGGCGGGCTCGCTCCGGGACCTGGCGTGATCTCGATATATCGAAGCGACGTGACCCTGCGTGCGCGTTTTGCTTTGCTGCGTGCAGGAGCTGCAGGAGCGGCCCTGGGGCCATTGCCGCGTGCACTGCTGGCAGCGAGCTTAGATGAGCTCGTAGGCGAGGCTTTGGTCGCCTCGGAGTCGTTCCGCTTGAGCTTGGCGAAGCCCAGCGCCGAACAAATCCGGCAAGAACGTCAGCGTCTTGCGTTGGGCGTGGGTGGCGAAGCGCAGCTGCAAGAAGTAACGCGCGCGCTCCAGGTGAATGAAGCCGAGCTGCTCTCCATCGCTGAGGTGCGAGCCGTGGTGAGCGGTTTCCTGACGGCCAACTTGGAGGGGACCTTGGACATCTCGCCGAGCGACCTCGAACAGGCTTTTTCGGAGCAGAGCCATCCTTTCGGGGAGGGTTCCTTCGCCGAGCTCAAGGAGCCGCTGCGCGCATGGCTTGTGCAGCGGCGCATGCAAGCCGCGGTGGCACGCTGGGTGGAAAGCCTGCGCCAGCGGACGCCATTTCGGCGCGTTGCCGGCTACTAAACTAAGGGCCGCGGCTCGGCGCTGCGAGAGAGCGTTCAGCCTTCTGCGATTAGGCCACGCACGTAGCGCCGAAAGTTCGCGACATAGTGTTCTGCAGATCCACGCAGCATGGCGCGCTCGGCGTCGGTGACGCTACGCACGACCTTGCCGGGGGTGCCCATGACGAGCGAACCATCGGGGATTTCTTTGCCCTCGGGGATCAGCGCATTGGCGCCGATGATGCAGTGACTGCCGATCTTGGCGCGGTTGAGCACGACCGCGTTGATGCCTATCAGGCTGTAGTCCCCCACCGTGCACCCATGCAGCATGGCCTTGTGGCCCACCGTAACGCCGCGTCCAAGCGTGAGCGGCACGCCGGCATCCGTATGCAGAACCGAGCCGTCCTGGACGTTGGTCTGCTCGCCGATGACGATGGGGTCGTTGTCGCCGCGGATCACGACGTTGAACCAAATCGAGGCGCAGTCGTGCAAGACCACTGAGCCGATGAGCGTGGCGTTGGGGGCAACGAAAGTTTCGCCGTGACGCACGACGCACAGGTCCTCGAGGCGGTAGATCATAAGGAAAGGCATACCACGGGCGACCGGCGCCGGCCGAGCGTTGCGGGCTCTTGCCAAGGCACAGTGCCCGACGTAGACGGGGAAGGGGGCCACACATGGGCTGTGCAGTGAACCTGTTTGCGTTGCGCATCCCTCGGCACGTTCCGGGGGTGCATCCCGCATGGTGACGCAACGTGCTGCGCGGGCTTGGTCCGTCGTCTGCGTGGGAATGCTCGTGTGGGGGGCCTCGAGCTGCGTGCGTAAGCCAACGCTACGGCCGGCTGGCCTACCCGCGGATTCGAGCCAGCGCCGAGAGAGCCTGGACAAGCTCGCCCGGGAACTCTTCGACGCCATGCGCGCCCACGCTCCTGAGCGCGTCTTGGCGCCGCTCGCAGAGCTTGATGCGCTCTTGCCCGTCGAGTCGAGGCTGCGCCTCGAGCAGGAGCGCGCCCAAATGGATCGCAGTGATACCGCGCCGAGCGGCATGGCGGGGGCATGGGATCACGCCTCGTACCTGGGCTTCTGTGCCCAAGGGGGCCGTGAGGAGCCCGCGCTCGGGGTCCTCGGGTTGCCCGAGCCCGGCTGGATACTCGAGCGCCTGCTCGTGGCTGCCGACCCTGGCGGAGGGCGATCTGCGGCTTGGGTCGAGGGGCGCTTCTTATTTACGAATTGGGGCTGGCGAGCCCTGACTTTGCGTCGCGTGGAGCCTCCGCGAGCCCATCATTCGGATCTCGATCTTGCACCGTGTGATGTGGAGCAGGGGATCCGGTAGCCACTATATATTGTGGATGTCACACAATGACACCCACCGTTAATCGTGGAAATGATTGCAAACACCGGTCACAGATCGTACACGGGTGGGCACGGCTACGGGGGCCTCGGCGTCCCCTGTGAAGGATTTGGCGCGATGAAGCTCAAGACCCTCGAGATCTGCG
>CAZEWA010000256.1:4456-7610 GCA_964515685.1 uncultured Polyangiales bacterium | reverse complement strand
CCTCTCAACGCCGTGCTGTCCGCGGACGCGCGTGCAGGTCGTGTGGCCAAGCCATCGTCACCCCAGGTTATGTCGTGGGGAACCTTTGGGTTCATCCTGCAGCTTTGCTTCGTTTACTGGTTCAGTGCGGTGCACAAATCCCACGCCCAGTGGCGCTCCGAGTTCACGGCAGTTCACTACGCCTTGCACATCGATTCCTACGCTACGGCGTTCGGCATGTGGCTGCGCGAGTTTCGCGGGCTCACCAGGGGCATGACGATCGGGGTGCTCGGCTTTGAATTCGCTGGGCCCTTCTTGATTTTTGGAGCGGGCCTCTTGTCCCTCGTGCCTGGGCTGCACCGCCTTGCCGCCTTTCAGCCCACGCTGCGCATTCTCGGTGTGCTGGGTTTCATGGGCCTCCATGCCGGGCTTGGCTTGGGGCTCTCTCTTGGCACGTTTTCTTGGTTCGCCCTCTTGATCTGGCTTGCGGTGCTGCCGGGCGAATTCTGGGACTACGTCGAGCGCCTTCGCATCAAGATGGGCGGCCGATGGGTTTGGCTCGCCCGCTTGACACGGCCCACATGGGCCGCGAATCCAGAGGTCTTTTCACCCTGGCAAAGGCGCCTGCGCGCGGCCTCTGGGGGTGCGGCTTTCTTGTCTCTGATGTGTGTGTCACTGTTGAACCTGCGCACCGTCAACGCACAGCGATTTGGTCCCTATCTCGATGGGCGCGCCACGAGTCTGCTTCCGAGGCTAGATTACGCGCTCAACTTCTTGCGCCTCGATCAGCATTGGGGGCTGTTTGCACCCTATCCGCGTACACGTGACGGCTGGTTTGTGCTTGAAGGAATCCAAGAAAATGGAGCGCAGGCAAACTTGCTGAGGCCCGAAGCTCCGCTTGTTTGGGAGCCTCCCACGCAGGTATCGGCGACCTACGAGACGTTTCGTTGGCGTAAGTATTACCGAGATTTGCGCCGGGATGGTGCGGTCTACAAGCGCCAGAGGCCTTACTACTTGGCCTACTACTGCGCAGCGTGGAATGCCGAGCACACGGAGCCAGAGCGCGTTCGCAGCCTGCAGTTGTTTTATATGGAGCGGCGAACCAAGCGTGACGGTGGCTATAGCCAACCCATGAAGATACTCCTGGCCAGCGCGCCCTGCCAACGTTCGGGGTAAAAGCAAGATTCGGTCGCTCCCCGCACGCAAGGGCGGGTCCCGCGAGGGGAGGGGGGCTCGGATTAGGCACGGCTTTCGTGCGATGGGGGAGGAACGCTTCCAAAGCGATGCTACGCTTTGCCCCGCGCTCGCAGCTATGCGGCGCCGTTATCAAGGAGAAGAATCTCGATGCCGAACGCTCCGAACCTTTCCGGGCGCTCTCGCCGTAGTCTCGCAGGTTCACCTGCCTCGCTCGTCGTAGCGGGCTCTCTCGCTCTGGGGATGCTTTCGGGTTGCGGAGGGGTAACCAAGTTCTCGGACACGACGCCGCTCGCGGTGCGTGGTCCTGCGCCCGTCGTCGTGGCGCCTCCGCCTGCGCCCGCAAAGCCCAAGCGCGTGGAGGTCAAAGCAAGTCACATCGAGATCACCGAGAAGATCCAGTTCGAGCTTGATAAGGCGGAAATCAAGAGCGAGTCGAACGAGCTCTTGAACGAGATCTTTCAGGTCCTTTCCGACAATCCGCAGATCAAGAAGCTCGAGATCATCGGGCACACCGATGGCGATGGCGCTGAGAAGTACAATCAGGAGTTGTCGGAGCGACGGGCCAAGGCCGTGCTCACCTACTTGACTGGCAAGGGCATTGCGGCGGACAGGCTCAGCTCGAAGGGCATGGGAAAGTCGAAGCCGATTGCCGATAACGAGACGGCTGCAGGCAAAGAAAAGAATCGTCGCGTAGAGTTCTTGATCGTCGAGCAGGACAGCACGAAGGGTGGCAAATGATGCAACAGCGCTCACTGCAGGTGCTCGGCCTTTTGGCTCTCGCTTCGATGTTTTCGGGTTGCTCGTTCCACGCGCGCGGACCCGAGGACTATCGCAAGGCCGTTCGCAAGGTGCTCGATTCGCGCAACAAGCAGGTCGAGTCTTGCTACAAGTCTGAGCTCAAATCGGATGAGGCTGCCAAGGGTAAGGTCGTCGTAAAGTTCGACGTCGAACCCAGCAGCGGAAACATCGCGAACGCCAAGATCGTAGAGAAGCAGACCACGGCCAACGCGGCGCTTCAGCAATGCGTGCTCAAGTCGCTCGAGGGCTTGAAGCTCGATCCGGCGGACCAGCGCAAGGGCGAAGCCACGTTTTCCTGGGACTTCTCGCGTCGCTGATTTGCGGGGCGGTGGGCAGCACTGCAGCGTCGCTTCCTTCGTGAACGGACGCGGGTGCTGCTTTATCAGGAAATGCGCATAAACATGGCGGTTTGGTCGCCCTCGTAGACGAGCTTCTCGCCTTGCGTGAAGCGAAAGTCGTAGCGGCCGAGCACGCGCGTGTTGCCTTTGCGCAGTTGCGTTGCGGTACACGTAATAAGCAAAGGCTCTTCGGGCTGTGCCAGCGCGTGAAAACGCGCGTGGTGGATGCGCGCGCCGTATCCGACCCAGCCATCTTGGTGGCGCAGATCGAGCACGAAATAGGCGTGAGCGAAGCCCACGATGCCCGTGACATGCACCATCAGCCCGCCTGCCACGTGTCGTGGGTGACGCACGGGGTGGACGCGTTGGGTGCGGGTCAGGGGAAGCTCTGCGTTGCAGGGCATGCGCGCCACGATGCGCGAGCCTGCGCGGTCGATCTCGACAATTTGGTCGATGATAATGCCCTCTGGGCTATACGGGCAATCGGCGACAAATTCTGGATCGAGTTCGGATGTCATGGCTGCCATTTATAGTCGATGCTCGGCCGTGAACAGCGTATCTCACCGCGAGCGACCCGTCTTTGTGGCCAATCGTGTACGTCGCACGGCGTTTTTGTCTGGGGCCTTTTATATGAAGATCGTATTTCGGTTTCCCTTTCAGCGAATGAATTGGGTTTCGGCATTGTCGCCCGAGGCTGCGCGGACCGCGCTTTCGAAACAAGTGGGGGAAGGGCGCGGGAACCCTAAGCCCTTTCGCGGTCGCCTTGATGGCCCCAAATTTCGCATGTCTCGCGTGATCAATTACCGCAATGCCTTCATCCCCGTGGTCTACGGGGAGCTGCG
>CAZEWA010000256.1:0-4356 GCA_964515685.1 uncultured Polyangiales bacterium | reverse complement strand
AGGCTTACGACGCGTAGCGGAACACCGTGTTTGGGCCCCATGGTGATGTTGCGGCGCACGCGTGGATCGGGCTTTTTCTGGGCCAAAGCGAGCTTAGTTTTTCGCAACAGGGTGGCGAGGAAGATCTTGCTCTCGTAGTCGCTGAAGGCAGCGCCCAGACAGCGGCGAACCCCGCCTCCAAACGGCAAGAACGTGAAGGGTGAAGGGGCTTGGGCGAGAAATCTTTCGGGCCGAAACGCCTGCGGTTCTGGGTAGAATTCGGGGTCGCGGTGCAGGGCTTCGATCAGAACGAAGAGGACCTCTTTCGGCGCGATGACGAGGTCGTCTTCAAGCTGATAAGGCTGATGGGGAACACGTGCGATGTCGGTGACGATGGGATCGATGCGCAGCGTTTCGTCGATGACGGCGGACAGGTAGGGAAGCCGTTGCACCTGTTCAAACCCACTCACAGGTGCAAGTTCTTGCATGAGACGCGACAGCGCTTCTGGGTGTCGGTGCAACCGACTCAGGCACGAGGCGAGCGTCAGCGCGGTCGTCTCGTGACCCGCTAGAAGCAAGGTCACAAGCTGATCGCAGATTTCCTCGTCCGCCATTTCCGTGCCGTCGTCGTAGCGAGTGTCGAGCATGAGCGAGAGCACATCTTCGCGTCGACGAAGTTCGCGTCTGCGTTGCGCGATATGGGCCAGCATAAAGCCGTGAAAGCGTGAGCGTAGGCGCTGGTAACGCGCCCATGGCGGGAATGCCGCGTGCTGCAAACGCGGAACGAAGAGCGCGATGGGAGGTAGCGTTTCCACGAGGTCCGTCAGCAGAGATTTCAACTCACGCGCTTCAGCCTCTACTTCCACGCCGAAGACGATGCGCGCAATGACATCTAGCGTGAATGCGGTGGTGAGATCGACGGCGCGAAATTCTTGGCCAGCCCGTAGCGTATTTACGTGTTCGTCTGCGATGACCTGCATGGTCTCCCCGAAGGCCCGTAGCCGAGCTCCGTTGAGCGGGGGCGAAAGCAGTTTACGTTGGCGCGTGTGGGTCTTGCCGGAAGTGAGGAGGACCGACTGCGGACCAAAGATGTTGCGCAAAGACACGGCCGAAAAGGAATGAAACGTGTTCGCATCCGCGCTGAAAATGCGCCGGATATGGGCCGGATCGGCCGTGAAGAGCGAATGCATTCCGCCGAGTGAAAGGCGAAAGCTGCGACCAAAACGCCCTGACATTTCTGCGGCAAAACGCTCGGGAGCGAAGCCGAACTCGAGCATGCGGAGAAACGCTGTGGCGGAACTAGGGCCCGAAATCGATGACAGAGTGCGCACGCAGGCAACTTTGCCCCGTTTTGCCCACGTTGACGACACGGGATGTCATCTGCAGCCCAAAAACAGCTGGGGGCCTGCGGTGTAAACCTGCGGTGTAAACTACGCGACTTGTGCCACTCTGGTCATAGGCCGTAGGCTGGCCTCTGTGCGAGGATGGCTTCGTCGCAAAGGAAGCGGTGATATGCAGGTGCATCCCCATACCAGGCTTGCGCGCCCCATGGGTTTGACTCGGGTTGCGTGTTGTGGCTTGTTGCTGGTGGGCGGCTGCGCCCGCGCGCTGCTTGCGACCCCGGATTTCGAGCCTGCAGCAGGTGGGTCGAAAGATGCGTCGGTTCCAGAAGAGCCCGACGACACCGAGTGGGATGGCGCTTTTCCAAGCGACCCAGGTCCCCAAGATCCGCTCCCCGCGGCAGATGCTTCGACAGATGCCTCTGCTTCGACAGATGCCTCCACAGCTCCGGTGGAGCCTCCCGACGCGGGAACAGAAGAGCCAACGACCTGTTTGCCTGGCGTGTACAAGGGCAGCTTCAGTGGTGAGATCAAGATCTTGGGTTTCCTCAGCCTTCCCATCGAGGGCGAGATCGTGATCAAAGTTGCCACGGCTGACACGGGCAATCTCCTGACCATCGATAACGGCTCCATCGAGGGACAAGATCAGGACGGAAATCCCGTGCACGCCGACGTGAAAGGCGTGCTCAACTGCACGACCAACAAGCTCGAGAACGGCGTGCTCGAAAACGGCGAGTACACGCGCGTAGCCTTGGGCAGCACGGTTGCTTTCGACGGCACGGTGGCTGCTACCTACATGCCGGGTCCGAAGCCCTCCATTCAGGGTACCTGGAAAACCGATGGTGGCTTCATCGAGCAGGGTGCAGGTACCTTCCAAGCCTCCTACGCCGAGCCGTAGTCACCCTGCACGCGAAATCCGCGCTCCCGCGGGCACGCTTCATGGGGCATATTGAGTCGCATGAAGACACGTGCCGCAGTCGCCTACGAAGCAGGTAAACCGCTCGTCATCGAAGAAGTCACGCTGGACGGTCCGAGAGCCGGCGAAGTCTTGGTGGAGATCAAGGCCAGTGGCGTGTGCCACACCGATGAGTTCACGCGCTCGGGAGCGGATCCTGAGGGGCTGTTTCCGGTGATTTTCGGGCACGAGGGCGCAGGTGTTGTCGTCGACGTCGGGCCTGGGGTCACGGGTCTCAAGCGCGGCGATCACGTGATTCCGCTCTACACGCCGGAGTGTCGCGGCTGTAAGTCCTGCTTGAGCCAGAAGACGAACCTGTGCACGGCGATTCGTGCGACGCAGGGCAAGGGCGTCATGCCCGACGGCGAGAGTCGCTTTTCCATCGGTAAGACGCGTATTCACCACTACATGGGTTGCTCGACCTTTGCGCAGCACACCGTGTTGCCCGAGATTGCGCTCGCGAAGATTCGACAGGACGCGCCCTTCGATAAGGTTTGCTACATCGGCTGTGGCGTGACCACCGGACTCGGAGCGGTGATGTACACGGCGAAGGTCGAACCCGGCGCGAACGTCGTCGTATTTGGCCTCGGCGGCATCGGTCTCAATGTCATTCAAGGTGCCCGCATCGCAGGCGCCGACATGATCATCGGTGTCGACATCAACCCGGCGCGCGAGGCCATGGCGCGGAAATTCGGCATGACACACTTCGTGAACTCCAGGGAGCTCAAGGGCGACCTTGTGGGGCACCTTGTGGAGCTAACGAAGGGTGGCGCGGACTACAGCTTTGAGTGCGTGGGCAACGTGCAGCTCATGCGCCAAGCCCTCGAGTGCTGTCACCGCGGCTGGGGCATCAGTGTCATCATCGGCGTGGCCGGTGCAGGGCAAGAGATCTCCACGCGGCCTTTCCAGCTTGTGACGGGCCGTGTTTGGAAGGGCTCGGCATTCGGCGGTGCACGCGGGCGTACCGATGTGCCTAAAATTGTCGATTGGTACATGGACGGAAAAATCGAGATCGACAGCTTGATCACGCACAAGCTGCCCCTCGCGCGCATCAACGAAGCGTTCGATCTGATGCACTCGGGTGAGTCCATCCGTACTGTGGTCGAGTTCTCATGAGTCCGTTCGTCACGCGGAGCGAACATCGCTCGTTTGAGGGCCAGCAGGGCTTCTACGAGCATCAGAGCGCGGCTTGCGCTGGCAGCATGCGCTTTGCCGTCTACTTGCCGCCGATGGCTCTGCGTGGCGAGCGCGTGCCCGTGCTCTACTACTTGGCGGGGCTCACGTGCACGGAGGAGACGTTCGTCATCAAAGCCGGAGCTCAAGGACTCGCGGCGGAGCTTGGGCTCGCGTTGGTGACGTGCGACACGAGTCCGCGCACGCCACGCTTTGATGGCGATGATGCAGCCTGGGACTTCGGGCTCGGGGCAGGTTTCTATCTCGACGCAACCGAAGCGCCCTGGTCGAGTGCCTACCGCATGTACAGCTATGTGACCAAGGAGTTACGGGATCTCGTGGAAGCGCAGTTTCCTGTGCGCAGTGATGCGCGCGGGATATTTGGACACTCCATGGGAGGCCACGGTGCACTGAGTATCGCGCTCAAGCATGGGGCTGAGTACCGCAGCGCCTCGGCCTTTGCGCCCATCGTCGCGCCTTCGGAGGTGCCCTGGGGCCAGAAGGCATTCTCGCGCTATCTTGGGCCGGACACGGACGCTTGGGCTGCCTACGACACCACGCGCCTGCTTTTGACGCACAAGTTTCCCGGAACGTTTTTGATCGATCAGGGCACCAAGGATCCGTTCCTTGAGCGCGAGCTCCTGCCTGAGCGCTTTGTCGCAGCCTGCGAAGCCTCAGGGCAGGCTTTCTCGCTGCGTATGCGCGAGCACTACGACCACGGCTACTACTTCATCGCGACGTTTATCGCCGAGCACCTAGAGCATCACGCGCGCGTGCTCTGGGGGTAGGTAGGTCGCTTCCGCTACGCAGGTTCGCGGCTGAGAAGCTGCGCGACATGCTGCGACTGATAGAAGGGCGCGAAGTGCGCGCGGATGCGCTCTTCGAGGAAGCCGTCCGCATGGGCTTGTT
>CAZEWA010000255.1:0-7610 GCA_964515685.1 uncultured Polyangiales bacterium | reverse complement strand
TGCCCGATGTCGATGGGGTGTGCCCCAACGATCTCTTCGCTTGCCGGGATGGCGGTTGCGGCACCGAAGAGGAATGCCTAGAGCGGCGCTGCGTCCCTGGCGAGTATTGGTGCGAAAGTATCGGCTATTGCAAGCGCGTCGACGACCTTGATTGTCCGGTATGCGAGAACGAACTGCCGAAGTTCTGCGGTGTAAGCCAAGAATGCGTGGCCGATGTCGCGGCTTGCTCCGAGATTTGCAAGGAGATCATGGGGCCCGAATACATCTACTGCGAAGCCGTACAGGGCTGCGAGCAGGCTCGCTGGTGCTTCGACGATGGGCAGCCTGAGCCTCTTCCTCCCTTCTGACCTTGATTGAGCGGTGCGGCGCTCGACGAACCCTGCGCTGAGTTTGCTTACGGCCCTGCCACGATACGGTAGGGTCGTACTTGTTTAACCACGATCTTTGCATCGTGCGTCAGCTTGAGCTCAAGGTCGAGCGCGAGTGGGTCGAGCTTGGGATACACGCTGGCTTTGAAGTGATCTTGGACGGAGAACAAAACTGCGCCGAGCTCTGAGAGCTGTTCTTCCGACCACAGGGACTCGCCTGCGGTGGCGCGCGAGGACGGCACGAGTAGCTTGCTGTTCGCCACGGAGTTGTCGGCATTGCGCTGGAAAATCAGGGTCTCTGGCGTTGCGCTTGGGTCCAGTGGATCCACCACGCCGATATCGGCCGTTTGCGTGACGATGCGGTAGAGGGCGCCACTCTTGCTCGGCACATTCGTCACCGCGACCGCGTCGAGTTGCTCGCGGGTAAAGGACGGATTGACCGCTAGCGCCATGAACACTTTTGCATGGTCGAGACCAAAATAGGCGCGCTCTTCGAAAGCGCGCTCGCTCCACAGGCTCGCCCAAACTTTGCGCACGGCTGACAGTGCACTCTTTTCTTGGGTCAGCTCCTTTTCCAAGTCTTTGATGCTGTCGAGCAGCCAGGTCCGCTGCGGGTAGGCTGCAAATTCGGTGCGCTGGGCTGCGAGTGTGGCTTCGTAGGCGGCTCTGTCGTCAGCCGTAAGGCACAGGGAAGGGCCTACGGCGTCTCCGTCTAAATCGTCAGCCAAGCAGCCACTCTTGGATTCGTAGAGGCCCGCGCCGCTGAGCAGGTCGAGGTCCTCGGCATTGGTGCTGCTGCGAAACTTGAGGCGCAGAGTCTTTCCTGCTTCGCCGAACACGCTTTCGGCTATCGCGACGAGATCGTGGAGCAGCGTTTCTGGTGCCGGTTCTGCCGTAATGGCGTCGCGCAGTTCCTTCAGCCTTTGTGCGCGCAGTACGGCGTCGGCCTTGACTGCTGCGTCTTCGAGTAGCGCGTTGAGTTTTCCGGCGAGCGCGGGTCTCTGCATGAACGCGTGGTAGCGCGAGAACGGAAGTCCAAAGCCGGGCGTCCGGTGAGCAGTGGGCAAGAGCTGATGCAGCTCGCCGAGGTTTGCCGCCTTGGTGCCGAAGGCCTTGGCATCCTTGGCGCGCAGCGTGTTGAAGCCAATCAAAGCGTGCTGTGTCAGGTCCGCTGCGGGCGCTTGCAGACTTGGCATCTTCGCTTTCCAGAAGCGCTCTGCGTCCGCGAGGCGTGCCGGTGCTATCTCGATTTTCCCGTCGCGCACCACCAGATGTACGAGTGCGCCATGGAGCGACGCGATAAGCCCATTTTCGTACACGTCGGGTAGCTGCGCGTTGGGAATGCCCTTTTCCCGCAGTCGCAGGTTCACGTGGCTGTGTTCGCTTTGTGGATGCTGTGTAATCAGGCCCGAAACGATCGAGATATCAGAGGGAGCGCTCTGCACCACGATCACATCGCGCGGACCGTAGGTCTTTAGCAAGTCTCCCTGCGGTACGCGGCGCAGATAGCCGTAACTTTCCCCTTCGCTGAACACTTGCGCGCCTAGTCCCAGACTCAGATCCTCGGGCATGAGCACGGGAACGCCGTCTGCTAGCAATGCTTCGCGCAAGCCGCGCACGTGGGCTACCTGGGCGCCGCCGTCGGGCACGAACACAAGCAATGCACTCGCGTACGGCATGGAGGCTCTGAGCTGCTCGAAAAGTGCGCGGATCTCCGCGTGCGCGAGGTTCTCTTCGCCACCGCCTTCTTGATAGGCCGTGAATGTGATGATGCCGCGACCCTTACTGAGCGGGTGCTTCGTCGCTGCAAATAGCTTGAGGCTTCCGCCCCACCACAGCCTGCTCTTGCGCCGCATCACGAGCGACAGGTAGCTTTCGTAGTCAAGGTCCGCGTAGGCCGAAAACGAGCGCAAAAAATGCACGTGAAACGCGTACTCGCGTGTGTTTTGAAAGGTGCACGGCGCATCGAGCGGCGCGCTTTGTGTGCGATCTGGGAGAGCTGCCAGGTACTTGATCTCTGTGCCCTTACCCTCGAGCTCTGCGTAGTCCTCTGGCCGATTGAGGCGATGGAGGTAACGCGTGATGTCGGGGCTCGAAGCGTCCGGCTCTCCTGCATCAAGGGCGCCTGCGTCTTCCGTCGCCGAGTCGGTGATGGCGGCATCTGCACCCCCATCTCGCGTTGCGCGGGTGGTGCCGCCCTCACAGGCTGCGAGGAAGCAGGCGCACGCCATGCTCGTCGCAGATAGGCGCCGCTTCTTTTGTCTGTGCAGGTGCCGCACGTTGGAGGGCATGGTCCACTCGCTGGCTCAGAATTGGGTCTGGGTGTGCAGGTGACTTCGCACCGTGAGCGACTCGAGGCGATTGAGCTCACAGTCGATGGCGTAGGCTTCGTCGGGAATTTGCTTCTCGCCGTGGGGCTCGAGGCTCAGGATCGTGATGCCGCATGCGCTCGGCCCCACGCCGCGGCCAAGTGCGAGCGCTCGGCTCAAGCAAAGCCAGATTTTGTCCGACCTCATTCGGTCCCCCAGCCCTCAGGCGGCGTGTCCGTTCGGGTGCGCTTCATGCACGGGTTCAGGTTGTAAGGCAGCGAGAAGCACCCGTCCGCTTCAAGCGGGATGGGGCCCCAGAGCCGCGCGTTGTCTGTGAGCGAGTGCGCCTCGATGGTGTCTTTCCACGGGAGTTCATCATTGTCGAAGCTGTAGGCCTCGCGCACCGTGTAGAGCGCGTGCTTTGTGCGCAGCGTCCAGGTCTCGCTCCAGTTGTGATGGCCGAACGTGTAGCTGAGCTGTGCAGCTTCGAAGATGCAGGCTTCTTCGTCGTCCGTCTGAATGGCTACACCTACCAAGTCATAGGGAAAGGTCTCACCCACGGCTGAGCGGTTCCCCGGTTGGCGAGCGCGCATCACCTTCAGGTTGGGCTCCGAAGCCACAAAGCTCAGCACTTCGATGAACCCGCTCTCTGGAGCCACGAGGCCGTCCAAGCAGCCTGCAAACTGGGTCGGTTGGGGGGCGTGTGGGGGATCGTCTGCGCTACCGTCGCGGCCGGCTGCGCCCCCATCCGGCCCGCCGTGGGTTCCCCCGTCATCCGCTATTTTGCGGGGAATATCGGGGTCTTGACCGCACGCACACAGCACCAGAATCGACACGAAAATCCGAGGGTAGGCAGGATATCCCATGCACGCTTCGTGGCAGCTTCGCTGCAAAGCTATCGACCGAAGCGTGCACCTCTGCGCGGCTACGCAAGATGTCGCATACTGAGGTGCTCGGGATGCGCTTGAGCCCTTCAAGCTCTCGCTTTTGCGTGCCGGGCCGAGCTGGGTTACGTGAGTGCGAAAGCCATGGCAGTTTTCGCGGAGCACACCCGCTTTGAGCAGTACGACGAGATCTACATCTCTCCGCATCTCGACGATGTCGTCTACTCCTGTGGGGGACGCATTGCGCAGCAGCGTAAGCTCGGTGTGCGCGTGCTCGTGGTCACGCTATTCGGGGATGGCGCCGCAGACCCTCTCTCCAAGCTAGCGGACAGGTTCGCCGATTTCGAAGCGCGCCGAAAGGAAGATCGGGCGGCTACGGCGCGGCTCGATGCCGATTGTCTGTGGTTCAACTATCCGGACTTCGTGTTTCGTCGGCCTGGCCTGGGCGACGTGATGCGCATCGCTTTTCCGTTCATGCAGCTGCCGCCGACGCCGCTGCAGAGCGACATCCTGCGCGATGTGCTCGCACTGTGTGACGCACGGCTTGTGTCAGGTGGCCGGGTTTTCTTTCCGTTCGCGGTCGGCTTTCATCCTGACCACCGCATCGTGTTCGATGTGGGGCGCGCCGTGCACGCCACAGGGCGCTTCGACGTGGAGTTCTACGAAGACATTCCCTACGCGCTGGCGCCTGTGATGGTGGCGCTGCGACTGCGCTACTTGGGCTACAGCACCAAGACGCCGCTTTTTCGCAGTGCGCATGAGATGAACTTCGCGCTGTTTCGCTTCTTCCGTATGCCGTGGCTCACGTTCCTGCCCACGCTGCTCTACACGCTGATTTTGCTGTTCGTGCAGCGCGTGCTCAAGTCAGAGGACCGCCTCGCAGACGAGCTGCCGCCTACGCGCTGTCCTGAGCAGCGCATCGACGACGTGATCGAAGACAAGGTTGCGGCCGTGCGGCTCTACCCCACGCAGACCGCACTCTTTCTCGCCATGGACGACTCGCTCTACACGATGCTTCGCTGCGACGACGGCTATTTCGAGACGCGCTGGCGCTTTCCGGCCTATCCCGGGCAGGCATCACGTTTGCTCCGGCTTGGTGTGTCGCCGCACAAAGAGGTGTGAGCGCCGGTAGGTCGGGCAACGCGCCTCGGGTCTCAAATTTGGCTCAAAGCCGCATTTCGCGCCTGCCTTAGCGGTAATTTGCGTATGATAGAAACCAACCCAGCTGGGGGACAGGCGGGGCATGGGAGCGATTGACGTGGAGCTGTCGGGAGACGGGGCTCTCGGGACAAGCCATTTCGGTAAATACCGATTGATTGCGTCTCTTGGGCAAGGCGGCATGGCCAATGTGTATTTGGCTGTGGTGCTGGGTCCCGCAGGATTCAACAAGCTCCTGGTCGTCAAGGCGCTGCGGGAAGACGTGCTGGGAAACTCGGAAGAGTTCGTGCACATGTTCCTCGACGAAGCGCGCCTGTCTGCGCGTCTCAACCACCCCAACATCGTGCAGACCTACGAGATAGGGCAGGCCGATGGCCGGTACTTCATCGCGATGGAGTACCTGGAAGGCCAGCCGATGCGCGTGGCTCAGCGCAGACTGGGCGCTGTGGGGCTACCGCTCGAAGAAGAGCTGCGCATCATCGCTGAAACGGCTCGTGGTCTGCACTACGCCCATGAACTCAAGGGACTCAACGGCGAATCCCTCGAAGTCGTACACAGGGACGTGAGCCCGCAGAACGTGTTTTTGACCTACGAGGGGCGCGTCAAGCTGCTCGACTTTGGCATCGCCAAGGCCCTCGATGCCGAGCACCTGACGAAGGTCGGGGTCATCAAGGGCAAGCTCGACTACATCGCTCCCGAGCAGATTCGCGGCGAAAAGATCGATCGCCGAGCGGATGTGTTTTCGTTGGGTGTCATGTTGTGGGAGGCTGCGGCCGGGCAGCGTTTTGCGGGCGGTTCGAAGGTGCAGGATGTCACCAAGCTGCACCGTCGCCTTACGGCCGGTGAGCCGAAGCTGCGCGACGTGAAGCCCGACCTGCCCGACAAGTTGAGCTTCATCATCCAGCGCGCGCTCGCGCTCGATCCGAATGAGCGTCAGCCCACGGCAGCTGTACTGGCCGACGAGCTCGACGCGTTTCTCGACACCATGGGCATGCGTCCTTCGCCCAAGAGCTTGAGCGGGCGCCTGGGTGCGCCCTTCTCTGGAGAACGCGCCAAAATAGGCTGGCTCATCGAGGAGCAGGTCAAGCTGGCCTTGGAGCACAGTGAGGCATCCCGCGAGCTGCCCACCATCGGCCGCACCGAACTATCGCAAAGTCACTCAGGCGTGCGCCCGGGCTTGAGTCACGAGGACGCGCTGTCCGAGGTGGGGGCGAGCGCTGTGCAGGTGCCCGCCGTCGCGACCTCGGTGCTGCCGACGAGCTCTGATGGCGCAGCAGATCCCGCGTACAGCGGCGTGCGTAGCAAGCGCGTGACGCCCGAGGCTGTGGTGGCTGTGAGCCCGGCCAAGCCCGAGGGGGCAGGTAAACGAGTCTTCGCTTGGGCGTGGGTGACAGCAGCGTTGCTCGGCGCATCGGCGTTTGCCTATCACGCCAATCAAGCACGGCTCGAAGAGCAGGCGCTCGCCGCAGTAGCAGCCTCGTCGCGTCGCGCCAATGTGGTGGCTGAAGGCATGATGCAGCTCCACATCTTCGTGTTGCCCGAGAACGCGCACGCGACGCTCGACGGCGCTCCACTGCCGGCGTTGCCGTTCACGGCCGAGGTGCCGCGTGATGGGAAGCTCCACTATGTGGAAGCGTCCGCACCGGGGCATCGCAGCAAGAACGTCGTGGTGTCCTTCGATCGTGACCGTGAAGTCAGCGTAGTGCTCGATAAGCTACCTCCAGAGCAGCCCATGCCGCGAGCGCGTCGCAAGGATCTTACGCCGCAGCAGACAGCGCTCGGTGCGGTGGAGCAGGACGCTCCGGAAAAGCCCGGCGCGCAGGGTGCAGAATCCCCTCAAGCAGCAGGTGAAGCAACGGACGAAGGTGCGCCCCGCAAGCCCTCGCCTGCGGAAGCGCCCAGCGCAGCAGACGGCAAGTCCGGCACCTACATGGAAAATCCGTACGACTGACGGCCGCGTGACTTGGAAGTGTTCCTGTCTGGGTGCGCCCTCATGGGAGAGACACAAAGGCAACTCAGGCTGTGGGCAGCGGCCGCGCCTATCACGCGAACGCACGCGCTCGATAACCGCGCTGGCCGTGGGCGTGAAAAGCACGTAGTTTCTTGGCCATGGCTGACGCTCAACCCTCCTTGCTGAAGACTGCCAAGCGCGACCTCGTGCGGCTGCAAAAGCTGATACGCACGGTGGTGAAGCACGGTTTCGGCGAACTGGTGCTCCAAACGCCGCTTGGTCGCAGGCTCAAGGCGCGCGGCGAGATTCCCGATGCAGAAGCGGTCGAGGGGTCTGCTGCAGTGCGCTTTGCGGGCATGCTCGGCTCCCTTGGGCCGACCTTCATCAAGCTCGGTCAGATCCTCTCCATGCGCCACGACCTCTTCACCAAGGAGTGGATAAGCGCGCTCGAGACCTTGCAAGACCAAGCACCCGTCGTGCCCTTCGAGGTTGTGCGCGCCGCCGTGGAAGAGGGATTGGGCATGCCGCTCGGCGAAGCGTTCGCGGTGTTCGACGAGCGTCCGCTCGCGACTGCGTCTATCGGGCAGACACACCTTGCCACTACGCATGAAGGCGATCGCGTGGTGGTGAAGGTACAGCGGCCAGGCATCGAGCAGATCATGCGGGGCGACCTGGATTTGCTGTATCTCGGTGCGCAGATCCTGGAGGCGAGCATCGACGAAATGCGCATCGTGGGTGTCACAGACATCGTCACAGAGTTCGAGAAGGCGCTCTTGACCGAGCTCGACTTTAGTAAGGAACTCTCCAATCTGCTGCACATGCGCAGTCAGCTCGAAGAAAAAGGGCGCGTCACCGTGCCCGAGCCGTATCCCGAGCTCTCGTCGAAGACCGTGCTGACCATGCAGTTCTTCGAGGGCAAGCCTATGCGCAAGCTCGAGCC
>CAZEWA010000254.1:2312-7657 GCA_964515685.1 uncultured Polyangiales bacterium | reverse complement strand
CGAGCGTCTCGTCACGCTCTACGAATGCGACGTACGCCTGGCCGACGCGTCGCTGGAGGGGCTCGCGGCTTGTCTCGAGGCACTCCCCGAGGTCCCGTGCGGCCGAATCCTAGCGCGGCCCTTCGATCAGGACCCCTGCCTCGCCACCCTCGCCTCGCTCGAGCACGCCCTGGGCTACAGCCGCACGGAGGAGGCCTGCAGCGACGAGACGCGGTGCGTAGCCGGTACTTCCTGCCACCGCGGCGAGGACTGCGGCGTCTGCGAGCCGATGGACCAGGCAGGCGACGCCTGCGACTTCGAGTGCCAAAGCGACATGTTCTGTGGCGAGGCGGGCAAGTGCGAGCCGCTCCGCATCGATGGCGACCACTGCGAGTCCGCAAAGCAGTGCTTCTCGCGCATCTGCAACGCGGGCAAGTGCACGAGCCCCCAGCTGGGCGATCCCTGCATCGAGGACATCTACTGCGGCGATGGGCTGCGTTGCATAGATGGAACGTGCGCGCTGCTCGGCAAGGTCGGCGATGCCTGTAGGCAAATCGACGACGAACTCCCCGTCTGCACCTACGACGCCGAGTGTGTGGACGAGCGCTGTGAGGCCATCTCCCGCTGCGGCAAAGGCCAGCTCGGCAGCGCCTGCTCCTCGAGCGCACAGTGCACAGACGGCTTCAATTGCTCACCTATCGAGTATCGTTGCGTGAAGCGGGCGAACGAAGGCGAGGCGTGCTCGGCCGATCACATCCACTGTGCCGAGGGCCTGCGCTGCGAGTTCAAAGGTTTCGAGGACGAGGGCACCTGCAAAAAGGGCGCGCCGGCCGCGCCGCCGGCGGCGCAGCTTTGCGAGTAGCGTAACCCCGGCGCACGCTACCTGTGGCCCCGCCTTCAACAGCCGCTGCGCAGGCGCGTGTCCCCAGTCGCCCATCTGAGGGGCCATCGGCGATGCGGGGAGCCAACCTCTACCAAGACACTCATCGAGCTCCCGTTCGATCGCGCGCAACGCTAGACGAATGCCAGGACAGGCCCCGCTCTGCGCACCCGTTACGTCCCCGCAGAGGGCCACTGCGAGCGTCAGGCCGACGCTAGGGGAGTTCGTGCGCGCGCTGAGACTGTCCCGCTTTGGGGGAGCTAGCGCACGTTCGCGATCGGCCCAGAAGCGGGCTACGCGAGGTGCGCGCCGAAGAGCGCGAGGACGCGCTCCCAGTGCCGCTCGCTGGCCGCCTCGTCGAAGACGGGGAAGTCGGGCGCCGCGAAGCCGTGGCGCGCGCCCGCGTAGAACTCGAGCTGATAGCGCACGCCCGCCTCGTCGAGCGCGGCACGCAGGGCCGCCTGGTGCTCGGGGCTGCAGCTCGCGTCGTGGTCGGCCACGCCGAGATAGACGGCCGCGCGCAGGCGCTCCGACGCGCGGTGCGGGCTGTCCTCGCTCTCGCCGACCAGGCCGCCACCGTGGATCGACGCTATCGCCGCGACCCGCTCGGGCCAGGCGGTAGCCGTGATGAACGCGAGACGCCCGCCCATGCAGTAGCCGACGAGGCCGACGCGCGCGGCGTCAATCCGCCTGTCGCCCTCGAGCGAGGCGACGAGCGCCTTGGTGTCGGCGACCACCGCAGCCGGCCGCACGGCGTGCATGAGCGCCATCAGGCGCGCGCGCTCGGGAGGGTCGCTGAACACCGTCTGCGCATCGAAGGGCTCGTGCGGACCGCTGCGCCAGTAGGGGTTCGGCTGCACGACAGCATAGCCGGCGCGCGCGAGGCGCTCGCCCATCGCCGACATCGCTGGCCGCAGGCCGCCCGCGTCGACGTAGAAGACGACGAGCGGAGAGGGGCCCTCGCCCTCGGGCATAAAGAGGCGTGCGTCGACCTGTCCGTCGTCGTCGGCCGCGGTGATGATCGTCTCGGTCATGGGCACGAGGATACGCGAACATCCACCGGAGAGGCTCGCCGGTTTCTTCGTCCGTCGTGGAGGCAAAAGTAGGCGTGATACGCCGCACGGCCCACGCACGGGCGCGTCCACACCCGAATCGCCGAGGACGGCTTTGGCTGCCTCCAGCAGCGCGTCGAGGTTGCGCTGGGCATCGGCGCGCACACCGCGCTCCGCGGGCACCCACGCGCGAGGGCCTGGTACGTCCTTTGCTCGGACGTAAACGTACTCAGGAGAACACACGGAGGAAGACGTGAACTTCGTTCGAAGCTGTGCGTATCTGTGGCCGCTGTTGGCGGTCCTCGCGTGTGTGAAGAACCCGGCGACCGGGGAGCGCCAGCTCAACTTCGTCCCGCGCGATCAGGAGGTGGCGATAGGACAGCAGGCCGCGCAAGAGGTGGCCGGCACCATGGGCCTCTACGGCAAGGAGGAGCTGCAGGCCTACGTGGCGCGCGTGGGTAAGAAGCTCGCCGCCGTGTCGGAGCGGCCCGAGCTGCCATGGAGCTTTCAGGTGGTGGACGACGCCGCGGTCAACGCCTTCGCGCTGCCGGGCGGCTACATCTTCGTCACGCGCGGGTTGCTCGCGCACATGGCGAACGAAGCGCAGCTCGCCATCGTGCTCGGCCACGAAATCGGCCACGTCACCGCGCAGCACTCGGTGAATCAGATGAGCAAGGCGCAGCTCGCGCAGCTCGGCCTCGGGCTCGGTGCGGCGCTCTCCAACGAGGTGGCCGCGCTCGCCGGGCTGGGCGCTCAGGGCATGCAGCTGATGTTCCTCAAGTTCGGCCGCGACGACGAGCGCCAGGCCGACGACCTCGGACTGCGGTATGCGCTCAAGGCCGGCTACGACGTGCGCGAGATGCCCAAAGTGTTCGAGACGCTCGCGGCCGTGAGCGGGGGCGGCGCGGGCCGCTTGCCCGGCTGGCTCTCCACGCACCCCGAGCCCCAGGAGCGCGTGCAGCGCAGCGAGAAGAAGCTCGCCAAGCTCGAGCTGCCGCGCGACCTCGAGCGCGACGAGCAGAGCTACATGAAGGTGGTCGACGGCATGACGTTCGGCGAAAACCCGCGCGAAGGCTTCTTCCAGGGCGGCACCTTCTATCACCCAGAGCTCGCGTTCAGCATCGCGCTGCCCACCGGCTTCAAGGGCATCAACACCAAGCAGGCGATGGGCGCGAGCAACGAGCAGGGCGACGCCGCCATGCAGCTGCAGCTCGCGCCCGACATGCCGGCGGAGCAGGCGCTGCGTGCCTTCCTGCAAGAGTCGGGGGCCCAGCTCAGGAAAGGCCCCGAGCGGCTCGGCAACGGCGTGGCCGCCACCTTCCTGGCCGAGACCGAGCAGGGCGCGCTGGCGGGCCTGGTGGCGTTCGTGGAGCACAAGGGCCACACCTTCCAGCTGATGGGGCTGTCGGAGGCCCCGCGCTTCGACCGCTACGCGCAGTCCTTCGCCCAGTCCTTCGAGAGCTTCGGCGAGGTGACCGATCCGCGCATCCTGGCGGCGAAGCCGCAGGTGCTCGAGGTGCAAAAGCTCGAAAAGGAGCGCAGCGTGGCCGAGCTCGCCAAGGAGTTCGACACGGTCTCGCTCGAGGAGATAGCGGTGCTGAACCAGACGCGGCCCGATGCGGTCCTCAAGCCTGGCTCCTTCGCAAAGCTGGTGGCGCCTTCCCAATAGGGAGCGCCGCGGACGCCGCATGGCGTTGGTGCTGCTCATCGCCGCGCGCGGTGGTACCGTGAGCCCATGCGCATTGGCATCATCGGCATGGGTTGGGTAGGCACATCGGTCGCCATCTCGGTAGCCCACGAAGGCGTGGCGCGCGAGCTCTTGGTGCATGACGTACGGCCGGGCTTGGCCGAAGGCGAAGCCATGGATCTCTCCCATGGCGCACCGTTCTTGCCCGCTTTGAGCGTGCGCGCGGCCGACGTGAGCGAGATGCAAAATACAGCTGCGGTGGTCATCGCCGCCGGCCGCAACGGAAAACCCGGCGAATCGCGCCTCGATCTGCTGCGCGACAATGCCAGGATGGCTCAACAAATCGGCGCTTCTTTCCAGGGCTATCGGGGCCTCTTGATCATTGTGAGCAATCCCGTCGATGTGCTCACGCACGTGCTCGTCGAGGCGAGCGGTCTGCCGAGAGAACGCGTGCTCGGCACGGGCACCCTGCTCGACACCGCGCGCATGCGTCAGACGGTGGGACAAAAGCTCGGCATCGCACCCCGCTCCGTGCACCTGAGCGTGATCGGCGAACACGGCGATTCGCAGGTACCTCTGTTTTCAAGCGCGCAAGTCGGCGGTGCCCCATTGCGTGATTTCGCCGGCTGGAACCCGAGCTACGAAGCAGAGCTTGCGCAGAAGGTGCGAGGTGCGGCCGGGGAAATCATTCGACGCAAGGGGGCGACCAATCACGCCATCGGCCTCGCCACCGCTCACTTACTCAAGTGGGCGCTGCGCGACGAGGGACGCGTGTTGTGCGTCTCGCGCGTCCAGGACGGCGTGTTGGGACTGAAGAATGTGGCGCTCTCGCTGCCCGCGTGCGTCGGCCGCAACGGCGCAAGCCCCGTGCCGCTGCCTCGGCTCGATTCGGCTGAGCTTGCTGCCCTGCAGCGTTCGGCGGACGTCATGCGCGAGGCCAAGGCGAGTTTGAGCGCGGTGGGTTGAGAGACGCAGGCTATCGAGGGCATCTACTGCGGCGATGGGCTGCGTTGCCAAAAGGGCGAGCCGGACGCGCCGCTGGCGGCCCAGCTTTGCGAGTAGCGCCCCCTCCCGCACGCTCGCGCTCACATGTCGACCACGAGCCGCGCGTCGAACGCCGGCTTCTCGTCGCGGGCCGCCGCACGGCCTTCAGGGCCTCGCGGCGAGCGCGCTACCTGTGGCCCGGCGCCTTCAACAGCTGCTGCGCAGGCGTGTCCCCTCGTTTGAAGCTCCTATCCGCGCGACTCGGTTGGAAGTCGAATGGGGCTGAGATCAACGTGAAGCGTTGAACGCGGCTGCAGCCATCTTGCGAACTCACAACGGAAGTCGTTTGCTGAGGCGCGCTGCAAACTCCCGTAGTCGCTCCGCAGCCAAGTCACTCCTGGGCGCCCCAAGCTGCGACGGATTCGCCGAGCACGCGGGCGGCTCTCTCGGTCTTCCGGGTCTCCAGGCACCTGGCCGAGTTGGAAAGCTAAGTGCTCAGACCACCGGAGGAAAAAGCACCTCACCGGCGTGTGTAGGGCCCGAGCTGAATTCTTTCGACGTGTGTCAACCTCCCGCTCGGGTGGATCATGTGGCTGGTGACCGGTTGTGTAGTGCTCCACTTCAAACCGCAGTAAGGCATCCGGGAGCTAGTGCCGGGATGCACTCTACCCCATCGATCACGAAATGTCCGCACGAAGGCGGGCCGCTATGCTCTGAAGCTGCCTGCGGCGTATCCGCCTCACCCGAAACTGAACGCGGACAA
>CAZEWA010000254.1:0-2212 GCA_964515685.1 uncultured Polyangiales bacterium | reverse complement strand
GTAAGGCAGCCTCGGATGCGACTTGCTGAGCGGCCTCGAAGCGGGGCTCCGCGGGTCGAACAGCGGCTCACAGATCCACCTTCAGAATGAACGGCGGCACGCGGTTGGTGAACGCACGCTCGACGGCAATGTACATGCGGTCATTGGCGAACGCCGTGGCGCGGATGACGACATCGACCTCGAGCGTGGCAAGATCTTCCGTCTCGCCGTCGACGATGGACATGCGTTGCAGCTTGATGTCCCTCTTGGAGAACCCGCTCGTGTAATAGATGTAGCCTCCGTGCAGGTCCTGCGACAGCGAGCCATCTGGACGCTTGCCGATCACCGTGGCGCTGCCGTCTGCCAGAGCGATACGCTTGGAGCTCGTGCAATGTGCATAGAGGTATTGCTGATCGGCGCCCAGGATGGCCTGACACTGACCGCCGCCGAGCTCGGTGGGCGCGCTGCCGCCTGCGAGTGGCATCTTCATCACGGGCTTGGTTCCGTAGCTGCTCACGATCATGTACATCTGGTCGCCCACGATCTCGAAGTCGTAGACATCCCCATCGTGTAGCACCGCCTCGTTCTTGCCCTGGAGATCGTAGCGGCGCATGCCTGGCTCGAGATCGGACGCCGCCATGTAGAAATGCGTTTGGGTCATGCGAAACGCACCATTGGCGAGATCACTGACCAGCACCTGCGCCGGACTGCTCCCATCGCGTGGGACGACTCCGATGCTTCCGGTGGTGCGGTTGCGCACGTCCGAGCGCTCGAAGGAAGTGGCAAAGTAGAGCTGCGTATCTCCGAGCAAGAGGGCATCGATGAAGCGGTCGATGGTGCTCAACACGGTGGGGGAGCCACCGGCGGGCAGGAACTTGAGCAGCGTGGGCTCGCTCATGTCGTCGCCGAGCGGCGTGGAGACGTAAAGCTCGCCATGCTCGTCGCTTACCATGTCGCCCATCGACGTGTAGCCGAGGCCCAGCGTCTTGAGTTGCGCGAACAAGCTGCAGCTGCCTTCCTGCTCACCTATCGCGAGGCATTCTCCGTTGCAGCGCACTTCGTTTCCGTTGCAGTCAGGCGGACCAGCATCCTGACCGCCATCCTCTTCGTGAACGGCGGCGTCGCGCCGGTCGGCGTCCCCATCGCCGCCCCCGTCTCCATCACCCGTGTGCGGGTCGTCTCCAGCATCGACGTTTTGGCCGGTGCTCGGTTCGTCGCCGCATCCAAGTGCCAGCAGCATGCCTGCGAGTGCGAAGAAGGAAGGTCGTGTCATGTCCGCGTCAGCTCCTTTGAGCGGCGACCATAACCCACCCAATGGGAACGACGCGACAAAGTCCGCGAAATTTCGCCCGTCCTCCGCAGACAAAAAAACTTTGTCACACCAGCGAGCGAGCGCTTCTAACGACTTACCAACCTTTCGCGGGAGAGAATTCGGATGACACGTCGCTCGTTCATTTTGGTGATAGCCGCTACCGCCATGTCCGTGCTGTCGGGCTGCGCCGGACTGATGATGAGTGTCAAGGACGTCGACGAACAGCAGGCGAGCGTCTCCTTGCGGAGCGGCGACTCCCTTACCATCGACGAGGCGTCGCTCGAGTCCTCAATCGCCGAGGCCCACCCGAAAGCCGACGCCAAGCAGCTCGCCAGCCAACTCACCCAGAAGCTCACGGCGAGGTTCGCCGAGAAAGGTGTCAACGTCGGGCCGGACAGCCAGCAGCGGCTGAACGTGCGGATCACCAGCTACGAAAGGGGCTGTGGTGCGTGTCGCGGTTTCTTCCCGCTGTTCGGTCTGGGCAACTCCTATCTCAATGGTCAGGTCACCCTAGACACTCCGGCGGGCTCACGGGTTATCGTCGTCGAGAAGACGGGCCAATCGTCCGGCATGAGTCAGATGGGCGACCAGACGGAAACGAACGTCGGCTATTTCGCGACCACCGTCACTTCGAAGCTCGCCAGCACCGACGCGCCGAACGAGTGAGCGAGCGAGTGGCACAACTCGGCTCCCCCGGGTCGCGCCGCTCCCGTGAACGGCCGCACCGAATTGACGGCGCAGGCGCAAGGGCTCGAGTTCGCAGCGTTGCCCTACTTGTGCGGCTTTGCGCAGGGCACGGGGAGCTTCGCCATCTTACCGCGCGTGCTCCGTTGCGTTACGGGTTTAGGCCTACTTGGTGCGAGGCGCTGCACCATCGTCCCCACCGACAACGGCAGACCGGCTGCACTGCCAGGGCCGAAC
>CAZEWA010000253.1:0-7671 GCA_964515685.1 uncultured Polyangiales bacterium | reverse complement strand
GCTAAAGAGTTTGTTCTCCTCGACCACACCCGACTTGGGGTCGATCGCGTTGCGCGTGCGTGTAGGCAACCAGGCGTGAGCCGCATAGGCGAATAAGTCGTCGTGGACTACGACGAGGTGAGCGAGCGGGGCTTCCTCGCCAAGCCACTTCTCACTCAGAAACGCAGCCCACACGTCGACTTGCGCATTGCACTCCTGTAGGAAGCAAAGGTCTTCGATGACTGCGTGCTCCTTCTCTTTCGGCCTAAGATCCAAGTTCTCGCCGACCAACACCCATTCCGCACTCTTAGGAGACGGAATTTGAGGAGCGCTCGTGACGTTTCTGCCGAAGCGTGCAAGCGACAGTGGGCTTGCGAGCAATGCAAACGTCTCGGTGAAAGTCCGCGCCGGGAATGCGAGCAACACCCCATCCCCGAACGTCGTCGCTCCGCGAATGAGTGGTTCACCCGGTCGGGATCCGAAAACGCGCTGGATACTGGCTTCGGACGACCTATCGCGTCGAGCCCGTGCTCGCAGTGCTCCTTTGAGCGACGAGCCGGGAACGAAGGGCCAGCCTGTGTGGCGCTCGCGGCTGACAGGCAAGGCTACGGCACCGACTTGGGTTCCCTCGCCCACGTGCAATGACGTGAGCACCTGAAGAAGGAGGGCGCTCATGGCTGTTCTCCGGGGCGATGGCACGTCCAGTCGGGGAGTTGGGCGGCGAGGTCGAGGAAGCGATCGAGGCCTTTTGTGTCGAGTTTTCCCCTAACCTGTTTCGCCTGCAGATGAATGGGCGCAGGGCCGCGCAAAACGGTGAACACAGGACGATATTGCTTACCCAGTCTAATAACCTTGAGATGGATTGGGCTTGGATAGCGGTTGTGATCAGCTGCCTGGAGTACTCCGTTAAAACCTGTTTCACTCCTAAATCGGATTGGGAGACCGAGCGCTGCGCGGGGACTATCGAAGCTTTTCCCCGAACAGATTGGGACGTAGTCCTTTTCTTTCCACTCCCGTAAACCGCCTCGGAATGAAATGAAGTTGTGCCGTATCCCTTCAGAAGCGCGCACGTCTTTCATTGCGGAAAGCCCTTCAACCCAGGCGTCATCCGCGAAGTTTTTGGAAGGGCCTACGAGAAGAGCGCCACCGGACAGAGTTGGCCAGAGTTCGTTCGCGCGCTCCTGGACCGACGACCGCCAGCGCGAAATGTAGTTGTCGAGGTTAGCGGGTACGTCGATTCCTCCGCTCCACCAGACGCTCCCCGCACCGCGCCGCGAGCGCCCGCCGATGCCGCCAAAGAGCAGCCAGGCCTGAAGGGAACGCTTGACTTGCTCACCACAACCATCTTCCCTCCATTCGAGGCGAAGCTTGCCGGTTGCCTTGCTGTGGACTTGCCTGCTTCTTGTATGGTCTTCTGGTTCTTTACCGGTCACTCCAAACGCGTAGGCCTTATTGGCTGGGCGGGGGTCTGGTGTGCTCGACTGAGCAAGGATCGCCACGCTCACGGCACTGGCGATGGGGCCCTGGCCGTGCACGCCTCCGAAAATCCGCTCTTCTTCAGCACGCAGATCTGACACCGTCTGGATTGTGGAGGTGGCACGCCACCAGTAGCGCAGAGCGCCACGAATCGATGGAGCGCGGAAAGGCTGGCCTTCATCGATCTGCGTGGTGGTGCTGCCACCCTTATAGATGGGTGTAAGCGCCTCGATGTTCAACTCTACAAAGCGAGAGTGCGTTCCAGGCGCGGGCCAGGAAACAGGCGCAGGGGTAGAAGTGCTTCTCATGCTTCTTCCCCGGACTCGACCTTGAGGATCGTTCTGGCAAAGCGGCTGTACCAGGTGAGGCAACGCTGCACTTCGCGGGCGGTCGTGAGAAGCCCGGCGGTGCTGACCTCCCGCGTGTGGCGCAGCAGCGCTTGCGAGTTGGCATCCTTGAGGAGTCCGGCTTCGCGTAGCTGCTCCGCGAGGTGCTCGAGGATCGCGTGTTTGTCACTCTTAGAGAGTTGCGCCACATGATGCAGAGCCGGCGCGAGGCCTGCCTGATGGACGAGGATTGGCAGCTTCATGCACACCGCACCGTAGGCCTTCGGGTCTTTGACGCCGTTCCCCTTGGAGACTGCTTGCACGTGCTTCTCCGCCAGGATGGCTCGCTGGTGGTCACGAATCATTTGACTTCGCCACCGAGCACGAGTCGAACCCGTCCTGCTCCCGTCGTCGCGTCTCCGCCGACCTGTATCGGATCCGAGGCAAGCTGGCCGAGCAGCTCGAAGACTTTATTCGGATCCTGATCCCCGCGGATGGCCGCAACTTGCAGGATCCCCGCGAGTACGGTCTCGGGGGGTAAGGTTTCAACATGCCAGAGGGCCCCCTTTTCGACGGTTCCGTTCATGCCGATGCGAACATGAGCGCGTACATCGGTTGCGTTCTGAGTAAACCACGTGAAAGCGTTGTCACTCACGACCACGAGTCGCTGAGCGAAGAAGGTTCGCCATGCTTTGCCTGTTTCGTTCTTCTCAGGAAATAGTGCATTCGCGAGAGCCGCAAACAATTTCTCGCTATTCTCGTCTGCGGCGGCGTATGTGTAGGGGAGACCATCGAGAGTGAGTTTGTCGGCGTCGACCACCGCTGCGTTTTTTAAACATGTCGCCTGGTTATCAGAGGCGTCGGGGATCTCCGTCGCAGTAAATCCAAGTGAGGCACCGCTTTCACGCACGAAGCGCAAGAGCACGTAGGGGCTGGTGACCCACGCGAAGGTTCCTCGATCGCTCTTAACCGGGAATGCAAGAATGCGCGCATCTGAGATGCGAACCATCGATGTTCCCGTGATCGAGCCAAAGATCGCGTCGATATTCGGTTCGTTCAAACGCCGTGCGGCATCGCGCAGCACTCCCTTGAGCGACGAACCAGGCACGAGTGGGTGGTCGGTCGTACGTTCTCTCGCGATCGGCAAGTCGATGAGACCGATGCTCTGACCCGTGCCGGCGTGGAGGGGGGAGAGCGCATGGAGCAGATAGGAGCGTGTGATCATCGAAGCCTCAGTCCTTGGAGGAAGAAAAACGGGGTTGGACGAGCAGACCATCCCATGCACCGAGCAGCAGGCTGCCGTAGCCGTCGAGGCGGTCGTAGTCGTCGTCTGAGCCAGGAGTGAGCCAGGCCGATTCTGCCCAGGCGCGTCGCTCAGCGGCGCTTCCGCCGAGCTTCAGGAAGTACACACTGCCGGCGGGGGCGCAGCGACGGGTTGGGCGCGCCTGGCGCTCTGCCAAATCCCAGCCACTCACGACCTCGGGCCGTCCCACGCACGCCGCAATGAGGCGGGAGCCCTCCGGCGCATTGAATAGGCGCTTGGGTCTCCAGCCGTAAGCAAAGATGGCGGGCGTTGCGAGGAGGACGCGTACTGCGCCGGCCTCGGCGCTCTTTAGAACGGCCTCGGGCACGCCCGGAAGGGGATTGTCGGCGTCGCGCCAGCGCACCATGCGGCGCTCACCGCCCGCAGGAGCGGCTCCTCCATCAACTGCGGCATCTGTGCAGAGGCCGATGCCTATCGCCCCTTCTTTGACGTTCATCCGACGCCCGGTTGTGCCGAACAGGGCTCCATCCAGCGCACGGCCCGTGTTGCTATCGATAGCGACGTGCGTGCGGGCTTCGACAGGGGGAGCGGCAATGCCGGCGATCTCGATCGAAGTTGGAACCTCTGCCGGCGCCTCCAGCCATGCATGCACTTCTGACCACAGCCAGAAGGGGTTCATGGAAATAGGCTTCTCAGGGTCCACCGTGGGCAGTCCGACGGGAACGAGGTCCCCGTCCGGTAGATTGCTACGGGTACCCCACGCCGATAGGTCGAGAGGACTTAGGCGGTGCAGTCCGGACTCAAGAGTGACCGCGTCGGCGGGACGTGGGAACAGCCATTCTTTGATGGCCCCTGTGGGATCGAGGAGCGCTGGAAATGGGCCTCGCACGGGGAGGGTCCGTGCCTTGACGGCATCGCCCACCCACACGCCTCTTGCGTCCAGGCCTTGGCGCGTGCGGACAAGCCCGGCGATCACTTGAGGAGGGGGCAGGATCCTTCCACGCACTTCGCCCGACCCCACTGAGCGACCGTCACCGAAGAAAAGGGGGTCGATGGCATCGAGAATCCAGGTCTTCATGCTCCTTCACCATCCAGTCCAGCGAGTGCACGCGTCACCAGCAGCTCATCGCAGAGTTGTTGAAGGACTGTGTGATCGATATCGTCAGGACCAAGCCGTTCGCAGATGGCTTTCGTGGCTACCAAAGCGAGAGCCTTCTGCCTAAGCACACGTTCGATTTCGAGTCGGCGGATGCTCGCCAGCTCTGGAGCGTCGCCTTGCAGATTGATGGCCACATTGCGCAGGTCGTAAGCGAGACCTCGAGGGATGGTGCCTGTCGCGTGGCCTTGGTGGCGCTGCAGCTCCCGCAGCAATCGAAGTCTCTCCCATTTTCCGCCGATCACTAGCGGCGGGCCATTGCGCTTTTCAAGTTGGATCGAAAAGGCAGCACGCCCGTAGGCAAGCTTCGCTGCGTGCTCTGCCTTTTTGGCTCCCTCAAGCGAATCGCGGAACGGCTCAGTCGCATGTGCGATTTGGACGCCGACCGACAGCGTAGGATAGTCGTTCTTGCCTTTCGGAGCTGCTTCGACAATTTCTCCGAATCGCTTGTTAAGCTCTGCGGCGCAGTCGAGCGCCGTCGCCATGGGCAGCAATGCGAGGACATCATCACCTCCGGCGAAGATGCAATGGCCATGATGGCTCGCGACGATGCTTTCGGCCCCCTTCGCAAACTCACCCAACACTGCGCTGGCCGAGCGGTGATCTTTGTGCTGTGAGAGTCCGTTGAGCCAAGAACCCACCCGATCGCCATCTGCCCGTACGACCGCATAGTAAGGCGATAGAACTGGCCAGTGCCTGTCTGCCCCTTCAATGATGGCGCGGGCCGAACTTAGGAAGGTGAGCAGGGCCTGATTTGCCTGCTTACGCTCATCGCCCTCGTATAGCTCGTCGAGCTGACTTTTAAAGAGAACCAGTCCGTCGTAGCGGCCGAGCACGGGGTCCGCGCCACCGTTGGGAACGAGCGAGATCGCCGAACCCTTTCTAGGTAGGGCTTGCTGGAAAGCCTCGAATGCGTGTTTTAGTTCGGGATGAAGACCAGTTTGGTCGTGCCAAGCACGACGCAATGACCAGGATGCGACGTGCGCAGTGGAAAGTACGCGGGAGCCGCGTGCGTCTTCTTGAGAGAGTGCATAACGACCATTGCGCTTGAGTAGGCCGACGCCGCACAAACGCTCGGCTGGGCCCGCTCCGAAGATCTGTCTTAAACGCTCTGCATGGGCTTCCGTTTGGCGCTCAAAGGCGCTCTCATGGATGACGGATTCCCTGTTCCCATCCAGTTGGCTCTTGGGCGCGGCGGCGCCCCACGTCACAGGCGCAAAGTCCCGAAGCGACTTGCGCGCCGCGAGAGCAGTCTCGGCTCGTTTGCGGGTTTCGCTCCAGCTCGCGACTTCCTTGACGGTAACCCAGTACATTTCGGGTAGGTCGGCAATCTGAGTTTCTGCAGGCGATCGGAGGAGTAAGTCAGCACCTCCCTTTTCACAGATTCGTTTGAAGACGGCTTCCGCAAGCTCGGCAAGTCGCCTGCCGATAGCCTTTTCCATCGCCCTCGCGACCTGTTCTGCGTTTGCTGCCGGTACGCGTGCGACGATTTTGTTGGCGACAGCGACTTCAGGCCGCAACGCCTCTGGATCAGGCAGAATTAGCTCGGCGCCGAGCTCGCGAGCTTCGCTTGCGGCGTGGCGTGATAAGTCCGAGAGGAGCCAGCTTCCAAACCAGAAGTCCTGTCCCCTACGTGCCGTCGAAATGAAGTCCTGGACGGGCCCCAATGCGAAGAGGAGCGCAGCGTAGTCGTCTGCTTGCTTCATTCAAGAGCTTTCAGTGGAAGTCGCAATGTCGAGAAACGGTATCAGGCGCGTGAGGTGGGAGACAAGAGGTTTAGGTCTTGGCGGCGGATGGCTGGAGCAATGGCAGTGCAAGGCCTTCTGCGCCCAGTGACAGCTCCCCGGGCGAGTAGGTTCTGCGTCCGGCGCCTGTTGTCGGGCATGTATCGGAGTGTGCAGAGTGCGAGCCATGTCGAAATAGTCGGGTCCGCGCCGCTGAAGAGCGAAGGCTTGCTGAAAGTCGTGGGGCGTTGCTAATGGGTGTTCCCCTGCGTGGTAGCTCGATGTGTGTCTATGGGAGTCTGTGCTAGACGCTGCCGAATCGGGCCAAGGCGGTGTCAGGAATTTTGTGTACAGCCGAAAGGTGGGCGACATGAAAGGAATCGCCCATGGAAAGAGAACTGAACGAGGATAACCCGAACGCCGATGGAGCGGCAAAGCCGAGCAACAGCCGGAAGGCGGAGCTCCGGCAGGAGTGGGTCGACGAACTGATTTCGGGGTGCAGGACAGAAGCCGACCTGTTCGGCCCCGATGGGGTGTTCACCCGTCTCAAGGGAGCCGCCGTCATGAGCCGGCTGCTCGAAGCTGAAATGACTCATCATCTCGGTCACGAGCGCAACCAGCCTCGGCGAGGCAGCAATACGCGGAACGGGCACTCCCGGAAGATGGTGCACGCCGAGAGTGGGAGCGTCGTGGTGAACGTCCCCCGCGACCGAGAGGGCAGCTTCGAGCCCCAGCTCATCGGCAAGCACCAGCGCCGCCTGGAGGGCTTCGACGAGAAGATGCTGGTGCTCTACGCGCGCGGGATGACGACGCGGGACATCTCGGCGCATCTGCGAGAGCTATACGGCACCGAGGTCAGCCACGAGCTGATAAGCAAGGCAACGGAGCACGTGATGGACGAGTTTCGCGCTTGGCAGAAGCGCCCACTCGAATCGGTGTACCCGGTCGTGTACCTCGACGCGATTTTCGTCGGCGTCCGGGACGGCGCACACGTGAAAAAGCGTGCCTTCTACGTCGCTCTCGGCATGGGCCTCGACGGCAGACGCGATGTGCTCGGGCTCTGGGTCGCGGAGACCGAGGGGGCCAAGTTCTGGCTCGAAATCTTCACCGAGCTGAAGAACCGGGGCGTGAACGACATCCTGTTCCTGTGTGCCGACGGGCTGACCGGGCTCGATCGCGCCGTAGAGGCCGTGTTCCCGCAGGCCGTTCACCAGACCTGCATCGTGCACCTCATCCGTGCCGCGATGCGCTTCGTCTCGTGGGCAGACCGGAAGGCCCTCGCAGCCGCCCTCAAGCCCCTCTACACGGCCGAGAATGAGGCGGCGGCGGCAGAAGCCTTGGCCGAGTTCGAGACGGCCTGGGGAGCCAAATATCCCGCCGCAATCCGCACCTGGAAGCAGCGCTGGGCACTGTTCGTACCGTTCCTCGCGTACCCTGTGCCCATCCGCCGCATCCTCTACACCACCAACTGTATCGAGTCCCTCAACTCGCAGCTTCGCAAAGTCATACGCTACCGAGGACCCTTTTCAAACGATGATGCGGTCTTCAAGCTGTTCTTCCTCGCCATCCAAAACGCCAAGACAAACTGGAGGGCACCCGCTCAGTGGACCTCCGCCATCGCACATCTCGACATCCACTTCGAAGGACGCTTGCCCGCCTGAAGCAAGTTACACAGAATTTATGACACCCTCAGGACACCTCTGTCGAGCCCTTCTGCGACGCCAGACGATGTGGTTGATGCCATCC
>CAZEWA010000252.1:6546-7694 GCA_964515685.1 uncultured Polyangiales bacterium | reverse complement strand
CCCCCCGACGAGGTTCACCTTTCGGGCATCTTCGTGCAACGGATCGTGGTCGGTAGTGACCGTTATCAGAATCGGATCGAGCGTGTGACCACACGCAAGAAGGGACAGTAGATGTTGACGCGCGAGCAGATTGCAAAACGGGCCGCCCTTGAATTCCGCGACGGCGACTACGTGAACCTAGGCATCGGACTGCCCACGCTTTGCGCCAACTACATTCCGGAAGGCGTGGAAGTTCAGCTCCACAGCGAAAACGGCCTACTCGGGACCGGTCCCTTTCCGATTGAAGGCGAGGAAGACGCGGCGCTTATCAACGCGGGCAAGCAGACCGTCACTGCCCTCCCCGGCGCCTCCACCTTCGACAGCGCGCAGTCGTTCGCCATGATCCGCGGCGGTCATGTGGACGTCGCCGTTCTCGGCGGCATGGAAGTGTCGAAGACCGGCGACCTCGCCAACTGGATGATCCCCGGCAAGATGATCAAGGGCATGGGCGGAGCGATGGATTTGGTCCACGGCGCCAAGAAAGTCATCGTGATCATGGAGCACACCAACAAAGAGGGTGAGCCCAAGATCTTGGAGACGTGCAACCTGCCGCTCACCGGCGTCGGTGTGGTCCATCGCATTATCACCGATCTAGCCGTCATCGATGTCACCCAAGAGGGGCTAGTGCTGCGCGAAGTCGCGCCTGGTGTGAGTGCGGCCGAAGTGCAGGCGAAGACCCAAGCCCCGCTGTTCGCCGCCAGCGATCTGAAACCAATCGCCGTCTAAACCGGGAAACCGCAACAGTAAGCTCCGACCGACTGGCAGTGCGCCAATGTAGTCTGCTCGAGCTGAGGCGAGAGTCGAAGCTCGCCCAGCCCACATATTCGGGCCAGTAACTTGCGCAAAAAATGCCCGTCTTACCTACGCGGAACCTTCGTGTAGGCAACGTGGTTTTGCGCCGTAGACCCTATGGCAGTGTTGAAATAGTCTGTTGTAAACAGATATCCTGACAGCCTGGGCTCTATGTCCTGGGAGAGGCGTCTCATGCTTCGTCGCGACATGCTTCGTGTCATCTGGCTTTTAAGTTCGTTGTTGTTTGTGGGCTGTGGAGGAGGTGCCGGTGGCACCAACGACAACGGCCAGACCGGCGACGGAGACAACTCCTCCGG
>CAZEWA010000252.1:4537-6446 GCA_964515685.1 uncultured Polyangiales bacterium | reverse complement strand
CCGGCGACGGAGACAAGTCTCCCGGTGACGGCGATGGAGACGACGACCCAGGAGACGGCGACGGAGACGACGCGAAGTGTAAAAAATCGTGCGAATCGGACGACTGTGGCGAGGCCGTGGCTGACCTGTGCGGCGGCTTCCTAAAGTGTCCCACGACCTGCGGTGAGGGGCAGAGTTGCGGCGTCAAGCGCCCGGACAAGTGTGACTTCCCGCCGCCCCCCAAGTGTGACCCGCTCGACCCGAGCGAAGTTTGCCAAGGCAAGTGCGGTCAGGTCCCGGACGGCTGCAGCGCTCTCGTGGACTGCAACGGTTCCAACGGTGGCCTCGACTGCGACCCAGGCAGCCAGTTCTGCCAGGACGAAGCCTGCGTCGACAATGATGCAACCTGTAAACCTAAGCCTGTGGCCGAAGCCTGTGCTGGCAAGTGCGGCCTCGTGGGTGATGGCTGCAGCGAGCTCTACACCTGCACGGACGTCAACGGCGGCATCAGCTGCGGCGCTGGCACGGAATGCCGCGACTTGACGCACACCTGCGAAGAACCTGTCGTTGTCGGCTGCACACCGACCACCCCGGAAATCGCCTGCGCGACCGCCTGCGGCTTGGTGGGCGATGGCTGTGACAGCCAGATCGACTGCGACGACTTCGCGCCTTGTGAGGTGGGCACCACGTGCGGCGGCGGCGGTACGCCTGGAGTGTGTGGAGCAGGTCAGGTCGTCGACCCAGACAACTGCCCCGACAAGATCCCACAGGCCACGGCGTGCGCCAATAAGTGCGGCTGGGTGCCCAATGGCTGCGGCGGCGGGTACACCTGCACCGGCAGCAACGGCGGTCTGACCTGCAACAGCAACGTCGGCGAAAGCTGCGTCGCAGGCACGTGCGTCGCCCCCGGCTGTACGCCCAAGACCAAGGCAGAAGCCTGCCCCGGCGGCGGTGGCAACAACAGCTGCGGCGCCGTTCAAGACGGCTGCAATGGCATCATCACCTGCGACGCCTGTCCCAGCGGACAAGCGTGTGGTCTCGGTGGCCCAAATCTTTGTGGCAACATCCCGACCTGCCAGCCAACCCCGATCGGCACGGCATGCGCAGGCAAGTGCGGCACCGTGCCCAACGGCTGCGGCGGCAGCTACACCTGCAATAGCGGAAACGGCGGAGTAGCCTGCACCGGCAGCGAGTACTGCGGCGCCAACGCGCCCAACACCTGCGGCACCCCGCCCGTAACCTGCACACCCAGGACCTGTCAGCAGCTCGGCCACTCCTGTGGTCTAGCGTCGAACGGCTGCGGTGGCGTGCTCAACTGCTGGCCTGGCTGCTCAGGCCAGGGCGCCTCGTGCACTGGCGACTGCGGCGCGGCAGCCTCGTGCTTGACGAGCGCGCAAGGCGGCCAGACTTGTACCTCTGGCGGCCCCGGCTGCATGGGTTCACTGTGCGGAAACTTGCCGAACTCGTGCGCGGCCAACGCGCCGACTAGGCTGACCGGTACCGTGAAAACGCCGGGACGCCAGAGCGGAAACAGCTGGCTCAATCAGCTCCCCGTTCCGAACGCGCTGGTGTACATCCCAGGCAATGCTACCGGCAGCCTGCCCACCATCTTCCAGGGGGTAAACGCAAGCGACGCAAAGTCGTGCGGACGCTGCGACGACGAAGAGCTGGTGCCTGAGGGCGAATCTGTATTGGCGGCGGCTGTCACCGACTACCGCGGTCAGTTCACGCTCGAAGGCCGCATTCCGGTAGGCGTCCCCTTCCGAATCGTCGTCAAGATTGGCAAATGGCGCCGCGTGATCCAGGTCCCGGGCAATATCGTATCCGCGTGCAACAGTCGCGCGCTCGACCATGCCTACACGCGTCTGTCGGCGCACAGCACCGACGGTCTATCCGGCACGCAGATCCCCAAGATCGCCATCTCGACCGG
>CAZEWA010000252.1:0-4437 GCA_964515685.1 uncultured Polyangiales bacterium | reverse complement strand
CAGCAGCTCTCGTTCAACACGCCCTATGCAGCCGCCGAGAACGCAATCTGCGGGCGTGTGGCCTACAGTGGCTTCCACGTCGCCAACGCCAGCAACAACGGTACCAAGTACTTCCCCGACATTTGCAGTAACACCGAGTTGACGGCCCAGGAGAAGATCCTGGCGTTCATGCTGTTCGACCTCGGCACCTGCGTGTCGGCCGGCGACCCACCCCAGCCGCCCTCCTGCACGCCCAAGACCGCCGTCGAGTTGTGCCCCGGCGCGAACGACGCCTGTGGTTTCCTGTCCGACGGCTGCGGCGGCGTGGTGAACTGCGGCGGTTGCGGTGAGAACTTCTACTGCGACGGAAATAGCTGCTTGCCGCAGGAGTGCACGCCCGCCACCTGCGCGTCGCTCGGCTTCAACTGTGGCAACCACCCCGACGGTTGTAACGGTCTCGCTCGCAACAGCCTAGGTGAGGCAGGCTGCGGCGAATGCACGGGTAACCAAATCTGTGGTCTCGGTGGCCCAGGCTTGTGCGGCAGCGCTAGCTGCATCCCGATCTCGCCCACCACGGCGTGCCCGACGAACTCCTGCGGCACGGTCAGCAATGGCTGCGGCGGCACTTACGAATGCGGCACGTGCCCGGAGGGCCTGGTATGTGGCGGCGGCGGCCCGAACCTCTGCGGTCCCGGCATCTGCACGCAAATCCCGAAGGCCACAGCCTGCGCCAGCAAGAACTGCGGTTCCGTGGCCGACGGCTGCGGTGGCAGCTACGACTGCGGTAGCTGCACACCGCCTCTAAGCTGCGGCGGTGGCGGCACTCCAAACGTGTGCGGTCAGCCGATCTGCACCAAGCTCACTCAGCAAGTCGCGTGTGCCGATAAGGAGTGCGGCTACGTCAGCGACGGTTGCGGTGGTTCCATTCAGTGCGGAACCTGCCCCAACGGCGGCATCTGTGGCGGCGCAGGTCCCAACAAGTGCGGTGCAACCTGCACGCCGACCAGCTGCACCACGGCAGGCGCGAAGTGCGGCGCCATCGCGGATGGCTGCGGCAACGTCCTCAACTGCGGCAACTGCCCCTCGGGCCAGATCTGCGGCGGCGGCGCATCCCCGCAACCAAACCAGTGCGGTTCCGGCAATAGCTGCCCGCCTCGCACCTGCGCCCAGGCCAACGCCGAGTGCGGCCTCGTCGGCGACGGCTGCGGCAACGTGCTCGACTGCGGCGTCTGCACCAGGCCTGGCGAGACCTGCGGTGGTGCTGGCACGCCAAACCAATGCGGCCCTGGCACCGGCGGCTGCAACAAGGCCACTTGCGAAATGCAGAACGTGCAGTGCGGCGCAGCCAGCGACAACTGCGGTGGTCTACTCGACTGCGGCGGCTGCGACTCGGGCTCGTTCTGCATGCTCGGCAAGTGCGAAGGCCTGATTCAGTAAGCGACGCCGCCCCCTAGGGCGCAACGCACCCACCACGCCCCGTTGAGCTCTCGTACGGCCTGCCCCCCAGGCCACGAAGCTCACGGGGCGTTTCGCGTACATTCCAGCGGGAAGGTGTACGGGTTCAGCCATCTTCGGAAAACGCCAGCGATGACGCTTTGTCAGCATTGCTACGGCGCTAGGGGTGGGCTTTGCCAAAATGTCCGACCACAAACCCCAAACCCATGCGTTTTCGCGCCTGTTCCCGTGGACCAGGACTTGCTATGAGGTGCGGCATGTCCGTCCTCAAGCTGAGCTTCTCGCTTCTGTTTGCGTTCGCTAGTCTGTTCTTCGCGGCGCGCCCCGTAAGCGCTGCGTCGTTCGACACGACCACCAGGGTGTGGGTCGACGGCGATATGAAAACGCCCGCCGGTAAGCTCTTCATCAATAAGAACCAGTGCACCGGCACGGCGAGCAAACCCTCCGCCAAGATAAGGATCGAGCTATCGAACCTGTCGGCCTCACACGGCTCAGCTAGCCTGCTCGAGTTCTGGACGGGTCAGGCGGACAACTCGAACCAGAACTGTCACGCGGCTGCCGGTCGTAAACCGGAAGCCTCGACCCAAGGTAAAACCCCCTGCGTGCGCGTGCCCGTCCCCGACGTGCGCAACATCGATCCGCGCAAGCAGGAGCTCGAGTTCACGGCGGCCGACCTCTTCACGGACACCCGGAGCGACGGCGACGCGAAGTGCAACCTTCAGGGAACGATCGTGCTGTTCGTTGTGCCGCTCCCCAGTGAAACCACGGACACCAGCCAGGCCGATGGCATTGGCAATCCCATCAAGATCACGTTCGATGCCGACTTCGTGGCCATGAACGCCCCGGCCTCGGTCCGCGCCGGCAGCGGTGAGTCCAACGTCACGGTTCGCTGGAACAGCGTCGGCTCTACCGACCCGCTGATGAACTACGGGGTCTACTTCGACACCGGCGCCGTGCAGCCCGCAGGCGGCAGCTGCACCTCCGAACTGCTGATCGCAGGCAAGGAGCTCGACATCTTCGACAAGGCGCTCAAGCACCGCACCACCAAGGGCACGAGCCAAGACGTCGACCCCGCCGACTACGGGCTCGATATCGGGGAACAGATCCCCACAGCCGTGCTGACCTTCGATGCAGCGGGCAACGCCAGCGTAGTTTCGAACGTGGTTTGCGTACAACGAGTGGCAACCGACGGTTTTTGGGATATCTGCAGCAGCGATAAGAACTGCTCAGACGATTTCGATACGTGCAGCGTGTCTCAAGGCGTAGGCCGTGGCCCGAATGGGTTCATCGCGGGCACGTTGACGCTGCTGGGTCTGGCTCTTTGGGTGCGTCGTAGGAGGACCGTCTAATGCGTAATGCGTCGCTGCTCGTGCTGACGCTTTTGGGTTCGCTTTTTACAACGACGGCCCTTGGAAGAGCACCGGATACGTTTGAAGAAGAGTACGCACGGCCCGCGCTCATCGATTCGCCGATGTGGTGGGCGCTTGAGCTCAAGATGGGCCCCTATGTGCCGGGCACAAACCGTGCGACACGCGCGGCGTTCGGCGACGACAAGGGCTGGATGCTCAGCATCGAGGTCGACGTCACCGTGTGGCACATTCCGAAGCTCGGGCAGCTCAACGTGGGTGCCGGCATCGGCTGGTCCAACTACGACGCCAAAGCTCGGGACAGCTCGGGAACGCTGAGCAGCGAAACCACCAAGCTCACGCTCTACCCACTGAGCGCGCTGGCTGTGCTGCGCATCGATGCCCTGGCGCGAGAGACCGTCTTCCCGCTCACCTTTGCGGGCAAGCTCGGTTACGAGCTCGTGCGCTGGGACGCTACGACCGGCAAGCGCACGGACGCCGACGGCCTCAACAAGGGCTTTCGTTGGGGCGCGCAGGCTGCGTTTGAGCTCGATTTCTTCGAGCGCCAGGCCGCACGCCGTATGGACGAAGAATGGGGCGTCAACCACACGTTCCTGCTCTTCGAGTACTATCAGTCGATGACCGCAGGAACCGGAGACCGCACATTCCAGGTCGGCCTCGGCGCTCAGTTTTGACGTGAACCGCGAGGACGTTCCCCCCGCAGCGCACGGTGTGCGTTTGGTCGTCGCCTACGACGGCAGCCGTTTTCACGGTTTTCAGCGTCAGCCCGGCCTGCGCACGGTACAAGGGGCCCTCGAGCGTGCAGCCGAGCCCATGACCGGCCGCCCTCCCCTGGTGTACGGCGCAAGCCGCACCGACGCGGGCGTGCACGCGCTCCATCAAGTGGTGGCGTTCGGCAGCGACCGCCCGATCACAGCGCGCGGTTGGATGCTCGGCATGAATACCAGGCTTCCCGACGATATCCGCGTGCAAAGCGCAGCACCTTGCGCCCCGGACTACAACCCAAGGTTTGATTCGAGCAGCAAGCGCTACCGTTACTTGCTCGAGCTCGGCGAAGTGAAAAACCCGTTGCTACGTCATCGGACGTGGCAGCTCGGCCACCGACGCGTCGATGTAGAGGCCATGGCTGCGGCCGGCAAATTGCTCGAAGGCACCCACGATTTCGCAGCATTCCGCTCCGCTGACGACACACGCGAAAGCACGGTACGCACCCTGTTCTCGGTGGGCGTCGTGTCAGGATTTTCGGGCGATCCTTCGCTGTTGTCCATCGAAGTGCACGGCAATGCCTTCATGAAAAACATGGTGCGCATACTCGCCGGCACGCTCGTCGCCGTGGGCCGCGGACGCCTCAAGCCCCACGACATGCCGCGCTTGCTTGAGTCAGGAGCTTTGCGCGCGCATGCGGGAGAAACCGCACCTGCGCACGGTCTCACGTTGGTCCATGTGGAGCTGGGTCGTAGCGGCATCCCTGTGAACACCGAGGACGTTTACCCAAGCTCCCTCGGCGCCGCGTCCTGGCTCACTCCAAGATAATGGCCGTGCACTTTTCGCGCTCGCAGAAGCGAGCCGGCTCGCAATCCGCGTCCACCACACACTCAGGCCGAGGAGGTGGCACGCCGGCATCCGGTTCCGGCCG
>CAZEWA010000251.1:0-7715 GCA_964515685.1 uncultured Polyangiales bacterium | reverse complement strand
TCGAAGCCCATCTCTGAGCTGGTGTACCCGATGTCACGGATGGCAGCGCGCGCGATATCCGAGAAATTCACCTTTGCTTTGGTGGTGATCTCGCCCGCCAGCACTACGAATCCGGTCTTCACCAGGGTCTCACACGCTACGCGAGCTCGCGGATCGATCGCGAGGATCGCATCCAGCACCGCGTCGGAGACGTTGTCGCATATCTTATCCGGATGACCCTCGGTCACCGACTCAGAGGTAAACAGGTAGCCCATAGGTGTTCATGCTTTTAGACGCATAGAGGCATAACGTCAAATCCGCCTCGCCCAGCCCGGCTATCCCCGCCAATACGCCGAGGAAGTCGGCAGGTATCGGACGGGCCGGACCTGGGGTGACCCGGGAAGGGTGCTGAACTAGAGCAGGCGCGCCGCCTCCGAGAGCCGCCGCTGCCAATGGGGAGCGCCCCAACCCGCCCAGGCTCGGGTCGCGCGCCGACGCCGCTCTCGGACAGACGGACGGGCGCGAAGACAGCCCACACACGAGCTGAAGCGAACGCTTCCGTAGCTTGAAAGCCATTGCTTGGCCGAAAAGCCAAAATACCTCAGCGCCACAGCCTCTTGCTCACTCGCGGCACCGCGAGCGGCATGCGTAGCTTTCCTTACGCACCTCGCAGAAACGTGCGTAGCAGGGGAGTTTAATGACCACGCGCAAGTCGAGCGGCAAGAAGGGAGAGGTACACCCAGGTCACGGCGGTGAACCCCATCAGCACGCAACAGGTCCGAAGGACACCTTGACGACCAATCAAGGAATTCCCGTATCCGACAATCAAAACCCTCTGAAAATAGGCCCACGAGGCCCCGTTTTGCTCGAAGACTTCGCGCTGCGTGAGAAGATCTTTCACTTCGACCACGAGCGTATTCCAGAGCGAATCGTGCACGCGCGAGGCTCGGGTGCGCACGGCTATTTCGAACTCTACGAGTCGTTGTCGGATCTCACCCGCGCCGACATCTTCCAGCGGAAGGGCGAGAAAACCGACGTTTTCGTGCGATTTTCCACAGTTGCAGGCGGCGCCGGCTCCATCGACACGCCCCGCGACGTGCGCGGTTTCGCGGTTAAATTCTACACGAAGCAGGGTAACTGGGATCTCGTGGGCAACAACATCCCCGTGTTCTTCATTCAGGATGCGATCAAGTTCCCAGACTTGGTTCACGCGTTAAAAATGGAAGCCGATCGCGGCTATCCGCAGGCCGCCTCAGCCCACGACACCTTTTGGGACTTCGTTTCGCTCATGCCCGAGTCCACGCACATGTTGCTGTGGGCGATGTCGGATCGCACCATCCCGCGCTCGCTGCGCATGATCGAAGGCTTCGGCGTCCACACCTTCCGACTCGTCCATGCCAGCGGCAAGAGCACGTTCGTCAAGTTCCACTGGAAGCCGAAGCTCGGCGTGCAATCGACGGTTTGGGACGAGGCTGTGAAGCTCGCGGGCGCAGACCCCGACTACCATCGCCGAGACCTCCACGAGGCGATCGAGCGCGGCGACTATCCCGAATGGGAGCTTGGATTGCAGCTGTTCGACCAAAAAACAGCGGATTCCCTGCCCTTCGACATTCTCGATTCCACCAAGCTCATTCCGGAGGAGCTCGTCCCCGTGCGCCGCGTGGGCAAGCTCGTACTCAATCGCAATCCGGACAACTTCTTCGCTGAGACTGAGCAAGTTGCCTTTTGTCCCGCGAACATTGTACCGGGCATCGATTTTACGGATGATCCGCTGCTCCAAGGACGCCTGTTTTCGTACTTGGATACGCAGCTCAAGCGGCTCGGATCTCCGAACTTTCATCAGATCCCGATCAATCAGCCCAAGGGTTGCCCGTACCACAACTTCCAACGGGATGGACAGATGCAGTTCGCATCTTTCAAAGGTCGCGCAAACTACGAGCCCAACAGCTTGGACGAAAACCATGAGACGACAGGGCCGCGCGAGAATCCTGATGCCGGCTTCACAAGCTTTCCGGCAGCCGTAACGGGCGAGAAAGTGCGAGCCCGACCCGAAACCTTCGCCGATCACTACAGCCAGGCGCGCTTGTTTTACCGCTCGTCGCTCGAGGCAGAGCAAGCCCACATCGCGTACGGCTTCGTGTTCGAGCTGTCGAAGGTCACGCTGCCGCACATCCGCGAGCGCACTCTCGCCAACCTGCGCAACGTCGATGAAAACCTGGCGGCGCGTGTGGCCAAGGGTCTTGGGGCCACTCTGCCGCAAGCTTCGAAGCCTGCCGTACCGGCGCAAGACCTGAAACCTTCGCCTGCCCTGAGTATCGTGGGCAACCTGCTCGAGACGCTCGAAGGACGCGCGGTAGGCATCCTCATCGACACAGGCTCGGACGCAAAACTCATCGCCGAAACCAAGGCCGCGGTGGAGAAGGCAAAGGGCCGCGTGAAGATCATCTCACCCAAGATTGCCGATGTAGCGCTCAGCGACGGCTCAGTACTTCAGGCAGACGGCCAACTTGCCGGCACGCCATCCGTCACCGTCGACGCCATCGCCGTCATCCTCAACCAGGAGGCCGCCAAGGCACTGTGCGACGAATCTGCCGCCGTGCAGTTCGTGATGGACGCCTTCGGTCATCTCAAAGCCATCGGCCACACGAGCGACGCAAAAGCGCTCTTAGACAAGGCCGGCGTAAAAGCAGACAAGGGCGTAGTGGCACTTGGGGCGCCCTTCATTGCGGCCGCCAAGAAGCGCTTCTTTGAGCGCGAACCGGGCGTTCGCATTCTTCCCTGAGCCCCCAGAGCGAGAGGGGGCGGCTTCCCTATGCATGCATGAGGGAGGCCGCCCTCGGACGCTTCACACGGGGTCGCAAACCAGGGTGGGCCGATTTTTGCGCTTTTTGCGAGGACGCTTGCGCTTTTTAGATCCGAGCTCCTTGGCAAGCTGCCTCGCAAGCTCGTTCGAAGCCGAAAGCAGCGCGGCTATCTCACTCTCGCGCGCCTCGGGCGCTAGATGCGAAACCCGCCCAAGTAATGTTTCGAGCACATCGCAGCGGAGCGCCAGCCGGGAGAAAGGCACCATCCCCAGCGCGAGCAACGTAGGCTCCCAGTGCCTGCCGTACGTGTTCGGCCAGAAGAGTTCGTTGCGAATCGCTGAAAACAAGGCATCGAAAGCGCGCGCATCCGCCGAAGAAGCTCGGCACAACGCCATGCGCAGGTCGCGTCGCGACTGCGTAAGCATCGAAGCTGCATAGACCACCCGCTTGCCTACTACGATGTGGCGTTCGTCGAGCAGCGCGCGCTCCTCCCCGGTGAGCGCATCGAGCTGCTCGCTGACCTGCGTTCGAAGCCGCGTACCTAGGCCTTGTTCGAGCTGGTAAAAAAGGCCACGCAACGGCGCGCTCGCATCCGAGGGCACAGCGAGCGGGCACAGCAAATCGCCGAGGCTGTCTTTGAGCTGGGCCGTGAGTCTGCGCTCGAGCCGTGAGCGAGCGCCTGCCTGCACCCACTCAGGCAACATGAGCTTGAGCTGAGGGCGTAGCAGCCGCGGCCCACCCTCGAGCCTCAGTACACGCTCACCTTCGTAGAATAACTCGCCCCGCGCGTCCCAAGAGAAGGCTTCAAAGGGCGCGTCCACCATGGCTTCCACCCACGCCTGCTGAGCGTGCTCCTCTTCGCGCTCGCTCGCTTCGTACATCGGATGCGCCTTTAGCTTTGCGAACGGCCGGTTGGCCATGTCGCGCGGCATCGAGAGCGGAACCTGACCATGGGATCGCCCCTTGCGCTCGCGTACAAAGCGCTCCCGCAAGCGCTCGTGGAGCAAATCACCGAGCTCATCTTCAATGGCTCGAGCGCGAGCACGCAGCTCCAGGGCACGCTCAACCCAACCGTTTTGATGGCTCACATAGGTCCAGGTACGTACCCCCGAAAGCCTGTCCATCAGTTGATGCAGGTCGCCTTCTCTGCGCGCAAGCTTTGCAAGCTCACGCTCGACCCACTCCGCAGCCAGAACGCCCCGATCCGCCAACGCGACGAAAATCGGCAGCAAGCGCTCAGCCTGATGTTCCGGGATGCGTTTTTCAAAATTGGGAATGCGGCAAACATCCCAGAGCAAGCGAACTGCATGCGCGGAGCCTGTGCGCGAGAGCACCTCGGGTCGTTTCGCGAGCACTTGCAGCACGAGCACATCGTCTGCATCAGGCGCGGCCGTGAATCCACTGCGCTGCGGCGGTTTCTCGGCAAGGCTCCGCAGCAGCAACGCGGGGCTCGCGAAATCAAGCTGCGCGTTGCGATAGTACGCTTGTCGTAGCGCTGCGAACCTATGCTCTTCGAGCTGCTCACTCAGACGCGGTGAGAGCTCGGGTTCTGGCGCGAGCGTACCAAAGGTGCCATCTCGCAGATAACGGCCAGCGCGGCCCACGATTTGCGCAAGCTCCGAAGGCTCGAGCTCGCGGTTCTCGAAGCCGTCGAACTTGCGTAGCCCCGCCAGAGCCACGTGGTCGATGTCGAGGTTGAGCCCCATACCGATGGCATCGGTCGCCACCAAGAAATCCACTTCGCCCGCTTGATACAGCGCAACCTGTGCGTTGCGCACGCGTGGCGAAAGGGCTCCCAGAACCACCGCCGCGCCGCCGCGCCGCGCCGTCAGTGCATCTGCGAGCTCGTAGACCTGCTGCATGTTGAAGGCGACCACAGCACTGCGCCGCGGCAAGGTTCGCAGACTGCTCTGTCCGATGTGGGAGAGCTTGGAGAGCCGGGGCAACAGCTTGATGGAGAGCTCGGGCAAAAGGCCCCGCAACAAACGCTCGGCAGCCTTGGCCCCTAAAAACCAGGTCTCGCGCTGGCCTCGCCAGGACAACACGCTCTCCGTAAACACATGGCCACGCTCGGGATGCGCCACCAGTTGCACTTCGTCGATCGCGAGGAAGTCCACCGCGAGATCGCGTGGCATCGCCTCCACCGTGCAGATAAAATAGCGGGCCGCGGGCGGTACACGCTTCTCCTCCCCGGTGATCAGCGCAACCGCTTGCTCGCCCAACCGCGCCGTCACACGGTCGTAGACCTCACGCGCCAACAGGCGCAGGGGAAGCCCCATCATGCCTGTGTCGAATTCGAGCATGCGCTCGATGGCGCGGTGGGTTTTTCCGGTGTTGGTCGGGCCTAGCAAGGCGTGAACACGCGCGGGCTCTATGTGCGATGCCGGAAGTCTCACCACGGCCCCATCATGACCTCGCGCCAAGGCATGCGAAATGTCGAAACCGCATCGCGGCTGGCACGCTCATGACTGGCGCCCGCTGGCGGAGCGCAGTTGTTTCGCCAGGAGCCAGCACCAAAACCGCGAAACCAGAGCGCACAGCCAGGGCCCATCGCCTGCAGGCGAAAGCGTGCGACCGGGCTTCCGCAAACCCCAGCGGAGCCCGCGCGCAGGAGGCATTCGCCCATGAAAATGAGGATTTTGGTCGCGATTCTGGGATGTTGGACCTTCGGGCTGAGCGGCTGCAGCTCCTCCGAAGAAGTCGGCGATTTCCCTCCCGAAACGGCGCTCACAGGCGAAGCGCTAGCCATGAAGCACCGGGACGTCCCCGGGCGCGCGCAAGGGGCTCGGGGCCACCGTTACAAAAAGCATGCTGCCTGCCCAAAGCCCCCGGTAGCGCCCGCGCCTTCGAGTGCGAGCTGCTTGTTCGGAGAGACGTACAGGGAGTTCCGGGACAGCGCCGCCTTCGAGATCCTTGCGCGCGAGATCATCGATGAGACCCGGCTTCAGGATCTGCCTGCGGCCCAAGCGGCTCAGCTCCTCACTGCAGTGCAGGTCGCCTACGAAGACGTGGTGGAGCCCGCGTCTGCGCTCGCGTCTGTGGACCAGGCTGAAATCAACCGCATCGTGCTGCGGGAAGTTGAGGGCTCCCGGACCTTCGTAATCTACGAGTATGGAGCGGGCGACAACTCCTATGGTGCCGCGTTTGAGGCAGACGAGCCGGAGCGCGTCGTCGAGATCCAAGACGGCGACCTGCTCGCCTGCACGGTGGAGGGCCAGGCTCGCGGTGCCCGCGTGGGGGCCGCCTGCGGTGGAGGCTACGGCGAGAACTGCGACCTGGGGCTCACCTGCATCGACTTCGACGAGGACGAGGGGGCAGGCGTCTGCGCTCGCTAGGCTACGCGCCGTTTGGGCCGCTTTCGCGAGTTTAAGGCTTCGAGCGCGGCAGCGAGCCCCTCGGGATACTCGGCTTGGATGTCGACCAGGAGAGCTTTTCCCGTCGGCGTTTTGAGGTGAAAAACCGGAGTTTGGACCCGACCGTGGCCGGGATTCATGACGGGCCCTGCGATGAAAGCGGCCTTTTCACCCTCGATGATTTTGCTGCCCCAAGGCAAAAGCAGCGTGAGCTGAAGCCTCTGCCCATCCTCGCTAATCCCGATTTTTTGCACATAACGGCCTGCGAGGCTGAAAGCCGAAAGCGGCAACAGCGCCGCGAGACCGACGAGGACAAGCGGCAAAAGGACACTTCCCGCCCCCTCCCCAAAATCCTCGAGACGTTCAGCAGGGCTCATGCTCCACAGCATGGCCGCAATCACGAAGGGGAATGGGAGCAGTGTCCACTGCAGGGCGCGTATCCGCGAGACCCGGCTGGCTGTTGCCTGCATTACGATCCGATAGGGCTCGCCTGTCGTCTGCCTGTCCCCCACCCCACGAGCCTAACAAATGGCGCCGTTTTGCACGCGCAGCAAGTGCCATGGCCCCGGAGCCCGCACACCCCGAACACGGGCTAAGCACAGGTTTGTGCAGTCGTGCTCCCCGGAAGCGCAAAGCCGAGGTAAAGTACCCCCAATGCGTGTACCCGAGAGCCTGCAATCCCTGGTTTACGACGGAATCGTCGACCAGGTGGTGCGGCCCCTGATGAGCGGCAAAGAAGCCCAAGTCTACCTGGTCCTGTCTGGCGGCTACGAGTGCGTCGCCAAGATCTACAAGGACGCCCAAAACCGTAGCTTCCAAAACCGCGCGACGTACACGGAAGGCCGCAAGGTGCGCAACACCCGTGACCAGCGCGCCATGGAGAAGCGTACCCGGCACGGCAAGGCACAGGACGAAGCGGCCTGGCGCAACACCGAGGTAGACATGATCTACCGTCTGCGCTCGGCGGGAGTGCGCGTGCCGATTCCCCATCACTACATCGATGGGGTGCTGATCATGGAGCTCGTGTGCGACGCCGAGGGCGAGCCCGCGCCGCGGCTCGGAGACGTGCAGCTCGAGGCCGAAGAGGCGCAGCGCATTTTCGAGTTCTTACTCAGCCAGGTGCAGCGGATGCTGTGCGCCGGGGTCGTTCACGGGGATTTGTCGGATTTCAACGTGCTGCTCGGGGCGGGTGGCCCCGTCATCATCGATTTCCCGCAGTCCGTGCACGCCTCGAACAACCAGAACGCCCGCAAGCTTCTGCTACGCGACGTAAACAACCTGCATCGCTTCATGGGTCGCTTCGTGCCGGAGTATCGCGCGCTGCCGTTTGCCGAGGAGATGTGGCACCTGTACGAGCGCAATCAGCTCACTCCTGATACCAAGTTGTCAGGGCGTTTCCAGCGGGCACAGCAGGCGGTCAACACCTCCTCGGTGCTCGGACTCATCGGCGATGCATCGCGCGATGAACGGCGCCGGCGCGAAGCACGCGGGCTCAACCTGCGCGGTCTCGACGCAGAGGGCCAAGTGCCGCAGGCCCGCGACGCACAGCCGCAGCGCGAGCATGGGAACCAGGACAGAG
>CAZEWA010000250.1:0-7741 GCA_964515685.1 uncultured Polyangiales bacterium | reverse complement strand
ACGCGGTTCTTGTTCGTGCGCGGCGATATCGACGCACTGGAGCGAGAAATCGAGCGGATGCTGTCTCAGCTCGCTCGAGCGCCTGAGCACACGGACGCGTTGATTCGACGTGAAGTGGAAGAGGCGCAGCGCCTCTCCGCAGCGCTTTTGGAAAAGCTGCGAGACATCGAGCGCCGCATCAGCGCGCAAGCACGCATGGAACGCGCGGCGGTTTGACGGGTAGTTGGGGAAAGTTTCGTTCGGCTTCGGGGCATCGAAGGCGAGAAGTGGGAGGTTACGATGGCTGAGCAGGGGGTAATCGGAGGCGACGACTGGGGGGACGACGTCGCGAACGATGGGGCAGTTGCAGAAACGCAGGGATCCTTGGCGCTCGCGTTGCGCGAAGTCTCGGACGGTTTCGAGGATGATGATAGTGACGAACGGGGTCGTCGCCGTCGCCGTGCTCGAGCGCGCGCTCGCACCATATCCATCCGCAGGCTCAGCAAGACTGAGTTGAATCTGGGTCGGATGATGTACCCAGAAGAGGAGTACTGGCGTCCGTCGGCGCGCGGGGAGTGCGCAGACATGGAGCGGCCGTGCCCGTTCGTCTCGTGCCGCTTTCACCTGTACATTGATGTGCATCCCGTGCGTGGTTCCATCAAGATCAATTTCCCCGACCTCGAGGTTTGGGAGATGACGGACACATGTGCGCTCGACATCGCCGACCGCGGCGGCATTACGCTCGAGGAAGTCGGAGAGATCATGAATCTCACCCGTGAGCGCGTACGCCAAGTAGAGACGCAAGGACTCGCGCGCCTCCAGGGGCTGGACGAAGTGGATTCCTTGCGCGACTACGTAGACGATTGATGACCGGACTCGGTGAAGTCTCGTCAAGTGCGTCAGTGAAGCTTCCGCTCCTGTGCTGCGCCTGCTATTTTCGCGAGTCTTCGCCGATGGCGATGGGAACCGCTCGGGCGAAAAAGGTGAGCAATGGGCTGGCTCAGTGGCGTTGAGAGCACGCTAGGTGCAGGAAACGGGCATCCGCGGCGCGTGGTGAGCTACGCGCCTGCTTCAGGTAAGGTCCTCGGCGAAGCGCCGATTCGGAGTGCCGAGCAGGTTCGCGAGGCGATGGCGAAGGGCCGAGCGGCTCAGGCGGTTTGGGCGGATGTTTCGCTCGAAGAGCGCTGCGAGCGCATTCTCAAGCTGCGCGACACGCTGGTCGACCGAGCGGATGACTTGGTGGAGATCATCAGCGCGGAGTGCGGCAAGCCGCGCCAAGAAGCGCTTGTCCACGAAGTGATGGTCGTGGCTGATTTGGCCACGTACTACGCCAAGCGCGCCACCAAGATTCTCGCGCCGCGCGAGATAGACCTGCATCTCTTCAAGCATCGCCGAAGCTACGTGCACTACGCGCCGCGCGGGGTGGTGGGCATCATCTCGCCGTGGAATTTCCCGCTTGTGATTCCGATTGCCGACACAATCGCGGCGCTGATCGCAGGCAACGCAGTTTTGCTCAAGCCGAGCGAAGTTACGCCCTTGGTTGCGCTCAAGTTCAAAGAGGTATTCGACCAAAGTGGGATGCCGAAGGACTTGTTTCAGGTCGTGACCGGCGATGCCGAGACGGGTGTTGCCCTGATCGACGCGCACCCAGATAAGGTTGTGTTCACGGGCGCCGTATCCACGGGGCGCCTTGTGGGAGCCGCATGTGGGGAGCGACTTATCCCATGTATTCTAGAGCTCGGCGGCAAAGCGGCGCTCATCGTGTGTGAAGACGCAGACCTCGAGCGAGCCGCACGCGCAATCGTCTTCGCGGGCTTCGCCAATAGCGGTCAGATTTGTATCGCAGTGGAGCGCGTGTACGCGCACACAGCCATTCATGATGCGCTCGTGGATCGGGTGATCCGCCTCACGCGCGATTTGCGTCAAGGCGACCCGCTGGCCCAATCGGTGGATGTGGGCGCGATGATCTTCCCTGAGCAGCTTGACCTCCAGGAAGTGCTGCTGCGAGACGCGGTTACCAAAGGTGCGCACGTGCGAACGGGCGGCAAGCGAAAGCCGGGACCCGGCCAGTTCTTTGAGCCCACGGTACTGACAGGCTGCACGCAGGACATGCGCGTGATGCGTGAGGAAATCTTTGGCCCCATCGTACCCATCATGGAGGTCAAGAACGACGACGAGGCCATCCTGCATGCCAACGATTCGAACCTCGGCTTGATGGGCTACGTGTTCACGCGCGATCGCGTGAAAGGCCGAGTCATCGCAGAGCAGGTGCAGGCCGGCACAGTGATGGTAAACGACGTGCTCTCTGCCTACGCCAGCCCCGAAGCGCCATTCGGAGGCGTGAAGGATAGCGGTTATGGCCGCATCCACGGCGATGAAGGCCTGCGCGAGATGTGTGAGACCCGGCACGTCAACTACAACCGCGTGCCTGCGATCAAGCGCGAACCCGTGTGGTTTCCCTACCGCAAGTCCACCTACGGCACGATGACGCGCATCATGCGTGTGTTCATGCGCAGCGGTTCGACGATGAAGAAGATGATCGACCTGCTTTAGTACCTGGTCAGGTGGTACTAGGCTTCGCGCTCACACAACGAAGTTGCGGAGGATGCCCACGCCTTCCACCTCAATCTCCACGTGATCGTTGGCGACCAGCTCGCCTACACCTTCGGGCGTGCCTGTGGAGATAAGGTCGCCGGGTTCTAGCGTCATCATGCGACTGATGAATGCGATGAGCTGTGCGACCGGAAAGACCATATCTCCAGTGTGCCCGTTCTGGCGCTCGATTCCGTTGACGCGGGCCATCACGCGCAGGTTGGTGAGGTCAGGCAAAACGGTTTCCACGTGGGGGCCGACCGGGCAAAACGTGTCGAAGCTCTTGGCCCGCGTGAACTGGGTCTCTTTGCGCTGAATGTCGCGCGCGGTGACGTCGTTCACACAGGTTATTCCCGCGAGGCTCGCCATGACCTCGTCAGGGCTTGCGTCTTTTAGGCGCTTACCGATGACGACGCCGAGCTCGGCTTCGTACTCCACGCGCTGGCTTGCGGCCGGGCGCACGATGTTCCCAGCCGGAGCGCACAATGCGCTCTTGGGCTTCAAGAAGAGTAGGGGTTCATCGGGGACGGCGTTGCCGAGCTCGCGCGCATGGGCGCTGTAGTTGCGGCCCACGCACACGATCTTGCTCGGGTCCACCGGCACCAAGCGTTCGATGCCTTTGGCGGGCAGCGAGAACTCGGTCGCGTGGCCTGAAAACCAGGGGGCATCGCTCCAGAGCTGGGCCGTCCCGTCTGGACGAAGCGCCGCGTAGCGCGGCTTTCCTTCGTGTTGGATGCGCACAATCTGCATGCGCCGAAGCTACTCGAAGCGCGCACGAGCGAAAGGGAATTTCGCGCGCCGGGGCTCAGTGTAGCCTCAGTCACCTTGTTGGTAGCGGCCCCAACGAACCCATTCACCGAAGTCGTTGCGCCGAAACAGCTCAACTGTACCGCCAGTTGCAGTGCGTGCATTCGAGGCTTCGTCTGGGATGCCCACAGCGAGGTCGAGTGTACCGTTGCCATCGAAATCGCCTCGCGCTAGCGCGAAAGCACGCTGACTGCCTGGGCCTCTCGTCAGCACGGCGCGAAAGTCATCGACGGTCGTATCGAAGCTTGCCTTGGCTTGTAGAAGCGGGATCGCCTCCGATTTGGCCGAACCGACCAGGATTTCGTCGTGCAAGTAGCGGCGGCCGGTACTCAGCAACGCCGTCCCCAGCGCTGCACCGTCGCGGCTTCCTACAAGTTCTTGCAGGCGTTCGGCACCCGAAGGCGTCGCACGAAAAAACGACACCTGACCCGCACGCTCCGCGCGACCCAGGGAGGCTCCTGGCGCGCCGACGGCAAGGGTGCCTGGCCCCAGCGTGCGATTCAGCGTGAGCGCATGTCCAAAGCCTGCCTTGTGACCAAGATTTGAGTGCACGCTGTAGGCTGGGAACAGGTTCCGATTGGCAGACAGCGCGCTTGATTGCACAGCAGGCAGCACATACACGGCGCCCCCACGCGCATCCGCCGGAGCACCGATGACGAGTGCCGAGACGCTCGAAGCAGCAAGGCTGCCAAAGCCGAGCGCAGCGCCCATGCGGTCCCCTCGGTGGCCCTCTGGACTCTCTGGTGTGACCTTGGCAATCCACTCAAGCATTCCCGCGTTCGCGGAGCGGTCTGCAAACAGATGCACGCTGCCTGCGACCTGCCCTCTTGCGGTGCCGGGGGCGCCGACCGCGAGTACAGGCTGCGTGATATCGACAAAAGAGCCGGCTGCAAGCGCTTCTCCAAACCGCGCTGGAGCACCGGGATTTTGTGAAACCTGCGCGTCGGGAGACACGGTCTGCGCTGCTTCGAGACCCCGACGTGTGCCTCGAAACACGTAGACCGCACCCGTGTTGTTGTCTTCTCCGGGTGCACCTATCACGAGGTCTGTGAGTTGGTCACGATCGAGATCGAATGCCGCGAGTGACGAGCCGAAGCGGTCTCCTGCCTCGTCCTGGTCGAGCTCCTGTTGATCGATCGTTCGCTCCGCATACAGGCCGAATATGGATCCGAGATAGATGAACACCCGGCCTGTGTTACCGTCTTCTCCAGGAGCTCCCACTGCCAAATCTTCGAAACCGTCCCCATTAAAATCGCCTGCCGCGAGTGCGGAACCGAAGGCGTCCGCAGGTTCTCGTTTGTCGAGCTTGGGCGTTGCGGAAATCTCTGCCTGGCCGTCGCCAATGGCATCCCGCACGCATTCGCATTCGGTGGAATGCGAGATGGGGTAGCTGTCGATAAGCGCCCGTTCGCCGCCCACAGCGCAGCCGCCTCGCATGTCGCAGAAATCTGCGCTGCGCTGGGCTACCTGCTGCAAGCAGTACTGGACGATGTACGGCACGCTTTGGAAGTACGTCTGGCTGCCGCAATCGTGTCGGTAGGCGTGAACGTGCATCGCCTCGTGCCAAACCAAGGCGGAGCGCGGTGCGATCAACGCAATCCGGGCTCGAAAGTCCGCTTCGTCGTGGGTCGCCGCCGCGCCATAAGCTGTGTTCGTTAGCCAGGTAGCATCGAACATTTGGTCGAGGGGAGGATTGGGAATATCGAACGGTTCACGTAGAGCGAGCGGTAGGTCGTACTTGCCCGCGATGCGCGTCACGCCGATATTGCCCGTCGTGCAGGTAATCTCCACCGCGTGCGGCGTGGTGAGCATGCGCAGTACCCCTTCAACCTGCGTTCCGATGGCGTCGCGAGGGTAGGGGTCATTGCTGCACGCCTGGTAGGGCCCAAAGGTTCCATCGCCTTCGGTCATGATGAACCGCACACAATCGCGGATGGCGCTGCCCAGTGCCACGGTACGCCCGAGCAACATGATTTGCCGAAACAGCGCGCGGTCGTCTTCGCTACAATTGAGCGTGGTTAGCCCACCTTCTTCGACGACTTTATCGTCAAAGTAGGTTCCACCCAGCAGCGCAGCGCTCGACTCGCGCACGCCCTCACCGTCTTCTTGCGCTTCTTCCGGTGCATCGCTCAGCACGTTTACGGGCGTTGTGTTGGCGCTGGAGCATGCGAGTCCAGCGCACAACGAAAACCCAGCGAAAGCGCGAACCGGAGCGCGAGGCACTCGACTTATCCAAGCGTGCACTCTTTAGAGTTCCGCATGAAAAGCGCCTTGAGCAAACCTCCCTTTTCGAGCGCTTCCTAGCTAGGGATGCCTATTTCGGCGTGATGCGGACGCGCCCGTCGCTGCCGATTTCCACAGCGCCTCCTTCTCCGCCACATCCCCAACACGTGCTGAAAAGAAGCTCCTTCGTCACGTCGGCCTTGTAGGCGACGACAATGGCTTCGTGCTCTTTGCGCGTCTGGTAACTCGTTCCAAACACGGGACGTCCCGAGGCGTCCCGGTAGAACGCGATGAGCATCGCGCCCGCCTTGGTATCGCCGGCGAGTACGCCGATCTGTTCACCATGACTCGGGGACCAGAGGAGGCCGCGCGGCACGATTTGCCAGGGCGCGATGCCTGTCTTCGAGCGTCCTGAGGCAAGCAGTCGCTGGTTTACTTGCTCGGCGCTGAACAACTTGAACTCTTTCGAGATCGAGAGCGTTTCGGGCATGGCAGCGAGGAGGTTTTGGGCTGCGCTGTTGTCCCAGGATTGTTCTATGAAAGCTTCTGTCTTCGATTCCTCGGGATATCGCATGTCGCTTGCAGGTCCCCGGCAGCAGCGAAACAGCAAGCTCTCGCTCTTGCTGTCCGGAGTGGCAGCATCCCGTGCCGCACAGCGATGGAGCTCTTTCGGCGCCGACTTCGGGGCACCTCGGACCACGACCGTGCGCATCGCATCGCCTAAACCGAGCCCGGCGCTGCTGGAGGTCCACTCACGCCCCCAGGTTCCAAGCGCAAAAACGTTGAGCGGCGAAGGACAGCTTGCGAGGGTTTTCTCGCACACCGCAGGTTCGTATGGCTCGACCGGATAGGCCTGATTTCCGTCTCCCTTGCATGCGCGCTCCCACTCGAGCTCCGTGCACAAGCGCTGGCCCCGTTCACGGCACAGGGAACTTGCCTCATCGCGAGACACCAGCGCACGAGGCGCGCGGCCAGGATCGTTGGGGTAGGGCAGGGCGTCGATGGCGAACGCTTCGAGTTCGATCTCGACGGCATCCGCTTCACGACTCGCGTTGCGGCCGGCACTGCCCGTAGCGCTACCGAGTCGGAAGCTCCCCTTGGGCACAGCGATCTCTTGGCCTGCGATAGGCGTGCGCGCGCCTTTGCGCTCCGATTGCTCCGGTACGTTCGACGTTTTTCCGACCGTCCTAGGGGGTGTGACCTCGAGGGCCGGCGGGGCTTCCGTCGCCACAATGGGCACATCCGAGCTGCCTTGGCACGCGGCAAGTCCGAGCAGAGCCCCCGCGCGGAGGCGACCAGCAGGTGTTGGTTTACGAGAACGCAAGTTTGCCACCGAGGTCGACGCTAGAGAGTGGAATGGCAGCCTGCAAGTTCCCGGCTTGCTGCAAGCTTGCGATTCGGCACACTACGCCCGTTGAAGCGGCTCAGGCGTTCGCCGGTGTCGTTGCTTACGCAGGGACACGGGAGGAAAGTCCGGGCTCCATAGGGCAGGATGCTCGCTAACGGCGAGTGGGGGCGACCCTGAGGAAAGTGCCACAGAGAACAAACCGCCGCGCCTTTCCGCAAGGATCCGCGCGGTAAGGGTGAAACGGTGAGGTAAGAGCTCACCGGGTCTGCGGTGACGCAGGCCGCATGGCAAACCCCATCCGGAGCAAGACGGAATAGGGAAGCGTTCGAGGGCGGCCCGCCCGATGCTTCCGGGTATCGTCGCTGGAGATGCGCGGCAACGCGTGTCCTAGATGAATGATCGCCGCTCAGCCTTCGGTGACGAGGGCCGAGGACAAAACCCGGCTTACGAGCTCTTCAACCACGCAGTTTGTGCCTTCGGTGCGAGCTGCGTGCTTTTTTTTGCGTTGCTATGGGCGCTGGCTTGGGCGAGCCCACGGGGCGGCAAAGGCGGGCTCACGTAGGGCGTTCAGCCGATACACGTGCTCCGCGCGGATACTCTCGAACTTGAAGAAGCGGGCGCGCATGCGGAGCAGGCCATTGAGGACCGTGGCGGTATCCGGACGATCGCCGCCGATCTCTGCTAGCAACGTGTCCAAGGCGTTGTGCACGGCGCGCGGATGAAAAACCCGGCCTGGGCTCAAGAACAGAGCGCCGTTCAGAGGCACAAGACGGCCATCAAAGCGGTCGCCCA
>CAZEWA010000249.1:0-7763 GCA_964515685.1 uncultured Polyangiales bacterium | reverse complement strand
CGGGCTCAGGCTGATCTTAGGTCTCCGCGCAACTCAACCTGCTCGGACGGTTACGTTGCTGAATCCAAGTCCCTCGTTCCAGTCACTCTCATGCATGCCATAGTGACTCCACATGGCACTGCTGAAACTGCCGTTGCAGATGGTGTTCGAATAGGAGCTGTCGCCGCTGGTGCCAAAGAACGGGCGTTGACTCGAGTTTGCCGAGGAGAACCAACCGCCACCATTTGTGCTCATTGTCACTCCTGCCGGTTTGGCGCAGTCTGCTTCTGCTCCAATGGCGGGACCAAGAACGGCGGCGAAAGCGAGAACTGCGACGCCAGCAGGGATGAGATGGGGCTTCTGCATAGAATGACCTCGAGCGGTGGATGTCGCCGCTACAGTAATGGGAGGGTACTGCAGTGTTGCGGTGCATCCGCATTGTTGGTGCGGGATGTGTCAAGCTATACAGTGCAGAAACTCGGGGTGAAAGCTCCGCTGAGCTCAGGGGTATTACTTCACTGGCGATGGCTCGAGATACAAGTCGGACAGTATGCAAAGTGTTGCTGCGGCGCGGGGATCAGTCGTCGTCAAAGCTGAGCAGGTGCAGCAGCATGAGCGCACTCACCTCGCTGCGCTTTGAGTCCGCGATGAGCGCCCGAGCGCGCTGGTAGAATTCCGCCTGCATGTTTTTCAGTTGCGCGAGGTCCTCGCGCGAGACCGCGAACACGTTGTGGCTGAACGAATCGCCCGCCCGAGGCTGGTTCAGCCGCTCGAGAGAGACCAAGCTCCAATGGCGGCGTAAGTTCGCGGCCCGCTCAGGGTCGCGCCGGGTGTCGGTGATCAGCGGCGCGTCGATCAAGACCTGCCCGTTCGCGAGCCGTACTATGTGCGCGTCTTCGAGCGCTTCGAGGGACCTCACGACCTGCTCCTCCGAGGTTCCGAGCTGAGCGGCCATCCGAGCGGTTGGGAGCACGTCCCGAATGCGATGTCCTTCACGTCCCACTGGCAGGGCAAGCGACGCTGCAACCACGTCGATGAGCGCCAGCACCGCGCTACTCCACGGATGTTCATAAGCGCAGCGCCGCGCTGTTTCATGTGCAAGGTAACGCGGCAGCAACGCCGGCACGTGCCGGATGTCGACGAGCAGCGAGACCAGCTCGGCGAGCCGACCTGTCATGGCTTCGACCAACTCGAAGAACACCGGTAAGCTCGGTCGGGTAATACCCGCCAGGGAGCGCCTGATCTGGTAGTGCGAGAGGCCAGATCGTTCTGAAATTTCACTTATCGGTCTGCTACCGCGCTGCCCGTGCAGCCATTCGGCAAGGTTTTGGTCATTAACTTCGCTCAAGCGTGCGGCGCTCGGTTCGTGGAACCGCCGCAGCGCCGACGGGAGATCCATGCCGAGGCGTTGACAAGCGAGCAACGCGGTTGTCGCGGTTGGAAAGCGGGAACCAGCTTCCCAGCGCGCAGCAATGTTCGATGCATACCCAAGCCGCTTCGAGAACCCTACCTGCGAGCGGCGACCTCGTAACGCGCGAAGGAATTGCCGCGCTGCGGCGTTCATCATGATGATGTCCAGCTTTGCACATTCTGGAGCAGATGTGGCGCATAGATAGCGCGCATCCGGACTAGTTTGGCCTTGATTCGTAGGCCGGGGGCGCTCACTGTACTAACAGAAGGTGAGCTTCATATGGCATTCAAGGGGACGAAGTTTCATGCACAGCGCCGGCGAACTCTGCTGGCCCTTGTTGCCGTGCCTGCCTGCATGGTTGTGAGTGCCTGCGCTGGCGTGCAGACGGGTGACGGCAATAGGCCGGGGTGCGCGTTAGAAAAGACGCCTCTGCTCAATCTAACCAGTCTCCCGGAGGGGTTTGAGCAATCGCCCTTGGAAATGCTGGCACCTGTTACGTCAGGGATCGAGGGAACGTTGACCCTCACCACCGGCATGAAGGTGCCGCTCACCCTTGAGTTTGATCTCAAACCGGAGGATGCGCTTCAGATCCACCGAAAATCTACAGCCGATGTCTCGGAGTGCGAAGCGCGCGGGGTGGAGGTTAGGGCCGCCGTCGCGATCGACGGAGGGGATGTCATCAGCGGGGAGGCGACCGCCACAATCTATGTGCTTGATGAGCAAATTCGGATTCGATTTGACGAACCAAAGCTCAGCACAACCCTGTCACGCAACTCCGATGCGCAGAACACGACTTTCATGATGGGTGTCCAGCTGGACACAACCTGCCGTTGGTCCGGAGCATGGGCATGGAGCGCTCCATCAGACTGCAAAATCGAGTCGGATGAGTGCGCCGGGCCTCCTCGTAGCGAAGAACCCGTGGGTAACTTCGAAGCGAAGGGATCCTGCCTTAAGTAACTTGATGGATTACCCGCTTCTCTGGCCACAGGTGGTCTTTTCCGCGACGACGATCATGGCCCTCAAGAAGGGCCTGCAACGACTCTCCTGAGGGCGCAGCCACGCAGGCGCGCAGACACGTAGCGTCAGACGCTGGCTTCGAGGACAAGTACGCGCTCCGAGCGGAATGTATCTGTGCGAACACGCCCTGAAGATGACCCGCTTTCGTGGACAGTTTCTCTATGCTGCCTGTTGAGTAAGGGTCAAGTTTAATCTTAGTTCGAACTCGATCGGACTCATGTAGCCGATCGAAGAGTGAAGACGTCGCACGTTGTAGAAGCTCTCGATGTAGTCACGGATGGCGGTCGCTGCCTGCGCGCGCGTATCGAAGATCTGCAGGTCGATGAGCTCGCCCTTGATGGTCGCAAAGAAGCTCTCCGCGACCGCGTTGATGCTCCTATATCGTCAAGCGGCAATTGAACGTGTGCCGAGATCAGCGTCGGACGTGTTCAATTTGCGCAGGATTTTGAATATCTCGCGAGCAACGAACCGCTTGATGCAGCGAATGATCTCCGGCTTTGAGAGGCCTTGACCCGTTCGTCGCTCGACGTACACCCGGGTTCGCGGGTCGCACCGCAGCCGGACCAGCGCGATGACCCAGAGCGCGCGATTGGCGTCGCGGTTGCCGCCTCTGTTGAGCCGGTGCCGCTTCTGTCGGCCAGAGGAGGCATCTACAGGGCAGACGCCGCACAGGGCAGCGAATGAGGCCTCGTTGACCAAACGCTCCGGATTGTCTCCGGCAGCGACCAGGAGGGCGCCTGCCACGTCGATGCCTACGCCACGCAACGCCACCAGCTCCGGCGCCCTCTGCATCACGAGAGTCTCGAGCTCCGCGTCGAGCAGTGCTACCTCGCGGTCGAGTTGCTGCCAACGTCGCGCCAGGCCCCGCAGCACACGCTGGGTAGCCGAGGCGGCGTCGGTCGTCTCGGCCTGGCGCAGCTTTATGCAATGGGTAAGGAGCGCCGCCAGCGACATGTCACGCAGCTTGGCTCGAAGCGGTTCGGGCGCCGTGGAGACCAGCGCGTGCACTTGATTGACCGTCTTCGTTCGAGCGTGAATCGCCGAGCGCCTTTCCAGCCGCAGAATGCGAATAGCCTCGACCGTGCCGTTCTGGGCCTTGGGGACTCCCACCGCATCGCCAGCTAGCGTGGCTCGTGCAGCAGCTTCAGCGTCTGCCGTGTCTGACTTGCCGTGCCGCCGACGCGCTTGGCGGTTTGGCCTGTTGACCTCTACAACAGTGACTCCCTCGCTGCACGTCGGTTGCGACCGTGAAGGTCTTATGGTGCGCCAGCTCCATGCCGCGGTCCCACGTGAGCGAGCGGCGAAGCTCCATGGGCAACTTCGCGACGTGCTTCGCGAGCGCGTGGACGACTGTGGCGGTGTCCTTGGAGTCGACCTTCACGAGCATGGTGAATCGCGACTTGCGCTCGACCAGCGTCGCAATGTGAGTGTTGTGCGAGCCAGTGATGAGGTCGCCTTCCCAGTGTCCGGGCACAGCGCGTCTCTCGACGTCCGCTGGTCTCTCGCGAATCGAGACGGCGTCGATGATGCCTCCGCGGTTCTGACCTGCCGTCGTCGCGCACTTTGCGCGTCGCATCTTCCTTCGTGTGCGCAGGTGCGCCTGAAGTTCCTTCTTCAGCACACCGCGCGCCTGGATATACAGGCTCCGGTAGATGGTTTCGTGCGAAATGCGCATGAGGTCGTCCTTGGGATATTCCCGCTCAAGCCAGCAGGCGATTTGCTCGGGCGACCAATTCTCGCGCAGCTTCGACGCGACGACACGCTGAAGCCGCGCGCGGATAGCGAGCTTGCAACGCTTCGGACGACGACCTTGCTCCCACGCTTGCTCGTCTGCGGCGACGGCTCGGTAGCGCGAGAGTCCGCCGTTGCGAGCAATCTCGCGAGAGACCGTCGACGGCGCTCGGCTCAGGCGTCGAGCGATGCTCCGAATCGACTCGGCCTGCGAGAGCCCGCGCGAAATCTCCTCGCGCTCGCCCAGCGTAAGCGCCCGCTCCGAGCGCGTCCGACGGTATGGCGAGATTCCGCCCGCGGCTGCGAGGTACCCGAACACGGAGCCGGGTGGCTTCGCCAAGGCACGCGCGATGTCGGAGAGCGACTGCCCCTCACGCCACCGCTTCCAAAGGTCCGCCCGCTGCGCCGGTTCGAGTCCTCGTCCCATCGTCCACCACTCTCCTCGGGCCCTTCGCCCGATGCCATGGTGTTGCGCTGACCGGTTGAACGCACGGCCGCTTTTTTTAGTATTTCGTGCTCCATTTCAAGCCGTTTGACGCGTTTTCGCAGCTCTGCCAACTCGCCGCGCTCATCCTTCGTAAGGACGGCCTGAGAGGTTCCGGGCGGCTTCGCGGCCTCGGCTTTCCGCACCCAGTCACGCAGCACCGTCACCGTCAGGTCGAGGTCTCTAGCCACCTGTGGAATCGTGCGCTCTCCAGACGCGCAGAGGCGCACCGCATCGGCCCTGAACTCATCCGTGAACACTCGCTTCTTCCGCCTTGCCATGGAACACTCCCCACGCGATTGTTACGCGTTTTCCTGTGTCCACCAAACCGGGTCAACTTCACCCGCCGCCAAGGGTCGCGTCGAGCGTGCGAACCAGACGCTGCAGGATCGGCTCGTGAAGGAATTGCGTCTGAGGGGCATCTCCGACCGCAAGGTTGGCAACGCGTACTTGCCCGAGTTCATGGCCGACTTCAACCGACGCTTCGCGCGAGAGCCGCTGAACCCGCATGATAAGCATCGCCCTCTTCTGTCGCACGAGGACCTGATGCGGGTGTTCACGTGGCAAGAAGAGCGCCGGCTGACGGACAATCTGACTCTGCACTACAAGCGCGTCATGTGCATCGTCGAGTCGAGCGAGGCTGCCGAGTCCGCGCGGAAAGCGCGTGTTGGTCATCGAATCCGAGGATGGTTCGGTGCGCATCGAGTACAACGGCGTGGAACTGGCGGCGCGTGCGTTTGCCAAGGACGCGCGCGTGACGCAGGCGGCCATTGTGGACAACAAGGCACTGTCTGGCGCGCTGGCCGCGATTCAGGCGAAGCAGCGTGAGCGCGAACCTGTACGTGCTCGAGAATCGCAGGCTCACGTTGCGAGAAGAGGACCAGCTGCGAAAGGCTCTCGGGGAGGCTGGACAGGCGCATCGCCGTGAGAAGCCAGCACGGGCAAAAGGGCGTGCGTCAACGAGGCCTGATCCGTTACTTGGGCGTGCGTTGGCCTGGGCGAAACAGCTTGAGGAGGAAGGCGCTACCCCAGCCCACCATGTGACGTCGGGCTAACTGCCGTCTCGCCAGTGGCGTTGTAGAACGCCGCTGGCGCGCGCGGATAGCATGCCCTCAGCGCCGTTCGGCACGGCGTATCCTGACGCTAGAACACAAGTTTCGCTTTTTGGCAGGGTCCGGCGTAGCGCGCCGGTCGGCGGTCCAGCCTGCAGTGTAGTCCAGACGACGTTGATAGCCGTGTTGAACCACCTGCCAGCCTGGGGCGCCGTTTCGCTTTGGTGGCCACCGAGGCCCGCAATCGTGAGTAGCACTTGGCCACGTCCCTCGGCTGTGGCTTGAAACCGAGCGCGGTCTATTACAGGGAGCGCCCGGCGGCACGGGGCCGAGCAAGCGCAAACCTGCGCGCGCTCGCCGCCGCGCTGCACACCATCGATCCACCTGTTGCCGCCAAGCTCGCCAGCGACGCACGACCCACGCAGGCGCCCGCGACGATCGAGTCCGAGGTCGCGCTCGCGCTCGAGTTCGTTGTGTTCACGTTGGTCGATGAACTCGACTTGCCTGCGCATGCGCGGGGCGCTGCTTCACTTCGTCAAGCGGATGCGCGCCGCCGGGCTCACGCCCGACTTCGCGCAAGAACAGTTGGACCTCTTGATCTCAAGCGTGCAGTAGCGTCGGCGCTTTCCTAGTCGCGGCTTCCGAGCACGCGCTCTGCGTCCGCCAGGCTGCGCACGCGCTCAGGGCGATTGCCAGCTTCATCGCCGTGCGTCGCATCGATCACTGTGTCGCCTCGGACGACGTGGATGGCGTTGGGCGTCATGGCGGACATGGGTTCATCTCCCTTGGTCACGATCGGCTCGGGTCCGATCACGATGAGTTCGACGCCCTTGTTCAGAATCTCCGAAGAGGGCACGAAATCGGCCTCGAACGTGACGCCGTTGGCGGTTCCTCCGAACGCTCGCACCGGGATCTCCTGCCCAACGCTCACCTTGCCGCGAAAGACTTTTTCGATGCGGACGACCACCGGGGTGTAGACGAGCTCGATGCCCTGGTTCGCGATGTACCGGGCTGGCAGGATGTCCACGACCTTGCCCTGGAAGGCCAGCGCGGAGTCTTTGAAGTTGTACTGTTGCTCCAGGGTCAAGTCGACGGTGTAACCGTGCCCTCGTACCACACGAACGTTCGCGGGCTTACCCTGCGGTCCCGCCTCGGCGCGCGGCGAAAGAGCCTGTTGTTGCTCGCGGGCAGACCCGCCCGCATCGACCGTGCGCCAGAGCAGCGCGGACGCGAGTAGCAACGCGCCGACGATCCCTGCCGACTGATAGATTCGCTTGTGCATGGTCAGTACGCTCCCGTCTGGTACGTGAAGTCGTCGATGTTTGGCAGCCAACGCTGCCCGGTGAGGACCGGGACCATCACGGAGGCTGCCTCGGCCGTCGTCACGGGTGGGCAGTCGACCTGGTGCGACAAGCCGTTGAAGTGGCCGAGTTCGTGCACCACGATTGTGGCCGTGTCCGCGATGTGGTTGGCGACGTCCTGGGTGCCGTTGGTCACCCACGTCCAGTAGGAGTTCAGAAGCAACAGCCCTCCCGAATGGCTCGGAGACGTGCCTGCACCCGAGGCATAGCCGGCAAGGGTGTTGGACAGCGGCACGCTGGCGAAACTCACCCAATCTGCTCGAAAGCTGTAGATCGCCCAGCTGGCCGTGAAAACCGGCGGATCATAGACGAGGGCCGACCCGCTGATGTTCCAGCGCGAAAGAGCGTCCGCAATCGACGAACGAATGGCGAGCGGGATCGCGGGGTTCGCATACAAGGTCTTGGTGCCCGCGGAGGTCCAAGGATTCGCACTGGCGGTGATGCAGTAGGCTCCGGCGAGTCTGGCCGTTCCCAAGACGTACACGGAAGCCATCAAGATGGCGATGCCTAGTCTGGTCCTGTTCATAAGCTTTTCCTGGGTGGCATCTAACGTCGGACCACTTGCGAGCAGCCTATTTGGGCGGTTTCACGATGAACAGTGCAAGGTTTATTGCATGATACCTATCCAGAGGATGGAGCCATCGGTCTTGTAAGATCGAGCCACCGACGCGGACGGGGAACGTAGCGCCGCACCACTGAAAGGCGTAAGTCTCCGGCTGCCCCCACCT
>CAZEWA010000248.1:3331-7769 GCA_964515685.1 uncultured Polyangiales bacterium | reverse complement strand
TTCGGCCGGAAAGCGGGGGGCCAGATGTGTTCGTGCACTACCAGCAAATCGTCGGCGACGGTTTCAAGACCCTCGAAGAGGGACAGACTGTCGAGTTCGAGGTGAAGGAAGGTCCCAAGGGGATGCTGGCGGAGCGCGTCGCAAAGGTAAGCTGAGCTCGCTTCATAGTTGTATGCTGTTCGCACACATGAATGCCGCGCCCCCTTGGGTTGCGGCATTCGCTTTTAAGCGTCCGAGGCCTGCGTGGCGCTCGGCACCAGTGGCATCCGCACGCGGGAGTGGGGGCAAGTAGGTAGGTTGAGGGCGATGGCTGCCAGTATCGCAGCGGAGTTTGGTTTCACCTCACCAACATGCGATGGCGAGCGCCCGTGCCTGGTATGCTCGTAGGTCGAAATTCCCTGGCTGCGCCCCTGCGCTGAGTGTGCCCACGTAACATGACGAACTCCTCCAAGGACCAAGGTTTTTCTCCGATGCTCCTGTCCGCCGTGCGCGAGCATCCAGACGACTTCACCGCCTGGGACGAGCTTGAATCGGCTGCGGCCGACGAGCAGATGCCTGAGCCGGTCGCTGAGCTCTACGCCGAAGTCTTGGTGCGTGACTTCCCGCTGGCGACGGCCAAGCGGATTGGAGAGCGGGCGCTGCGCTTTTGCGAGGAATGGTTCGCCGATGAAACGGCGCTCATGCAGGCAGTTTTGCTGCGTGTCTTCGAGCTCGATCCGGCCGATGAAACGATTTTCGACCGGCTATCGATGGGGCTTACGGCTGCTGGGGCCTGGGAGCGGTTGCTTGCGATTTACGAGCGTGCGGTCGATGCATCCGACAGCGTAGAGCGGCAGATTCAATTGCTCGAGGACGCCGTGCGGGTGGCCAAGGACCTCGCCGTCGACAGCGAGCGCGCCATCGCGTTCATGACGCGTCTTGTGCCGCTGCGGCCGCACGATCAGGCGCTGCGGGCAGGTCTTGAGCGGCTGCTCGAGCGGGGCGAGCGTTGGCGCGAGCTTATCGCGCTGTGGGACACGGGCACGCTCGGTCATGCCGCGGATGAAGTGGCGCGCGTGCAGGTGCAAATCGCTTCGTGTTGGCTCCAACGGCTCAAAAATGCGCCCGCCGCGGTCGAGGTCTTGAGCAAGGTGCTCGAGGCTAACGCCGCAGACCGCGATGCGCTGGCTCTGCTCGAAGTGATTCTCGGCTCCGACGACGCCGCGCCTGGCACGCGACGCGATGCGCTCGGTCTATTGCGTACGGCGTTCACACGCGAACAGCGCCCGCTCGATGTGGCGCGTGTGGTGCGTGCGAGTCTCGCGTTTGCGCATGGTGATGAGCGAGAGGGGCTTTACCGCGAAGCCGTCGCGCTCTGGCTCGCTCATGATGCCGGCGCCGAAGCGCTTACCGACCTGGGCGAGCTTTTCGTGCTGCTGCCCCATGATGCGCAGCTCGCGTCGGAAGTCGCTGAGTTGGCCACGCGACTTGGCGCCGAGGCACGCTGCGTTGACTTCTTGGAGCGCGCGGCAGCCAACGCCCAGAGCTCGCGTCGTGCAGGCGAGCTGTACCTACGTGCTGCGACGCTGGCACATCACCCAGTGGCCGATGTCGAACGCGCCATCGCGCTGTGCGAGCGCGTCTTTGCGCAGAGCTCAGATGCCGACCTCGCGCTCGATGCTGGCCGTGCGCTCGATGCGCTGCTCGAGGCAAAGAACGCCCACACCGCACGTCTACCGGTTCTTGAGCGCCTGACCGTTCTCGAGAGCGACGCTGTGCGACGACGCGAAGTGCGGGGTGCGCTGGCACGTCTTGCTCATGCACAGGGGCAGCCGCAGCGCGCGATTGCCACTTGGCACAGTCGCCTCACGGAAGATCCAAAGGACCGAGAAGCGCTCGACGGCCTGGTCGCGCTTCACCATGAAACTCACGACCATCGCGCTCTCGTCGATGCCCTGACACGCCGCGTGGCGCTGCAGGAAGGCGAGGACGTGGCCACGGATCTGGCGCGGATTGCCGAGATTCATGCGGAATCTCTGAATGAGATCGAAGCTGCACTCGTGGCTTGGACCGAAGTCCATCGCGTAGCACCCGACAAGCTGCTCGCGCTCTCCGTGAGAGCGCTGCTGGATCGCGCATCACACGGGGAGGAGCAACGAAGCGCGAGAGTGCTCTCTCTGCTCGGCGACGCCTATCGCGTGCTGTTCGCCGATGCCGAGCGGGCGTTCGCCTATTACAAGCGAGCGCTGGGGAGTGCGGCGTCTACGGAGTCCGCGCAAGCTGGCCTTTTCGCTTTGCTCGAGGACAGCGAAGTACGGGCGCGAGCGGCCGATGCACTCGCGAGCGCTTACGCCTCGTCCGATAATTTTGAGGGCTTGCTCTCGCTCTTGCCGCATCGTCTGTTTGGCGCCGTCGACGCTTCCGAGCGAGTTCGCCTGTTGCGGCACGCGGCGCTGCTAGAAGAGCAGCGCAGGGGGCAGCCGGAGCCCGCGTTCGCGCATCTCTGTGCGGCGCTACAGGAAGACCCAGAGTCGAGCGAGAGCGACGCAGACCTGCGGCGTCTTGCGGAACAGCTGTCGGGTTTTGAGCCCCTCGCCGACGCGCTCCACGCAGCGTACGGCAAGCTCGATCACAAGGGCCCAAGGACGGCGCAGCTCGCGAGTCTCGAAGGCTACCTTGCCGAACGCTTCCTGAGCGACCGACAGAGGGCGCTCGCAGCCTATGTGGCGGCGTTTCGCGCCGTGCCGGAGGACGCGAAGAACTCGCGCTCGGTGGTGCGCGTCGGGGCGCAACACGGAGAGTTCGCGCTCGCGTTCGAGGTGCTTTTGTCGGTCGCACAGCGCACCGACCAGGTTCCAGAGGACCTTCTGCCTTTGATCGAAGCCGAGACTCGAGAGCCTGCTGGGTATGCGGCGCTTACTGCAGCGGCCGAAGCCGCTCTCGACGTGGCGAGGCTCAACCCTCCGGTCAAGCGCGAGCTGCTGATTCGCGTGGCGGAATGGCGTGAAAAGCAGTGTGCGGATCTCGAGGGCGCCGAAGCGCTCTTGCAAAAGGCGTTTGGCCTTGGGGCGCCTCATGCCGAGACCTTGCGTAGGCTCATCGCGATTCAGCGTGGCACGCCGGGAGTCCAGCTTTTCGAATCGCTGATGTCCTTGGCTCAGCTCACAGAGCACGAGTTCGACACGCTGATTGAAGCGCAAGTGCTGGCTCGAGACACGCTGCAAGACGCTCAGGCAGAGCGCCGGGTTTTGAGCAGCCTCATGCGCCGCAGTGCGATGTTCCTGCTGCAAGGCAGCCGCGAAGTGAGCGGGCACTCGATCGAAAAATTGCTTGTGGACTCGGCGTCACGTCTCGCGGACTTGCTTGGAGCCGCGGGGGACCAAAAGGCCGAACTGGTGGTGCTGCGCGAAACCTCGCAGCTGCCCGTGGAATCCCACCATGCGCGGTTCCTCGCGGAGCGTGCGGCGAGGCTCGCTTCGGAGCACTTGGGCGACCCAGTGCTCGCTGCTTCGCTTTACCAGCGTGCGCTGGACCATGCGCCGGAGGACACGGACCTGTTGGCCGCTCTGGCGGAAGAGGTCGAAAAGCTCGGTCGGCTCGAGGAACTTCTGGTGCTGCGCCGGAAGGAGCTTCAGCTCACGACGAGCGTGGGGCGCAGGCTTGCGCTGCGACTCGACGTGGCGCGCGTGATGGCTGAGATGGAGACGCGGGGTGGACGCCTCGGAGCGTTGCGCGACAACCTGCAGGAGGCTCCCGGTCACGCTGCATCGCTCACGTCGCTCGAGCAGGCGCTGCGCGAGCGCGGTGCGCTTGCGGAGGTGCACACCTTGTTTGCGGGCCAAGCTGCGCAGCTTGAGGGCCTCGGCGACCGCTCGCGCGCAGCAGAGCTGTGGTTGAGCGCCGCGAATCTTTCAGACACGGAGCTTTGCGACGAAGAAAAAGCGCTGTTTGCCTATCAGCGCGTATGTGATCTCGCGGAGTCGAGCGAAGCGCTTGATGCATTGACGCGCATTCGTACCGAGCGCGGGGAGCACGCGCAGGCGATACCCTGGCTCGTGCGCCGCCTGGAGGGGCTGACGGGCGAGGAGCGCATCGCTGGCCGCTTGCAGTTGGCACGGGCGTATGAGCTCGCATCGGAGCCCGGGCGCGCCATCGACAGCCTTGTCCACGGCTTGCAGGAGTCGCCGCAGGCCTCCGCGCTGCGCGAGCTTCTCATCAAGCTGTATCGCGAGACCGGACGCGAGCTCGCACTGGCCGAGGTGCTTGCGGAGAGCGCGCTCGAGAACACGGAGCGCAGTCGAGCGCTGAGCTATGCGCGCGAGGCCGCTGAGCTGTTTTGTGGACCTCTCGGCCAGCCTGAACGCGCGGTCGCGGTTCTGTCGCGTGCCGTGGAGATGGAGACGGACGACGACCGCGCTCTCAAGTGCCTGTATGCGGATGCGCTCCTGGCAGCCAATCG
>CAZEWA010000248.1:0-3231 GCA_964515685.1 uncultured Polyangiales bacterium | reverse complement strand
TTCTGTACGAGCTCTACCGAATCGCCAAGCAGCTGAACCAAACGGAAAAGGCCGAGGAACTGCTCGAGAGCGCGGTCCAGACCGCAGTTCACAGCGAAGCGGAGACAGGTCGTCTCAAGCAGCTGCTTGTCAGCAGCGGTGATTCGTCGCTTCTGTTGCGCGTGCTCGAGTTGCGGCTGGCGCAGGTTACCGATGGCGCTGCGGAAGCTTCGGCGCGCAGCGACCTTGCAGATGTGCTCGAGGTCAGCCTCGATCGCAAGAGCCAGGCTCTCGACGAGCGCTTGCGGGCGCTAGGTTGTGCTCCAGAGCGCGACATTCTGCACCGAAAGGCCCTGGCGCTCGCAGGGTCGATCCAGTCAGTCGAGCGATATGCGGACCTCTTGCGCGCTCTCTATGAGCGCGCACGCCGCAAGGAAGACGCTGCGCTGAGCAACGAGTTGGCCCTGCGCGCGGCGGCCGTTTTTGAGCACAATCTCGAGAATCTAACGGAGGCATCTGCGCACTATCGCTCCGTACAGGCAGGTGCACCCGGCTACGTGGAAGCGCAGTTCGCCCTGGCTCGCGTGGCAGGCAAGCTCGGCCATGCCGATCAGGAGCGCGAGGTGCTAGCGCAAATCGCAGCGCTGCCCGATGACCCCATGTTTTCTGCGGGGAAGCGCGAGGCGCGCTATCGCGTGGCCGAAATCACGATTGCGGACCCGAGCACGCGCACCGAGGGACTCCAGAGCCTGAACAAGCTTCTGAAAGAGGCGCCGGATTATGCACGTGCGGGTGCAATCTTGCGCAATGTTTCGGACGGAGCGCCCGAAGACGTCCGTGTTCTCGAGCTGCTCGAACAGATCGCACGACGCAGCGATGATCCATCGTTGCTGCTGCATTTCTTGGAGCGTCATGCAGGCGGCGCCGAGCCGTCTCTCGTGCGGATTCGCGAGGGAGCCGAGCTCGCGCAGCGGACCGGAAACGTCGAGCGCGCCGAGTGGTTCATGCGCCGCGCGATTCAAGTCGCAGAACAGGGCGATGGCATCGCAGATGCGCTTTGGGCAGCCGTCGGGCTCGGTCGCCTGCGCGCTCAGGTCGGCGATGTCGATGGCGCGATGGATTGGCTTGAGCGTGCCATGCATGCGACGGACTCCTACGAGGGCTTTGAGCTAGGCCTCGAAGCTGGAAAGCTTGCCGAGGAGCGGGGCAAAGACTCAGGTCGCACGATTCGTATCTACGAAGCACTGCGTGAGCGTGAGCCGGCCGATAGGCGTGTGTGGAGCGCCTTGCTCGGCCTCTACCAGAAAAAGGGGGAATTCGAACGTGCACAGCAACTGGTGAGCGTCACGCTCGAGTCTCTCTCAGATCCTGTCGAGCGCAATGCTCTGCGCGTGGAAACCGCACGCTTTCTCTTCGACAATGAACGCGAAGATGAGGGCGCGCGCCTTCTGCACGATGTACTCGGCGAGGATCCAGACCACGAGGAGGCAGCTCTTCGCCTCGCCGACTTGTATCAGCGGCGTGGGCAGAACGAGGCGATGGCGGAACTTTTGGCGCGCAAACTCGAGAGTGCACGCGAGAGGCGCAGCCCCTCTCTGATTCCGCTTTCTCTGCGCATGGGCTCGCTACTTGAGGCGACCCGTCCAGAGCTTGCGGCAGAGGTCTACAAAGAAGGGCTTTTGCTCCTGCCAGAGAGCTATGAGCTCATGCGCGCGACACTTTCGCTCCTGGACCCCGAATCGGAAGCACCAGAGCGAGCCGCTCTCCTTGAGCGCTATTTGTTGGGCGACGGGCGTAGCGATGAGCATGCCCTCGACGCGGCGCTCTGGCTGCTCGAGTACCACACGCAGAGTGGCGACGAAGCGGCGTTCGAGCGCGCGTTGAGCATCGCGTATCACGTGGCACCGGGACACGTAGAGATTCGTTCGCGCCTCGAGCAGTGGTACCGGCAACGCGGTGACTTCGGAAACCTTGTGCAACTTCTCGAACAGGAAGCAGAGCGGGAAGAAGACAAGGCGCGCTCGCTCGATTTGATAAGCGAGGCGGCTGAGATTCGGCTGCACCAGATGGGACAACCCGCAGAGGCAGCGGCCCTGTTGCGTCGAGCGCGCGCCCTGATGCCGCAGGATTTTGGTCTGCTCAAGCGTGCGGTGCTGGCGAGCGCGGCGGCGGGCGAACTGCCCTTGGCTCTCGAAGAAGTCGAGCGCGCGCTTTCTGAAACCGGTCGCAAGAAGCGTGAGCGCATCGAGCTTCTGTCACTTCGGGCTGAAGTTTCTGCGGCTGCGGGACAGTACGATGACGCCGTCGCATCGCTCGACACTGCGAACCAACTCGCAGGTGGGGCCTTGACGCCTCAGGTCTTGGCGGGTCTCGAGCAAGCACGCATCGACGCGCAAGCGCGCGTAGACGCTGCCCGCGAGCGCGAGCTCACGTTGCGACTCGCATCGGCGCTCAGCCAGTCTGGTGATGCGCAACAGGCGTCCGAGCTGCTACTCGCCTGGGTGTCTCGCGCACCGAGCGATGTGGAAGCGTTGCGGACCCTGCTGGCTCTGCTGAACGGAGCCGAGCGCTGGTCGTACGCAGTTGGCGTCGCCGAAGCGCTGCTGCGTGAAGACCAGGTCGAGCATCTGGGGGCGATAGGCGAGGGCTTGTTGTCTGCAGCTCGAGCACTCGGCGAACCACAGCTGGCGCGCAGTGGCCTCGAAGGGGCGCTGGAACGCAGCAGCGACCAAGCACGGCTGGTCGAGTTGCTTCTAGAGCTGTACGAAGAGCTCAACGAAAAGACAGCGCTGGCGGAGCTTTTGTTGCGACACCTTTCGCCGACGGCCCCAGTCGACAAGCGCTTCGACCAACTGCGCCGCGTGGGGCAGCTCCTGCTGGATGCCGGAGATTCGGAGCGCGCGCTGTGGGCGTTCACGCTCGCCTCGGAGTTGAAGCCCGATGACGTGGCCACGGTCCTCTTCATCGCGGACGCACAAATCGCGGCTCAACGCTTCCAGGAGGCCCAAGACTTGCTCGAGAAGGCGATGAACGCGTGCAAGCAGCGCAGATCGCCTGAGCTTGGCCAGCTGCGCCACCGCATGGCGAGGCTCAGCGCTGCGGCTGGAGACCCGCAAGCGCGTCTTGAGTGGCTGAATACCGCGCTCGATGCCGACATGAACAACGGTGAGGTGGCGAGTGAGCTGGCGGTCGTCGCACAGCACATGGGCGACCTCGACACGGCGCTCAAGGCGCTGCGTGCCATCACCATGC
>CAZEWA010000247.1:0-7889 GCA_964515685.1 uncultured Polyangiales bacterium | reverse complement strand
GCACGACTCACAGGCAACGTGCAGGTGCTCAAAGCCTGGAGTTTCAGGACTCTGCTTTAGGCTTACTCAGTCGCTTCGGGCATACCTGCGGCGCAGTGTTTGTCCGGCGCGCAGTACGCAATCGGACGCGCGTCCGTCGGACACGGCGCGCAGGGCGGAATAGGGTTGCATTCGGGAGCCGAGGGCTCGACCGCACCTTTGCGCAGGGCGAGCCACAGCGCAGGATCCTCGCCGCAGCCATTGCAGCAGTTGCGACTGCGCAGCTCACAGTCGCTATCCTGCTCGCACTCGGTCACCGCCTGTTGTCTCAGGTTGAGCACTTGGCACACCGCGTCGATGCATGCGGCGCGCAGCTGGCTCACGAGGTCTGTGGCCGTGAGCTCGGGACAGGGTCCACAGGCCGCTTCACATGCAGGCTTCGCGTCCTTCACAAGCACGGCGCGCACATCGTCCACGTCTGGGTTGCAGGCGGCGCAGCACCCCGTTGGCACCAGCATGCATTCTTGGTTCTGCGAGCAGTGGCCAGCGTTCGAAAGGTTCGAACCACCGGAGTCGTTTTCTAGCTGTGAGGGCGACTCGGTGTTTGAGGCTTGGCTGTCGCCGCAGCCTGCGCAGCCCCACAGGATCAGCGTCGCGCCCAAAGCTGTGCCTAGGTGTGTCAGGTTAAGCATGGCCAGTCTCGCAAGCACAAGCTGTGCCTCAGTCCAAGGCCGAAACGGGCACATCAGCCCGCGATCACTTGAACAGGCCGCCGAGACCCTTCACGAGGTCTCCGGCCTGACCCAGCGGGTTTGCCGCAGCGCCACCGCTGCCGCCGAGTAGACCGTCGAGTTGTCCCGCCAGGGGTGCGGGCAACTTGGTCTTGAGGAAGCCCAAGACGGTCTCCACGGCGAGCTTTGCGTGGGCCTCCGAAAGACCGGTTTTCTCCACCACGAGCTTCACGACTTCTTCCATTGCTTCCTCCTTAGGTGGCGAAGCTTAGTCTGGCTCGGCACCACGGACCGAAGAAAACGTCATCTTCCAGCGACTTGCGCGTTTCAGCGCAGTCGACCGCGTCTTTCACGCCCTCGGAGATCCCGTGCGTCGGGCCATGATCGACCGGCTGAGTCGCGGCCCTCTTTCCGTGAGTGAGCTGGCTGCCCCTTTTCGAGGACCTTGGCGGCGGTCGTGCAGCACGTCCGAGTCCTCGAGACAGCGGCGTCATCACCACCGAGAAGTCGGGCAGGGTGCGCACGTGCAAGCGCGCAACGGCAGACACTACGTCTCAGCCGCCGAGCTTTGCGATGCGCTCTGCGACGTGGGCTGCGCCCTTCGCGTCCTTGCCCTGGATCAGCGCTAGATTACGCCTGTAGGCATCGAGCGCTTTGTCCTTCTGGTTCGTCTGCTCGTAGCAGTACCCGAGGTCGAACCAGAGACCCGCGTCCTTGTCGTTGCCTTGGAGCGCCTTTTGGTAGAACGGGATGGCGTCCGCAAATCGCTTTTCTGCGCGGTAAATCTTGGCCAGGTTGCCCTGCAGCGCGGCGTCGTCTGGGCGTGCTGCAATCGCGCGCTTGACCGCATCGATGGCCTCTGCGTTTTTGCCCTGAGCGCGTAGGGCCACCGACAGATTGTTCCACAGGTCGGGGTTATCCTGGTCGCGCTGGAGCGCTCTGCGATACACCGCGACCGCTTCGTCGATTTTGCCCTGCTTACGCAAGGCATTGCCGAGGTTGCCGATGCTCGCTACGTCGTCGGGATCGAGGGCGACCGCTTGACGCAGAGACGTTACGGCTTCGTCGATGCGGTTGAGCCGCAGCAATATGGAGCCTTCACCGGCCCAGCCGAGCGCGTTTTGAGACGCGAGCTCGCGTACTTTCGTGAAGGTGGCGAGCGCGTCGTCGAGCTGGTTTTTCTGCCGCTGCAGGGTGCCGAGTGTGTAGAGCGCGGCGACATGATCGGCTCGCTTACTGATGGCCACCCGGCACTCGCGCTCGGCATCCTCGAGCTTGCCGGCTTTTTTGTGTGACAGGCAGATGCGGTAGTGCACCTCCGCATCGTCTGCGCGCGCAGGGCTTGGCGCGATAGCTGTAGCGCTCAGGACAACGCCCAATAATCCCGACGACACGGCACGCCACGACGCTTTCATCTCGACCCTCCAAGCGTGCCCGACGGCCCGCCCCATGCAGGGATTCAGTGTAACGCCGCTCACGGGGATTTCGGTATGATTTCAGCGCTCAGACTGGGGGCACGGGCTTGTTCCCGCCGAGGCCATGCGCTAGCTCCCGACCATGGCCCTCAATCTCGGCGCTGTGGGAAACACGGTTGGTCCCTTCAAACACGCGTACACCTGGAAAGATGTGGCGCTCTACGCGCTCGCGGTGGGTGCGACGACGGAAGATCTTGCGTACCTGCTGGACCCTGCCCCCAAGGTTTACCCGTCCTGGGGCGTGATTCCGGGCTTCGAACCGGTGTTCGCAGCGCTCGACTTGCTCGGGGGCGACCGCGTTCAGTTGCTTCACAGCAGCCAGCGCACGGAGCTGCTCAAGCCCTTTCCCCATGAAGGCGTGATGGAGACCACGGGCCACCTGCTCGGCGCCTGGGACCTGCGCATCGGCGCGCTGGTCAACATCGAGACCCGCACCGAAATCGCAGGCGTGCTGCATGCGCGCACGGTCTGGACCCTGCTCATGCGCGGGGAGGGCGGCTTCGGTGGGGAACGGGCCCCGTCTCTGCTGCGGGTGAAGGTGCCCAAGGAGAGCACGCCCAGTTTTTCTGCGACATGGCGCACCAGCGAGACCCAGGCCCTCCTCTATCGCCTCACGGGCGACATCAACCCGATTCACGCGAATCCAGAGGTTGCCCAGGCGGCAGGCTTCGAGCGGCCGATTTTGCACGGGCTCTGCAGCTACGGTTTTGCGCTGCGTGTGGCCCTCAAGGCGCTCGCAGGCGATGATCCGGCACGTTTTCGCTCCTTGGACGCTCGCTTTACGAGCCCGGTGACCCCAGGTCAGACCTTGCGTGTGGACGGCTATCTGCTCGAACCGGGCAAGGCTGCTTTGACGGTGACCGTCTGCGAAACAGGAGAGCTTGCGATTGCGCATGCCCTCTTTGAGTACGAAAGCGATGCGTCGTGACGAATCAGGCATTTTCCGGCACAGATAAGCGGTTTTTCGTCTTCAATGCACTGGTTTCGAGTGCGGCCCTCGCATTTCTGGCCTGGCTGCTCTTGGTGCCGCGCAACGCTGCTGGAGGGCTTGACCTGTCGTTCGTCCCCGCCGTGAACGCGGTCTTCAATTCGCTGGCTGCGCTGCTGCTCGTGCTCGGTTTTGTGGCCATTCGTCGCAAGAACATGGAGCTGCACAAGCGCTTGATGGTGGGTGCGTTCGCCTCGTCGAGCTTGTTTCTCGTAGGCTACATTCTCTACCACTACGTGCATGGCGACACGAAGTTCACTGGCACGGGCCCCATTCGCACCGTGTATTTCGGCGTGCTGATCAGCCACGTGATCCTGTCCATCGGCGTGGTGCCGCTGGCGCTCAGTGCGTTCTACTTCGCGTATCGGAAGCGGTTCGACGTGCACAAGAAGGTGACGCGCTTGCTGCTGCCGATCTGGCTCTACGTGTCGGTGACAGGCGTCGTCATCTTCTTCATGCTCAGGCCCTGAATTGCGCCTATTCGAGCCAGGGGCTCCGCTTCAGGCGGGGCAAAAGGCCCACCTCGGCGCCGCGCGTGAGCAGCACTTCGACGGCTTGCTTGCCTTGGTCGCCGATGTCTGCAGAAAACGTATTCACGTACAGTTCGATGTGCTGCTTGCAGACGGCGTCGCTCAATTCCTGAGAATGGGCGCGAATATAGGGCTTGCTCTCGTCCGGATGCGCGAACGCGTAGCGCACGCTGTCGCTGACGGCGGTTTCGATGTCGCGAATCAGCTGAGTGCCTAAATCGCGTCGCGCCGTGATCAATCCGAGCGGCAAGGGCAGCTCGGTTTCCCGTTCCCACAGCGCTCCTACGTCGGCAATGGACGTAAGGCCGTGGTCCTGAAAGGTGAAACGGCTCTCGTGAATGATAAGCCCGGCGTCGAACAGGCCTGCGGCTATGCCCGGCATGATCTGGTCGAAACGCACCTGAGTCACGCGTAAATCCGCCGGGGCGAACAAGCTCAGGAGCAAGTACGCCGTCGTGCGCAATCCCGGCACGGCGATGTGTTTGCCGCTCAGGTCTGCCAACGAGTTGAAGCCTTGCTCAGGCTTCGCGACGACCAGCGGACCTACGCCTCGACCAAGGGCAGCACCTGCTCGCAGCACTACGTAGTCGTCGACCACGAACGACAGTGCGCTCGCGCTCAGCTTGGACACGGGTAACCGCGGCGCCGACGCTTCGCCCAAGGCACGACGATTGAGCGCCTCGATATCGGCCATGTGCACAGCAAAGTCCGTACCCGGCACGCTCACGAGTCCGTGCACGAGTGCATGGAACATGAAGGTGTCGTTGGGGCAGGGCGAAAAACCTAGGCCGAGCGTCTGATGTGAGGGAGGAAGGGCCACGTACCAAAACCTGGATCATGCGGGGCCAAACGTCCAGGCATCCTGAGCTGTACCGGCTTTCAGCCACACTAGATCACAGGTTCGGGCGTTCCGGGTGTCCTGCGGTCGGGGCCCAATCTGACAGATCGAACTGTTGCTGTCTCGGGTACAATTGGCCTGTGAAGTCCGACGCCTTGGGGGAGGTGCGCGATGACGCTCGCGCGAAACCATTATTGCATTCGCTCAGTGACGTCTTGCGAAAGGCGCTTGGCGATGTAGACAGCGACGTGCGCAATCCGGATCCCATCGGCATGGGGACCAAACTCGGGCCCTACACCCTTGAACAGAAGGTTGGGCAGGGCGGCATGGGGGCCGTGTACCGTGCCCGCCACGACAGGTTGCCGCGTCCGGTCGCGGTCAAGCTGCTGCGAACGCGTGTCGCGGGCGATGAAAGCCTCGAGCTCTTCGAGCGCGAAGTGCAGCAGACAAGTCGCCTGACCCACCCGAGCACGGTGCAGATCTACGACTTCGGCGTCGCACAGAACGGCTTCTACTACTACGCCATGGAGTACATCGACGGGCTCACGCTCGACGATTTGGTGATGCGCTATGGCCCGTTGCCTCCAGGCAGAGTGATCTACATCCTCGCCCAGGTCGCTCATGCGCTCGCTGAAGCGCACGAGTTGGGGCTCGTACACCGTGACATCAAGCCGGCGAACATCCTGCTGTGCGACCGCGGCGGCGTGGTGGATTTCCCGAAGCTCGTGGACTTTGGCTTGGTGGCAGACCTGCAAGCGCCCATCGATCCCAACGATAACCGCCCGCGCGCGCTGCTCGGCACGCCCATGTACATGGCGCCGGAAGCGCTGGCCGAGACGCACCGTGTAGACGCGCGCACGGATCTGTACGCGCTCGGGGCCGTGGCTTACTACATGGTTACGGGCGAGGATTTGTTCGAAGATCCGCGCGATGTCGAACAGCTCGTCACGATGCAGCTCGAATGTGAGCCCACTTCGCTTTCCGCGCGCTTACGCCGCAAATTGCCGCGCGACTTCGAATCGCTCGTGATGTCGTGTCTCGCGAAGTCGCCGCGTGAGCGTCCGCAGAGTGCGCTGAGCTTGCGGCAAGGTCTGCTCGACTGCCTGGACGCGCGTTGCTGGGGCATGCGGGACGCGGAAGCCTGGTGGTCTTCGGAAGGCATCTCTGTGCGGCGTCGCAGCGCCGACGGCTCGCGCCTATCGGGCACCTCGCGCGACGACACGTCGCGTATCCCCGAGTGGCAGTGCCGCACCGACCGGATTCGCCCTTAACCGCTCGCCTTCGCTCCGCACAGCTGTGGTTCTGCGTCAGGCAAGGTGGCCGAATGGGGCTGCACGCCACCCCAAAATCGCTCCGAAATTTGAGCTCGCGCGTCGTGAATGCCAGCCTGGAAAGCGAAAATGGCGTGCGAATCCGCGAATAACCGGGCTCTCCAGAGCGTTTCTGGTGCAGTGGCCCAGAACGGAGTGCTCGCACTAGCGCCGACTTGCTTACCGGGGAATGCAGCACAGACGGTGCAGGCTGGAAGCTCCAGCGCGCGCGCCGAGGTCTCGCGCATCGAGATAGGCAGTGTTGTCGGGGGGCGCTACGAAATCGTGGAATTCGTGGCGGAGGGGGCCTTTGGCGCGGTTTATCGCGCACACGATGTAGACGTGGTGGGGCATGTGGTGGCCCTGAAGCTGATGCACAGGAAAGCCTCCTCCGAGGCCGAGCACACGCGTTTTTTGCGAGAGGTGCAGCTCATCGCGGCGGTCTCGCATCCGTCCGTGGTGAGCTTCAAAGATCACGGTTTGCACCGTGGACGGCTGTACATCGTGATGCCCTGGTACGAGGGGGAAACCCTTGCGCAGCGCCTTGAAACCCACGGGCCACTGTCGCGACCTGAGGCTGCTCGCATTTTCAAACGCCTGGCTGCGGCCCTAGCCGCCATGCACGAGCGCGGTATTCGGCACCAGGACGTCAAACCGGACAATATCGTGCTCGCGCGCTTCGGTGCCGGGCAAGAGGACTACCCGGTCCTGCTAGACCTCGGCGTTGGGGCGTTCAACGACGAACAACTCCCAGCTTTCACTGCGAACTACGTCGCCCCCGAGATGGCAGGTGCGCACCTTGCGATGTGTGCGGGCGAAAAACCGAGCCCAGTCGACGGCAAGGCCGATGTGTTTGCGCTGGCCCTCACGCTCGTGGATGCCCTCGTGCCCGGCGGTCGCGAGATGAGTGCGTCGGCTGGGAGCCCGGAAGCCCTCGCGTTGCGTGCGGAGCACGGGGTTGAGTTGCCCAAGCTTGCGGAACTCTCCGACGTGGCGCAGGCCCTTACTCGGTGGCTTTCGGTGCGGCCGGAGCAGCGACCCACGGCGCGGGAACTCACCACCGATCTCTCCATTCTGACGCGGAAAGAAGAGCGCAGGCGCGAACGCCAACGCATGTTGATGCGTGTGGGGCCGCTGCTCGGGCTCATTCTCATGGTGCTTGGGGCGTTGGCGTTTCAGCTGCGCAACGAGCGCGTGAGCTCGCGCAGTAAAGATGTTCGCATCGAGCAGCAGGCTGCAGAGATAGGTCATGCTCGGGAAGCCATCGACGTGCTGAGTGTCGAGCAGCGCACCCACCAACAGGAGGTGGAGGCAGCGCGGCGCGAGAAGGACGTGTTAGAGGCCCTTCTGGCCCGCGAGCAGTCGCGGAAGACAACGCTCGAACGGGCGCTCGAAGTCGAGCAGCGCAATGCGCGCGAGCTCAAGCGTTCGCTCGACGCTGCTTCGGAACGCACCGCGGCTATCGAGAATGAGCTGCGCATTTTGGACAGGGATGTGGTCCAGCTCCGGAGCGAGCGGGACACGATGGGCGGCGAGCTCGTGCGGGGACAGGAAGCGCGGCGCGCGCTCGCAGAGGAGCGGGAGCAGCATCGGCTAGACCAGGCCCGACTCGAGGCTGAGCTCGCCTCGATGGGAGCAACCCGCGAGAGCATGGGCGAGCGCATCCGCGAACTCGAGCGTGTCGAGAGCCAGCTCGCGTTGGAGCTCGGGCGGCTACGCAACCAGATAGGCGAGCGCATACGCTACGAGGAGACCCCGCCAATCACGACGTCCCAGGGCCAGGGAAAGCAGATGTAACGCCGCGTTTCGTGTGCGCGGGGGCGTTGCATATGTCGGTTCCAACCACTACGAATCGGCCCCATGAGCCAAGCTTCCAAGACTGCTATCGTCCCGACGCGCGCAGACAACTATGCCGAGTGGTTTCAACAGGTTGTCCGCGCGGCAGACTTGGCTGAGACGTCGCCCGTTCGCGGCTGCATGGTGATCAAGCCTTGGGGCTACGCCATCTGGGAGAACATGCAGCGTCAGCTCGACGACA
>CAZEWA010000246.1:0-7892 GCA_964515685.1 uncultured Polyangiales bacterium | reverse complement strand
TGAACACAGTGAGCGTGGCGTCCATCAGCACTTGGTTGCCCGAGTACTTGAGACCAGCAGGGTTGTACCAAAGTGCGCTTGGGTCGTCGGCACCTGCCACGAACGCACCACCGCGCGACAGGGGACGCGCGCCGCGGTCGAACATATACAGACCACCTGCGTGGACCGTCGCCGTGGGAGCGAGAACGAGGAGCGCCAGCAGCGCGCATCCGAACCAGAGATTTCGCGTAGACATCAGTTGGCCCCACCCTGCGCGCGACTCAAATCACGGCCTTGAATCACCTTGTAGAGCCGCTCCATTCCACGGTCGCTATCCAAGAGGAAGTCTTTGACCTGGGTAAATACTGCTTTGTAGTCCTCGGCCGTCAGCGACTTCTCTCGCGGATCGGCTGGATTCTGTCGGTTGACCTCCGCGGAGGAATCGATGATTTCCTCGAGCGGTGCCTCGCCCGCAAAGTTCGACAAAACAGCATTCTTGAGAATGCGGCTGAGCGGACTCGCCTCCGGGCCTGGGTAGAGCGCGGTGACGCGCTTGGCCAGCTCGAGGCCCAGCAGCGCTGCACTCTCCTTGACGTCCGGGTCGCCGCCGTTCTGAATGACCTTCAAAGCGTTGGGTGCCAATGCCAATGATGCGAACTGCACGAGCGGTGTCAGGTTCGGATCCCTGTCGATAATGTTCAGCGTGTCGACTGCGGCCACCAAAAGCCCCTTGAACGCATCCGGATGGGTTGCCTCATCCATGAGGTAAGAGCTGACGGCTGCGAACTCGGCTCCTGCCTTGTCCTCACTCCAGAGCACGTCGAGCAGGTCGAGCCCGGCTGCAACAGCAGGATGTCCGAGCACGTTTGCCATGCGCCCTGCAAGGCCCTCGCTCCAGTCGCGGAGCTGCTCGTCGCCTTGGTCGCGGTAGAGCTTGATGCGAGCACGCGCCCAAGGAAGGAACGTCAAAGCCACCGCACGACCGCGCTGGTTCTTGAGCGTGTAGTTCGGCTTCAGCGGGTCCGTCTCGTCCTTCACTACCGCGAGGAACTGATCGACAAGCTTGCTGCGCGCTGCAAGCCAGGGCTCATGGCGCTCGCTGTTCTGCCCTTCGAATGCCCGGTCGATTCCCTTGAGGGCGTCGAGCAAGAGATAGATAGGCATCACACCCTTGACGACGCGCCCCTTGGGACGTCCGTTTGCATCGGCCATGCACTCGGCCACTTCTTCTCCGTCGGGCCCTGTGGACTTCACCGCGTCGCAGGTGTTGGTGACCGAGTAGTTGCGCCCGTCACGGTAGCGCAGGGTCTCGTCGACCGTGAGCATGCGCTTGAGGAACGACGTCAGCACCTGCACGCCGTTCTGGTTACCGATGGTGATGGAGCGCAGTGTGGCGTTCGACTTCTGCAGAATATCCCCGAGATTCTCTTCCTCGATGGCCCGGATGAGCAAAGGCTCGTAGCTCACGAGATTGCTCTGGCTCGAGAAGAAGGGCGCCGTGGGGTCGCCACTCTGCGAACACCCCTCGTCCCCCTTCTGCACCGTGCTCGGGCAGCGGAAGTCCGCGGGTCGACGCGACGGCCAATGCTTGTGCAGCGCGCTCAAAAGCTCCGCAAACATGTAGCCCTTGGTCGCGACCTCTCCGTCGTCCGAATCCTCGAAGAACTCGTGGTCGTCGAACGCCTTGCCGAGCCCTTGTGCAGCAGTCAGGAACGACTGCGGCTTGTTCTCATGCAGAATGTCGGGCTGCTTGGCTTCGAGCGCAAACAGTAAGTCCGGCTCGAAGTCCGCGAGCGGCACACCGTGCCGTGTACCGAACGGCGCGAACAGGTCGGACACGAACTTGTTGCGCGGAGCGTGAATGAAGCGAGCGAGCGAATTGGCCGAAGGCTGAAGCGTAAAGCCCTTGAACTGGGAATCGGCTTCCTGGGTCGCTCCCAAATCACCTGCCAGGTGATTCTCGTCAAGGCACGCGAGCTGCGTATCCTTGAGCGTGACGTAGCTTCGTCCGAGACCGGCTTCGTCCAAAAGCATCGAGCGCATATGCGTTTCGGCGCCGTTCGGCTGCTTGACGAACTCGCACTCCTTGTAGCTTGGAGCCGGGCTGTGCGGCCCGGAGTGGGAATGACCGGGACCGCAGAGCGCATCGATTGCCAGCCAAGCGACACCTTCTAGTGCATTGCCAGGTATGGGTGGCTGTCCCGTAGCATCCGGGAAGGTGAGCGCGGCACCCGTCGTGGGATCTTTTACGTTGAGCTGCGCGCCGTTTTTGTTGCAGTTCGGCGTGCCGTTCGTCGCGTAGATGGTCGACAAAAGCCGCTGAAACAAGCTGCGATTCATGCCCTTGTCTGTGAGCTCGCCTGCCGCAAGCGCGCGCTCCACCTCTTGCTTGAGCGTGTGCTTGATTTCCTCGTTCAGACGGTCGGCATCCGCCGCAGGGTACTTCCCATCGGCTCCCACCGTAACCCGAGCGCCACTGTAGGTGACCTGGTCCTTGTACTTCATGAACTTGGCGATGAGCCGCGTTGCAGCGACAGCCTGCGGGTCCGCGAACGAGTCGACAACAGCGTGAAGCTGGTCGCCACGCTCGAGCATGCGCGTGCCGATTTGGATGAGGTCGTCCCAGAATTCGTGGGGCGAGCCTGGACCATCCACGCCAAAGAGCTGAGCCTCGGGGTACTCGTCCGAAATCTCGTCGATGCGCAAGCCCATGTAGACCGGTGCAGCTGCGTCGGTTTCGTGATCCTGCATCAAGATTTGAAGGAGCTCGATCAGGTGGTCGGTCTCTTCGTAGCGAGCAAGCACGGTAATCGCGTGCACCAGATCGAAGATGGGCCCGGTCTCTACCGAAGGACCTTCGAAGCTCAGCGACGCCTTCGCGCCGAAGCGCTCCGTGCGCTGCGTGGTCTCTCCCATAATCGGGCGCAGACCGCGGGCCAGCTTTTCAACCGTGCTTCGGTCGTTCCCCTCGCGCCGCAGCAAGTCGTATTGCTCGCGCATCAACGCGGCTAGGAACGTCCGGTTCGCATCGATGTGCTGGAAGATCGGCTTGTCTTGTCCGTCGATCGCTCGGCCAAAAGTGTCGCGATTCCTCGTGTCGGACGCAACGCGCGGGAACGGGCTCGGGATCTTGAAACCCGCTACGGATGAAGCGAAGTTTCCGTCGGCACCAAGCTTGGCAAAACCGCCCTCTTCTACAAAGGGAGCGCTGAGCGAGGTCGGCAAAGCGCGACCTCGGTCGTCGCGCTTCACCACCCATACAGGTGCGTCGTTAGGCGCGGCGAACGCGGGGTCTTCCGCGAAAAGCAGATCGACCGCTGCACGCAAGGTACTCTGGGACGCGGGCGGGGCTTCGGGGTCTTTCTCCTCCGCAAGCTCCAGTGCGCCCGCGCGCAGAACGCTGGAGAAAGCCTGATAGGCCGAGCCGCCCTCGGTGACGAGCGGCATGAACGTACGCGTTAGCTCGTCGAGGCGCGGATACGTGAGCGCTGGACGCACCGCACCGAGTACCTGCGCGAGCGGACGGTAGCCAACACGTGGAGCCACGCGGGCAAGGGCTTTGAGGACTTCGTCCGGAATCTTCTCCTCGGAAACGAGCTCCTCCATGATCTTGCCGATGGCGCGCGTCGAACGAGGCGTCCACTCCTCGGGCTTGTCGTAGAACGGAATCAAATTCGCGAGAAATTCATCCAGTTCGCCTGTCGCGAACGCTGCCCCACCCGCGGTGGGCGTTGCGCTGTCGCCGAAGATTTGATCGAGCGCGGCAACGACTTCCGCGCGGTGCTCGATCATCGAGGCGAACCGGGGATCGCTAGTACTCGCCGCACCGGTCATCCCATCACAGGGAGCGTTGAACCGAACCCCGGTGAGTTCCTCCGGATGCGCCGCGGCTGCGACTCGCTTACAGAGGATGTGGAAGATTTCACCTCCCACGGTCATCTCGTCACGTTTTGGGAGCGGCGGAGATTCCTCTGCGCACCCTGTTACCAGAAGCAAACCAGCAGCGGCAGTCGCTGCTGACGAAGCCCAAACCTTGCCAACCATGCGGCGGAGACTAACCGTGCGCTCGTGTAGGCAAAATGACCTGGCGTGCAGCGGTTTATGACCGAAGCGCCCTCAAAATTGTCCGGAGAGAACATACCAGCTGGAATAAAGTCTTGACCCTAAATGCCAGGGCGTGTTGCCTAGACACACTTGGCTTGAGGTGTCGCATGCACGTTGCAATCAGCATTCTCCGAGGAATTTCCGCCGTTTTGAGGGACCGCGGGGTCACGACCGAGGCCTTCCTCCGCGAGGCCGGCATCGACCGCGATGTCTTCGAGGGCCCGGGCCACGTGGACATGGCGGTCACTGCACAGGCAGTCCGGGCGGCCTATCGCCTCACCCAGGAGCCCGCCCTGGCGCTACGTATCGGCTTCGCGGCACCACTCCAAGCCTTGGGCGTTGCGGGGCAGATTTTCCTACACTGTCCGACGATTCGCGCCTTGCTCGGAGAAGTCGACCGCTACCTGCCGCTGCTGCAGCCCTTGAGCCGTCTGCGCATGCTCGAGGAAGGGGACCGGGCGCACCTCATCTATGAGCCGCCATTCGCGGACGCCCGGGCCTATCGATTCGGGACAGAGCTCGCCATCGCCTTCATGGTGCGGGTCGGCCAGCACTTCACCTCCCAGCGTGCGACCCCCCTGGAGATCCGGGTCTGTCACCAGGCACCGAGCTACGCCCACGTGTACGAAGAGGTTTTCGGGTGCCCCGTTCGCTTCGGTACAGCCCGCAACGAGATCGTCTTCGCTCGCTCTCTGCTCGACATGCCCCAGCCTTTTACCGACGAGCCCATGTGGCGCATCCTGAAGAATCGGGCCGAAGAGATGCTTGTGCACGAGCAAGCTCGGGAGCACCTCCATGAGCGCGTAAAGCAAGTACTTCATCACGAAGTGGACCTGAGCAGCGTTCACCCCTGCGGCATTGCCAGGCGCATGGGCATGAGCCCCCGCAGCTTGCGCCGCAGGCTCAGCGACGAAGGCCACTCGCTCTCGGCGTTGGTCGACGAGGTGCGGCGCGAAGTGGCCCTCAGCGAGCTCAACAACCCCGAGATGCCCATCAAACGCATCGCCGACCGCGTGGGCTTCTCCGAGGTCAGCGCCTTCCACAGAGCCTTCAAACGCTGGACTGGCCTCACCCCGGCCCGCTACCGCGCCCAGGGCCCGGCGCCTGCCTCGCTCGCCCACGCCAGCTGACCGCCGACCTCCGTGGCCCCGTCGGCTCAGCCTCGCGCCGCGCCACCTTCGAAGCTACCCAATCGAGCGGATGATCAGCTGCCCTTCGAGCCTTGCCCCTTCGGGCGTGCGCAGGCCGAGCAACGGATAGCGCCCTCCAAAGGGCGCGTACCCGAGCTTCCCCAGCAGGCCATGAATCACGCCGTTCGATGCCAAGGCCTCACCGTGGACGCCGGGCACCCCGCGTGCGCGTAGCTCGTGGTGCCATGCCTCGAAGAGCGCCGCCCCCACGCCCCCTCCACGGGCCTCTGAAAGCAGATTACAGTGCATGTGAGCAGGGTAACGCTCGAGGTCGACGCGCGGGCGCTTGGGCTTCGCGAGGTCGACGAATAGGTCCCGTGCGGCGCGCCACCAAAAGCTGGCGCTACCCGGACGCAGCCACAGAAAGCGCGTGACGGAGTGGCGGAACGCAATGGCTATCTCGCTCTGGGCATTGCGGGTGTCGACGCTGCTCAAGAGGTAGCCGACTACGCGATCTTCGCCGTTCACCGCGACCCAGGCGCTCTCGGGCTCCGCGTCGGTGTAGTAGCGGGTGTACATGTCCACCCAGCTCTCGCGGTCGCGATAGAGGAACGTGATGGGCCGCCCCATGAACGCCGTCTGCCAGCACACTTCACGCACTGCCGTGCGATCCCGCGGCTGGTACTTTCGAACGGAGTATCGCTCACGGGACATGCGGAGAATCTCGGCAGTTGAAAGGGATCGTGAGTGTAACGGACACCCGACCTCTCACGACACATCGTGCATGGAAAGATCCGAGATTAGGCCTACCGCCGGACCCCAGGTGATCTTCCGCGGACTTATCCCGCTCGAGAACCTTGTGTCCCTCGCCCACGAGCAAGATGCCTTACTGCGGGCAGTGCTTCCGTGTGCGGCACTTGAAGAAACGGAAGTGTGCTTGGAGCAACAGTCCGGCTACGCGGGTGGACCCGTGCGTGCAGAAGTTCAGGCACGCGTTTTCGGCGATGTGGCCCGCGGCTACGCCCAGCACCGTGATCCAGAGTGGGCCACGAAGCTCGCCTTCAGCGAGTTGATGCGCGAGCTGTCGGGATACGCTGGGAAAGCTGCGCGTCAGCAGGAGAGCGAGCGACTCGGCGCTGCGACATCGGTGATGAATTCCTGAGCCCCAAATGCGAAAAACGCCGCAACCCAATCAGGATTGCGGCGTATTCGCTTTAGTATCAGGCCAATTCGCCTGGCTCACCTATTACGTGTGAGCGTCGGCGCGGTGGACGGGACTCGAACCCGCGGCCTCCGGCGTGACAGGCCGGCGTTATAACCGACTTAACTACCACCGCTTGCGTTTGTCTCTTTCGGTCTCGCGACCTCATCGACGCCCCTTATGTAGCTCGATTCTGGGACCTGTCAAACCCTGATTCTCTTTCATGAATCTTAAATCGTCCGGCTCACGGGCGCGCCCCTGTTCGACCTGGCTCGCGTCCTTAAGCGGACGAGAAGCGGACACGCCTTCCTTTGGAATGGCACCCAGGGTTCCTTTCTTAGAGCGGGTCATCCTGCTATCCATCGCGCGTCCACTGCGGCTTTCGCCGAGCCGCCGCCCCCCCAGGAGAGAGCCACCATGGCCGAGCCGACCCTCGCGCAGAGCGATTCCGAGATTTTTGGTCTGATCAAGCAGGAGGAGCGTCGTCAGCACGACAAGATCCGCCTCATCCCCAGTGAGAACTACGCCTCGCGCGCCGTGCTCGAGGCGACGGGCAGCGTGCTCACCAACAAGTACTCCGAGGGTTACGCTGGCAAGCGCTACTACGAGGGGCAGCAGCTCGTCGACCAGGTGGAGCAGCTCGCCGTCGAGCGCGTGAAGAAGCTGTTCGGCGTTGACCACGTAAATGTACAGCCCTATTCAGGTTCGCCTGCCAACCTCGCGGTTTACCTCGCCTTCTGCAACGCGGGCGACACCGTGATGGGTATGGCCCTGCCAGGCGGGGGACACCTCACGCATGGCTGGAGCGTCTCGATCTCCGGCAAGTATTTCAAGGCCGTGCAGTACGGCGTGCGCCGCGAAGATCACCGTATCGACTTCGATGAAGTCGCCACGCTGGCCCGCGAGCACAAGCCCAAGATCCTGTTCTGTGGCGCCACCGCCTACGCCCGCACCATCGACTACGATCGCTTCGCCGAAATCGCACGCGAAGTGGGCTCTGTGTTGGTCGCAGACATCGCGCACATCTCCGGCCTCATCGTGGGCGGAGCGCATCCCTCGCCTGTGGGTCGCGCCGAGGTCATCACCAGCACCACGCACAAGACCTTCCGTGGTCCGCGCGGCGGCATGATCCTGTGCGACGAGAAGCACCGTGCAGCCCTCGACAAGGCTGTGTTCCCCGGCCTCCAGGGCGGACCGCACAACAGCACCACGGCTGGCATCGCCGTGGCCGCCAAGGAAGCAGCAGCCCCCGAGTTCAAGGAGTACGCCGCACGCGTGGTCTCGAGCGCCAAGGCCATGGCCGAGCGGCTCAAGAGCCACGGTTTCGCCATCGTCACCGGCGGTACCGACAACCACCTCGTGCTCGCAGACCTCACGCCCCAGAACGTGTCGGGCAAGATTGCCGCCAAGGCCCTCGATGAGGCCGGCATCGTCTGCAACTACAACTCGGTGCCCTTCGACACGCGCAAGCCCTTCGA
>CAZEWA010000245.1:6144-7899 GCA_964515685.1 uncultured Polyangiales bacterium | reverse complement strand
GGCCTCGCGCCCCCACGGTGCGTCGCAACTCCTCGGCAAGTTCGCCGGGAACGCTTACCGAAAGCTTCGCAGCAGGCTGACCCATCCCGAATTCCTACCACGGTAGGAGAATCACCGCAAGACCACGTTGGGTGGCACTTGGTCGGGCAAACTTGGTTTTAAGCTGCACGAACCGCGGCAGCCTCGACCTTTAAGCACTGCGCGAACACGCAGTCAATCTGGACGCCCAGAGGCGGCAGATGAAGCTACGGGCAGCTCAAATCTCACTGCCATTTTCCTTCAGTGAATCGATGTCGGCTGGGCACTTAGACTGCGCGGACCTCGCAGCCTAGCTCCGGCGCCGCCAGGGACCGAGAGGAGCCCCAACAGGTCGACCCGCCAGCCGCTAACGGCCCGCCCTACTCCACCAGCGTTCCCAACACGTCCTGCTTCGCCGGGACCGGCACGACCGCGGGCGTGGGTTCTGCGCCGGTCTTCCTCCTCAGGCTGCGCGCGTCGGCTCGGCCTTCGGCGTCGCGCAGTGGACCGAGGAGTATGAGGTCGTCCTTGGAGTCGAGGTCCGCGAGCGCTGCAAGACTCAGGAAGGCATTGACGACACGGATCCAGAGATTGCGCGCTTCCACAGTCTGACGACCAAGGCTTGGGCCTTCGCTGGCTTCGATGCGCGCGCGCTCTTCCTCGAGCTCACCAAGCTTTTGGGCGGTCTCGAGCCACGTCTCCACGCGATCGAGCAGACTGCCTTTGGGCAGCGAGAAAGCTTTGAGGTGCTTGCGCAACTCGGGTGTAAGGCGGTCGCGCAGCAGACTTGCGTAGCCTGCCTGGCCGCGAAACGAAATCTGCGTGACAGCTGAAAGTCCGCCAGGAATCAACGCGTCGCGCAGCTCGAGCGACTCACTGGCGTCTTCTGCGAGGGGAGCATACGCGGTGAGCACTCCGTAAATGCCGCGCACAATCTGGTCGTGGCGCGCATCGAGCGCTACAGCTCGCTGCGAGAGTTCGGCCTTACGCGGATCGAGCAGCTGCGGCGTGACGCTGTAGATGGCGTTGTGCACGCGCTCGAGGTCAGGCAGGAGCGCGACAAGGCGCGTGTGACTTTTGAGCAAGCGATGGGCCGCATTACCCGCGCCGACCCAACCAGCAGACAACGCCACCATTTCTTCAACCGTAAGGTTTCTGAGAGCCATGTTCTTCTCCGTGTGCATCGCGCACTGAGGAAGGGCGCGACGGTTTGGCTGCTACAACCCCTCACACGGACGAGCAATCGCGGACTGGGGTGATCTTCCGCCTCGGCCTGTCGCGGAGAAGGCGCACCCTCGCCGAATCCCAAACGATTTTGGTGCGCGCCTACGCAGCGCTACCCCAAGCTGGGAGCAGCGAGAAAATTCCTCGCATCGGTCCCTGCACTGGGCAGCTTGGCGGGCTTACGAACCGGCCTAGACCCCATGGCCGCACCGTCAAAGCGTCACCACGCCGGCCTTCTACCCCTCAGCGGATGCTTCGGACCATCCATAAGCCGGTCTCCTACCCCTTTCCAGATGCTTTCGTGGCTCCGACGGGCGGCCTCGACCCCTGGCCAAATGCTTCAGCCTGCGCAGCGCCCCGTCCCGCCCCCAGTCCGAATGCTTTGGCGGCCCTCACGCGGGGTCTAAACCACGGGTGCAGCGGCAGATCCGGCTTGGGACGCACACACCGCCCGGCATGGCCACCCGCGTCGTCCCTTTCGAATCCCATCGCGCTCGCCCACTACTTCCTGGG
>CAZEWA010000245.1:0-6044 GCA_964515685.1 uncultured Polyangiales bacterium | reverse complement strand
CTTTCTGCTACACCCTCAGATCGGAAACCTGAGAAGACAGCTTCTTTTGCAACGCATCGACCTCGGTCAACACGCGGCCACTCTGCACCTTGGTTCCTACGAAGCGGAGAGCGTCCTCAAGCTCAGCGGGAGCAAAGGCCTGCATGGCGCCCCACCCCAGCCAGTTGAACGCCGTGACCATTCCGCGTACGAGCATATTCCGGCTTACGACTGCCGTAATGGGCGCGCTGGGAACCGCTTGCCGAAGCGCTGAGCGCTGCGCCGAATCGGGTCCTCCTCCTGCAGTGAACACCACGATAGCGACTTTACGTCCCTCGCTCTTGAGTCGCGCGTGCTCGCTTACGTACTTACTCCACTCGTCCTTCAGCGGCGGCTGCGCGCTGTGGACGACAACCACTAAATCGTCAACTACCTTGAACGCCATTTCAGGCATATCAGCAGGCCCCCCATTGCGTGAGTGCATCGTGAACGCGCACTCTCCCCATTTAGATACAGGGGGAATGCGCGACGAGTCAAGGATGGCTAGTCGGATCCGCTGGATTCGTTCCAGCATGTTCTTCGTCTCCATCCCACACACCGTCCTCGTCACGGTCGAGCGCGACGCGCGTACCCGCACCTTTCGGCACGCAGGTATAGGTTACGTCGCGCCCGATGAGCGCTAGAGCGCGCAAAGCTTCACTGCGCAGCGGGATAGACGCTTGTCGGTTCATCTTGAACCTGTCGTTACCCACGTACAGCAAGCCCACCTCACATCCAAGCAAGGAAAATTTCGCCGTTAGGTCGCACTCGTTTGCTTCTGCGCGGTCTTGGAGCAACGCGATACGCGCACGAATAGCCGCGCTGCCTATGCCGGCGAGCGTGACCTGCTGACCGACGATTGGCGCAAGATTCGAGTCCATCGCCAGCATCAAAGACTCGAGCTTCCTGCGCATGGCCGTGCCCTCTGGAGACACAGGAGCTGCATGCGGATTTTCTGGAGTCTGAGTAAAGTCTGTCACGTTGTTGAAGCGGAACAGCGTATCGAAGCTGCCATCGTGGATAAAGCCAAAGCCACGAACCTGATCCCCCATGTGCTCGTTGTCGCCCGGATTGACGGTCGGAATGTGACGATTTCCGAACATACCCACCTTCTGATACATATTGCGCAGGTGTGGAATCTTGAAGTTCTGGGTCTCGTTGGGGAACGAAGACCTGCCGTTCGAACCGAAGAATCCAGCCTCAGGATCGATGCGATGGCAATCGTTGCAGGTGAAGTCGCCTGTGAGGGTGAAGGAGACCGTTTCCGTCCAGAAGTCGAGCGCCTCCTGCTGACCGGGCGTCAGCCCGTTGTCGAGCGCACGAACGGGGTTCGGCGGATACGAGAGCTGCGTGATGAAGTCCGCAAACTCCTGCATGCTCTGGGCGGGGATCTCCGTGTCGCGTCCGAGCAAGCTCACGAACGCAGGGTTGAACTGCTTGAAGGCCGCCATTTCGTCGAATGTGCCGCTGTCGGGCTCCGCATTGGGCGCCGTCTTCGCGCCCGTGCGATCTCCACGCCAATGTAGCGAGCCGTGGTTCGCCATGCCGCGCAAGCTCTGCGTGGTCATCGGCCCCTTCATTGGGTGGAAGGTCTTGGGGACGAAAGTACCGCCTACGTACTCATTCGCATCGGCCTCGACGGGCGCATCTGGATTTCCGAGATCCCACGCAAGACTGTCGAAGTCGCCGTACACGTGGCACGTCGCGCAGGACTGGTCGCCGAAGCTCGAGCTGAACGAAGCGTCGTACAGGAAGCGCCGGCCCTTGCGTACGCTCTCAGGCTCGGGGTTGTACATGGGCACCGAGGAAACCTCGGCGAACGTGCGCGTGTCGACGATCGAAATGGAGTTGTTGAAACGATTGAGCACGTAGAGCTTGTCGCCCTTGTCGTCGAGTACGAGGCCGGTCGGCCCTCCGCCGCTGAGCGATACCTGATCGCTCTCGGAAGGGACGAAGGTGTTGTTCTCGAGCTCGGCTGTCCGGTAGCGTCCAACCTTGCCCGACCCAAGCGCAGCCACGTACAGCGTCTTACCATCCTTACTAACCGCCATTTGCTGCGGAAGCGCCAGACTCTTCTTGTTGATGGGATTGTCCACCGACACGAACTCGGCGCTGCGATCGATGTGCTTGTTGAGGTGGATGGGATTCACGGTGCCGTTCGAAGAGAGCACCGTGATGCGGTTCTCGACGTTGTGGCCTTGGACGGTGCTTCCAGCAAAGTCGCCGGGCCCCTCGAAACGCACCTCGTTCCGGGCCTCGGTGTTCGAGACGTAGATCTTCCCGCTGACCGGATTCACGGCCATGTTGTAGAGCACCGTACCGACACCCGCGTAGGTGCCCGTGTCGAGCACGCGCGGCGGGTTGGCATTGGCATCGATGGTGAACACGTCGCGGTCGGGGAGATTGAACTTTACCCAATGGTCCATCTCACGGCCCATGGGATCGATCCAGTGTTCCCCGTCGTACTTCACCACCAGACCTGTGAAGGGCGCTGCGACGCCGTCCACGTTCGTCAGGGGCTCCGCCATGCCTTCGAAAAAAGTCGCGAAGGCACTGATGGAGGTGGTCTGGTTCCCGCTGTGGAAACCCGCTGCATAGACGCGTGAGCCGTCCGGGGAGACCGCGAGTGCACGTGGAGTGTCCGTGAAGAGTTGCAGGATCTTACTCGGGGTATCGCGATTCTTGGTGGCATCGAAGACCCACACGTCAGCTCGTCCGACGCCCGGCGTGGTGAACTGGGGATCGTAGGGAACGTTCTGGCCGCGGTGGGCCGTGGTGATGAAGGCGCGGGTACGTCCGGGGCCCGCAAACACGATGTCGCGCGGTTCGTCGCCGACCTGCAGCGTGCGCTCTACGTGACCTCCAAACGGGGTCAGCTTGACGACGCTGACACTGTCCGACAGGTGGTTCACCACCCACACTTCAGAGTTATTGCGCGCCGCCACCGCGACGGGTTCCAGGCCGACGCTGACCGAGAATTCATGCACTAGGCCATTCTTCTTGATAGCGAAAATCTCCAGCCTGTTGTCTGGAGTATTCACTGCGTACAGATTCTGTCCGTTGGGCGAAATCGCGAGTGGGCGAACCTGACCGCTCTCGAACAGCGTGTAAGCAGAAGGGGAGATTCCCGTTGGATTCGATGTGAGGGCGGAGGTCGTGGAGTCGGAGATCGCGGAGGCTTGCTCATCGACGCAAGCTCCTGAAAGTCCCGTGACCAGCCCCAAGCAGGCTGCTCTCAAGCTAAGTAGATTTACAGGCGATGGTCTGCGCATGCGTACCCCCCAATGGGCCAACGTTTTCTTTGGAATCAGCATCCACCGAAATGGTCCATCGCGAGCTTCTGAAACGTCAATGTATGTCCACCCAAAGCGGGTGCATGCTCACGTTGTCAAATGGCGCGAAAGAGCCGCCTTAAAGCGGCCACCTGCAGACTAGCTTGCAGGCTCAGACTGCACACTGGCTTGCGGTCACATCGCTACACACCGCGACCCTCTGACGGTTCACGGTGGGTAGATGCCAACGCCAACGTCGGCGGCGCAGTCCGCATTCGGTCGGTGAAAAACACGGCCTCTGACTTCACGCGCCTTCCGACCCTGCGCTACCCTCGCCCGCTTCCAGGTCGCCTATCATCAGTGCCCGACGCGTGTGCGCTCCGGTCTTGCGCAAGATGGAGGACACCTGGTTGGCCACTGTGGCCACCGAGCGCGAGCGCAGCGCGGCGATGGTCTGATTGGAATGTCCGAGCTGAACCAGCTCAAGCACATCGGCCTCGGCGTGAGTAAGAGGCTCAGAGGGAGAAAAAACCGGCGAACGCTCGAGTAAGGCCGAAGCGCAGCGCAAAAGATCTGCGCGGTCGCGAAAGCCCAACTTGAGCGCGGCCGACGCCAGGTTGCGTGAGACCAGGGGCTGCGCGATGCCGAGAGCATAGGCTACGTGCTTACCACTCAAGCCCTGCACCGCATGGTCGAGCACCGCGGACTCGCGCGTGGTGAGGCTACGGTACGGACGCGCAGCGGGCGCATTCTCATATGCCTGGTAAAAGCGCCTCCCATCGCGGTCGACGTGCTCGATAAGACTCCAGGTGCCGTCTACTAGAGCCTTCCAGACCGCGAGCGCCTTGTTCGGCTCGCTACGTCCTGCTTCGGTGCGCGCTGCTTCGATGCGGCGCACGCGCTCGCCTGCGCTCTCGCCATGGGCATCGGCAAACTGTGTGTCGCTTTGCTGCAAGGTTTCACTGTGCATCACACGCCCCTCGAGCGAGAGCACAGCGACCGGCAGCTGCGCCTCTCCCAGCATGCGGAGCCGGAGCACGCTCTCCAGATGGATGCGCAAACGCTCGAGCGCGTCACGCTGCGCCGAGTCGAGCCCGGAGCCGCCGGGCCAATCGCAGAACAGCAAAAAGGCCCAGCCCGGAGCCGGGTGGCCGAGCAAGCCCAGAAACTCCTCGGCGCCCGTTTGCTTGAGGTACCAGTCGTACAACATGCGCGCACCGGGCGGCGCGGCCTCGGCCACGGAGGAGGCCAGCAGCACGCGCCGGCGCGGATACCAGAATTCCCGATAGCCGTGGTCGTCCATGTTCTCGAGGACGTTGCCCGCCATGTCCAGCGTGGAACGACCGTGGCCCCTGCCCTCGGCCAGCTCCAGACTTCGACCGCTGCCGTCCGCGTGCTCACGGATCACGCTCAGACCGCAGGCGACGCCCTGGCCGAGGCCCCGCTCGGAGACATCGAGCACGCGCGCAAGCCAGGCGTCGTGGCTCTCCGCCGACGTGTACACCGCTTCGGTCAGACTGATTAAATCGGTTTTCCTTGTCGCGCGCACCAGTCCACTCGCTGTCGCAAAGAGCGACGTGGTGCAATGGTCATTTTTTGATTTCCGTGGCGCACGTTACAGCCCGAGGCAAAAGAATCCGTCCATGGGCCAATAGAGGCCAAAGTTTGCGCACATCTCCTGGTCGGAACTCATGCCATAGTCCACCAAGCGACCCGTGGTGTTATTCCAGGTGCAGCGCGTGGTCACCACGTCGCCACTGTGAATCAGCACGTCGTCCATGGGATGCACGCGCTGATCTTTGAAGGTGTACGGCACATCGAGCAGGACCCGCTCGGTGTAGTTGCGATTCACCGAGAGGAAAGCGCGCACACCCAGCTTGTGCATATGCGGAATGACCCCGATCAAGTGGATAGGCTCGTCGGTGGTGGTGATCACGCGGCAGATGTCTTGCGCAGAGCCCTGTTGATGGGGCGCCAGCAACGGGAAGGCATTGAAGTGCTTTGTAAGGCTGGCTGTGTGCTTGCGGAACGTGCGCGTAACGCATACCTCGATGCCGGTTTCGTCGAACTCGTCCTCGGTACCTCCCACGTTGTAGTAGTGCATCTCGAGGTTCATCGGGCCGCTGGGCAAGTACAAGCCCACGTCGTTCGGAATCACTGGCGTGCCCTGATTTCCAGGCGCAAAGCCCCACAGCATCGCGCCATCCGCGCTGCCCGCTGCACCTTCGAACAAATTCCAGTGGTGGAGAACCTTGATGTTGTCGATGATGGGTTTGAACATCAGTGCCTGCGTGGGCACATCGCCCCAAGGCGGCACATCGATGGCGAGCGGAACCTGAATCTCTTGCCCCGCCGGAATCCGGAACGGCTTGCTGGGGTCGTCGGGATCGTGGGCCCTTATGCTGTAGAAAGCTTCGCAATCGTCGGGCCAAGGCAGCGTTTCGGGCTTTACTGGCGGCGGCACTTCCGGAAGGCCTACGCAGGTTGGGTCGCTCCCCACCTCACGGTCCGAAGCGAGCCAAGCATCGAGCGGCGCAAGCTCTGCGACATCAAGGACGCCGCTGGGCGGCATGGGGGCTTGATGGTCGTAGATGCGGCTGGCGACGAGCTCGAAGACTTTCTTCTCTGGCGCGGTGACTGCGGGCTTCATCATGTCGTCGTAGTTAGCGAGAGACATGGGGGCGCCCGCTTGACGCGACGCGCCGTGGCAGCTCCCGCACCGAGTCTGTAAGACCAGAAGCGCGCGACACCAGG
>CAZEWA010000244.1:0-7923 GCA_964515685.1 uncultured Polyangiales bacterium | reverse complement strand
TACGTCACGCAGTATTACAAAGACGACGTCGAAGCAGCAGGCCTCGTCAAGTTCGACTTCTTGGGTCTCAAGACCCTCACCGTCGTCGACTTCGCGGTGAAGCTCATCGATCGACGTCCGGACCGCGACGGTGCGCCCTTCCGCATCGACCGCATCCCACTCGACGACGCGCCGACGTACTCGCTGCTGCAATCAGGTGAAACCACCAACGTGTTCCAGCTCGAATCGAGCGGTATGCAGGGGCTCTTCAAGAAGCTCAAGCCTGACTGCTTCGAAGACATCGTCGCCGCGGTGGCGCTGTATCGTCCAGGTCCGCTGGGTACTGGCATGGTCGACGACTTCGTGGAGTGTAAGCACGGGCGCAAGAAGGTGGAGTTTCCGCATCCCTGCCTAGAAGAGATCCTCGCGCCCACCTACGGCGTTATCGTCTATCAGGAGCAAGTGATGCAGGCCGCCCAGAAAATGGCCGGCTACTCGCTTGGTGGCGCTGATCTTTTGCGCCGCGCCATGGGCAAGAAGAAGGCCGAAGAGATGGAGCAGCAAAAGGGCTTGTTCGTCGCGGGCGCCTTGAAGAATGGCCACGCGGAACACGATGCCGTGCGCGTGTTCGATCTCATGGCGTACTTCGCAGGCTACGGCTTCAACAAGTCTCACTCGGCGGCCTACGCGCTCATCACCTACCAAACCGCGTATTTGAAAGCGCACTACCCCGTCGAGTTCATGTGCGCGACGCTCAGCGCAGACAAAGACAAAATAGACAAGGTCGTGCGCACGGTGGCCGAGGCTCGCACGATGGGCATCACGGTTCTCCCGCCGGATATCAACGAAAGCCAAATCGACTTCAGCGTCGTCTACGACCCGTCGCCTGACATCAAGCCCCCTAAGCCCGGCCGCCCCGTGTGTACAGGTGGCAGCGTCGCGGATACACAAGGCCCCAGGGTTCGCTTCGGACTGGGCGGCGTGAAGGGCATCGGCGACGCGGCGCTCGAAGCCATCTTCGAAGCCCGTAAAGCGGAAGATGGAAGCCCGTCGCCATTCGTCGATCAGTTCGACTTCACGGCCCGCGTCGACCTGCGCAAGCTGAACAAAGGCGTGCTCGAAGCGCTCGTGCAGTGCGGTGCCTTCGACCGACTGCACCAACCGCGCGCCGTACATCGCGCTCAAGCGTTCGCCAGCATCGACACCTCCATCGAGCGCGGCAAGAAGCTGCAAGCCGAGAAGGCAAGCGGCCAGCAGGACTTGTTCGGACTCTTGTCTGAAGCAGACAAAAAAGAGATGAAGGTTGAGCGCGGCGAATTCGTCGCGATTGACCCCTGGAATACTCGCGACCTGCTCTCGCGCGAACGCGGGGCGCTCGGTTTTTACGTTTCGGGCCATCCCCTAGATGCGTACTTGGCCGAGGTGAAACGCTTTTGTACGGCCAGCATTTCGGGACTCTCCGGATTGCCTGCCGAGGCTCGCGTCGAAGTGGCTGGGCTTGTCGAAGGCTTTCGTGAGCGCCCTACCAAGGCGGGTAGCAAGATGGCTTTCTTCACGCTCGAAGACGCGAGCGACCGCGTCGAAGTCATCGTGCGGCCCAAGTTTTTGGAAAACGCGCGTGAAGTCCTCACCTCGGGGGAGCCTGTCCTTGTAAGCGGCCAGGTGCAATTTGAGGGGGATCGCAATGGTGGCGGCTCCGATGACGACACCGAGGCACAGCTCACCACCAAGCTCCTGCTTACAGATGTGAAGCCACTCGCCGCATATTTCTCTCAAAAAGCGAAGGCTGTGCGTGTGACACTGGAGCTCGATGCTCTGGCGGATCAGGCGCTCCTCACGCTCAAGCGCACCCTGCTCGGTCATCCTGGAAGTACCCCGGTGCAACTCGAACTCAGAACGGAAGAGTTCAAGGTCCACTTCAAGGGAGAAGGTCTCTACGTGACACCCAGTGATCTCTTGATGACACAACTCGAACGCCTCTTTGGGCGCAAGGTGGCAGAGCTCGTATGACGCGCAGCACGACGCGATGTGACAAGACGAAGCGACATAAGCTTGTGCGGGCTTTCTCTCACGGCCTTGTGGCCACGGCGATTTGGGTGGCGGCTCCGCTGCATACGGCCGCGGACGATGGGACTCCCACGGCTCAAGCTCAAGCTGCTGCCCAGACTCCGCAAGGCCGTCCCGTTACGCTGTCTGAGGTGGTCGCGCGCGCGCGATCCAATCCGCCCTCGGTGCTCGGCGCGCTGGCCACCTTGCAGCGCTTTCAGGCCCAAGAGCACCAGGCACGCGGCGCCTACTTACCCAGGCTCACGCTCGGTGCCCAAGCCGGCGCGCTCTACAACAACTTTCCGTACCTGGTGAATCGCAGTCGAAGCGACGCCGCGCCACCGATGCTCGTCGATAATCCGCAGACACCGGAAGAGCTGCTCAGCAATCTATCGGCGCAGCTCGAATACATCGGCAGGCAGCTCGACCCTGCAAACCAGCGCGCGGAGCAGATTCGCTTAAAGAACACCACGCTCAACACGAACGGTAACGCGACCGTCGATTGGACGCTGATCGACCGTTCTCGTCGCGGCAACGTAGAGGCCGCAGAAGCGCAGAGCGTACAACAGCGCGCGGCCATGGAGGGCATCCAGCGTGTCGCCGTCCAAGCTGCCGTGGAAATCTTTATTCGCGGTATTTCTGCGCAGCTCCTCATCGACGACGCACGCCTGTCCTCGGAGCGTCGCGACGACCAGCTCAAGTCCATCGCGGCTCTCGTGCGTGCAGGCGTTCGCCCCGCGGTCGATGCGCAACGCGCAGAAATCGAAGCCGTCGCAGCGCGTCACATGCTCGAAGTACGCAGTATCGAGTTTCAAGCCGCCATGGCTGCACTCGCGACGGCGCTCGGTGAAGATCCCGAAAAGCCCTTGCGGCCTGTGCCACTCGAACACGACCCGTTCAGCGTGCCAAACACGCTGCATGAGGCCACTACCCTCGCCGCCCAAAACCGCCCCGAAATCAAGCAGGCAGAAGCCGCCGTCGCTGCAAGCCAAGCCACGCATCGTTCCGCAATCGGGTTGCGGCTCCCCACCATCGGCGCCACCGCTACTGGCCAGATTACCTACAGCGACGTGCGCAAGGGCCAAGGCATCGAGGGCGATCAATACGCAGCGAGCGGCATGCTGTATCTGCGTTGGTCGGCTTTCGACGCAAGTCTCTGGCGCCGCGCCAAGGTCACGAGCCAAGCCGTCATCGAGACGCAGAAGGTTTTCGAGAGCACGCTGCTGCGCATGAAAGCCGACGTGGCCGAGGCGCACTATGGAGCCCAGATAGCCAAAACCATGCTCGATCGCGCGACGGAAATGCTTGCCGCCGCCACGACCACCCGCCAGGCCCAGAATGAACGCTACCGAGCAGGTGTCAGCACCTTGCTTGAGTTGCTCGATGCCGAAGAAATCGAGCAAGGCGCCCGTCGCAGCCGCATCGAAGCAGCACGCGACTACGACGCGGCACGGGCTCGACTGTTGGCTGTGTGCGGCGTGATCGAGCGCGTCAAATAGTCGCTACTTTTGCCCGGGCATCCGGCCATCCGGGCAAAACAGCTTGATGCACCCCTTGCCCGGATCGGTACAAATGCCGCAGCTCTGATTGCAGCATTCCTGGCCTGCCGCGCAGGTGTTCTGACCGCAACTGACGCCCGACTCTGGGCTCGGCACATCGGGCGTGCATTGCGGCACAGGGTTGCACGGAGCCCTTATGCACTGAACCTCGACCATCTCGCAGTGCGTCCCGGATGCACAGCGAACGTTGGCGCAAGTGATGCCCGTGGGCTCGCCGGCTGCGGGCTCCTCCTCCAAACAGACTTGCTGCGTGCACATGCCGTCCGGAGGCGTGCAGATCCCGCAGCTCGCGTTGCAGCAAACATCGCCGACATTGCACGACGTGCGGCCGCATTCTGGACCCAAGGGCGAAGGCTCAACGGCCTCCAGTGCTTCTTCCCCCGTGCTCGGAGTCGCTGACGGCTCTCCCTGCGACGGGGCATTACCACGCGAACATGCCGAGATTCCCAGGAAGCCAGCGAGCAGCAGGAACTCAGGCAGTGTGGTCTTCAAACTTCTCATCTTCCTGTCTACCTCAAGACTACAGCCGCGCAGCTTCTCCTCAGCGTTTTACATCACAGATCTGCAGTGTGCAGGCACCACCCTTCGGCGCACAGATGCCGCAACTAGCATTACAGCAGTACGTGCCTGGGCCGCAGGTGTTCTCGCCGCAAGTCGTCGGCGCTTCATCGGCTACACAGGCCGCTACGGCACAGCAGGGCTCAGTCACGCACTGCACTTCCTGGGCTTCGCAATGCGTCCCCTTAGCGCATTTTACGGCAATGCAAGGGTTTTCGCACACGTCTGGGCTGCAAATCGCGATGCCTCCGACAACGCTGCAAGGGCTGTCCTTCGGGCACTTTTTGCTCGCACACGGATCCACTGCATCCGGAACACACGTGGGTTGCGGAGGACAGGGCGCTCGCACGCACGTGACGGCCTCGAGCTCACAGTGTGTCCCCTCCTCGCAGGAAACGCCCTTGCAGCTCGGCAGGGGCAAGCACTTGGCCTCGCCCCCGAGGTCGTCGCAGTAGGTCCCCGGAGCGCACAGAACAACGGCACAGGAACTAGGTGGCGTCACTTCGGCATCAGGGGGCGGCTCTTCGTCGCACACGCGCTGGATACAGGCGCCACCCGGCTCCGTGCAGATGCCGCAGCTCGCGTTGCAGCAGACCTGCCCACCCGAGCAGGTGTTCTTCCCGCAGGACGTACCGTCCGCCTCCGCCCTCTCGTCTCCCACTTCGGACTCAAAGGGCTCGATGGCGAGGTTGTCTGGAACACACTCCGCAACGGCCTCGCAGGGCTCGGTCACACAGACGACCTGCACGAGGTCACAGTGTTCCTCGGGCTTGCAATGCACGTCTTTGCAGGCCGCCTCGACTTCCGCGCGCTTGCTGAGCTTTGCCTGGTCGCCGTCGACGAGCAATTGGCAGCCTACCATCAGGCCTACCCCCACGAGTACTGCCCCGATGTCTATGCGTCGCATGGTTCTACCCTCCGAGATGCGGTTCTGATGGCTTATGTGGCCAACCCGACCCTACCTCATTAGGAAAAGCACCATCGGCTCTACGCAGCAGCGCAGCTCTAGGGCTCAGCCCTCGCCAGCGCGGATGGGGGCTGTCTCGTTGAACACCCAGCTGGGATTGTCCCGAACGGCCACGCTCAATTCCCAGTCGTTGCGCATCAGCGCAACGGGGCGGCTATCGACATCGAGCACGGCCATGGGAATGCGCTTGGCGAGCAACTCCTCAGGCCCCTTGGGACCATCGACCCAGCGCGCGTGCTGGTAGGGAAGCAGCTCAATTTCGGCCTTCGCACCGTACTCGTGCTGCAGACGGTAGGTGAGCACTTCGAACTGCAAGCGTCCGACGACGCCGAGAATCGGGTCTTTCTCGCGGCCCTTCTCGGTGAACAGCTGCACGGTTCCCTCTTCGGCGAGCTGGTCGATACCTTTTTGCAGCTGCTTGCGCTTCATGGGGTCGAGCAAACGCAGACGCGCAAAATGCTCCGGCGAGAAGCGCGGCACCGTCTCAAAACACAACGCTCCCTTGGTCGACAGGGTATCTCCGATGCGAAAAAGACCAGGGTCGAACAACCCGAGGACGTCTCCTGCAAAGGCCTCATCAATGGCTTCGCGTTCCTGCCCGAAGAAGCCCTGTGGGCGCTTCAAGCGGATGGTTTTCCCGAGGCGGTAGTGGTGGACCTCGATGTCGCTCTCGAATTTGCCCGAACACACACGCAGAAATGCGATGCGGTCTCGATGCGCCGGGTCCATGTTGGCTTGGACCTTGAAGATGAAGCCGCTGAAGCGCTCGTCCGTGGGCTGAACGATTACGTCGCCCGCAAGCTGAGGCCCTGGCGATGGGCACAAGTCCACGAATGCGTCGAGAAAGGGCTCGATGCCGAAGTTCGTGAGTGCGCTGCCGCAGAACACAGGCGTTTGCTGCCCGCGTAGGAACTTGGCGCGTTCGAAGGGCTCTCCCGCACCCTCGAGCAGCTCGACCTCTGCGCGCAATGTGGCCGCCGCATCCTCGCCGATGAGATCCGAAAGGGACGGATCGTCGAGACCCTTCACGACAACAGGCGCGCGAAACGTGCCGCGACCCGAAGCGTCGAACAAGAGCACGGTCTTTTGCGCGAGGTCGTACACGCCCTTGAAGAGGTCGCCGCTACCGATGGGCCAGGTCCTCGGCGTGGTGTGGATGCCGAGCACTTCTTCTACTTCGCTCATCAGGTGAAACTGATCGCGCGCCGGGCGATCGAGCTTGTTGACGAAGGTCACGATGGGCGTGCCGCGCTTTCGACACACGTCGAAGAGCTTCCGCGTCTGCGTCTCCACCCCCTTGGCCGCATCGATAAGCATGATGGCGCAGTCGGCAGCCGTCAGCGTGCGGTAGGTGTCCTCGCTGAAGTCTTGGTGACCTGGCGTATCGAGCAGGTTGTAGTGGATGCCATTGCGCACGAACTGCAGCACGCTCGACGTCACCGAGATGCCGCGCTTGCGCTCGATCTCCATCCAGTCGCTGGTGGCCGCGCGCTGGGATTTGCGCGATTTCACCGCGCCCGCTTGGTGGAGCGCTCCTCCGTACAGGAGTAGCTTTTCCGTGAGCGTAGTTTTGCCCGCGTCAGGGTGGGAGATGATGGCGAACGTTCGCCGCTGGTCGCTAGGATGAGACATAAACTTGCACCGGCGAGATCAGGAACCGGCGCGAGCTTGTAGCACGCGTCAGATAAGCGCGACTGCCGAAAAGCCGGGCGCAGGAGGACGGCACGACTGCCGGCTCGTGACCTCTACGCCCGTCCCCCGCATCTGATCGCTCAGCGCGTCCGCCAGGGCTTTTAGCGCCACCTGGGCGTGCGGGTCTTGCGCTTCGGATTGCAGGCAAAGCTGACCGCTTCCAAAAGCGAGCATACCCGTCAGCAGCACACGCACCAAATCCGCGGTGCCGAGCACGTCGCCGAGGCCAAAGCCGCGCCGTGCAAGGAACGTGGCGCTGTGAAGCTGGTGCCCTTGGCTCGCGAGAACGGCAATGCGCTCACGGATTCGCTGCCCCAATACGGGAAGCGACTCACCAGCCTCTTGCTGGAGCACCACGGTACCGCACGCCTCCTGCCGGAGGTTGTCCACGCAGGGACAAGCGTCCACGTCGACCCCGGCTTGCGCCACGATGACTGCGACCTGTCCGATGGTGGCCATGTGCCCTACCCCTCTCCGTTTGCGAGTTCGAAAGCGCAACAGCGCGCTCCCAGGTTTCGTTCCAAGCTTTCGTATTCGCGGAGTGTCCCCGCTTGCTCGAATCCGTTGAGCAAGCTGCATGCCGTTGAGATGACTGGATACCCCTACCGACATGTGGACGTCTACTGATTTCCCAAGTACCTGTTTTTGACGCGCGGCGTCAAGCGTGAAATTCAATCGAGACACGGCCTTTTCTCTCCGTATTGGTGGGTTCGATCGCACAACCGTCCTTTTCGACTATCCCTGGCTGGGAATGGGCGAAGCGGGACGCGGTGTGCCGCGCGTCATGGGCACTGTGGAGGCGTGGCCACAGTCGAGAGACATATCGGCACAGGAGAGAAAACGTTGCGTCTGGTTCATGACTTCTTGACGCCACCAGACGAAATGCTAATAACGCCGGGCCTTAAGCGGGCATACAGGGGCCGTTAGCTCAGTTGGTAGAGCAGTTGGCTTTTAACCAAACGGTCACAGGTTCGATCCCTGTACGGCCCACTTGAACGCACTAGTCCTGAAGGTCCCCATCGTCTAGAGGCCCAGGACATCGCCCTTTCACGGCGACGACGAGGGTTCGAATCCCTCTGGGGACGCTACTTACGCACTCGGACCTTCTGGGCCTAATCCGAG
>CAZEWA010000243.1:0-7943 GCA_964515685.1 uncultured Polyangiales bacterium | reverse complement strand
GCGAAGCCTACGGCTTTCTGTTCAAGCTCTTGTGTGACCCGGGCGACAGCGTGCTTGTGCCCACGCCGAGCTACCCACTCTTCGACATGCTCTCGACGCTGGAAAACGTGGAGCTCATCCCCTATGCACTGGCCTACGACGGCGAGTGGCACCTCGACATGGACGAGATCCGAGCTGCGCTGCGGCCAAACACGCGCGCCATCTTGGTCGTGAACCCGAACAACCCCACGGGCTCCTACCTCAAGCGCGATGAGCTCGTAGAGCTCGCATCCCTGGGCTTGCCCATCCTGAGCGATGAAGTGTTCTCTGCCTACGCGCATCGCGAAGATACAAGACGTGCGCACTCAGCCCTGCTCGCGGCCGACAAAGCGCTCGTGTTTTGCATGGGCGGCCTGAGCAAGTCGTTACTTTTGCCGCAGCTCAAGCTGGCCTGGACCACCATCGCAGGCCCCGATGCGCACATCGTGCAAGAGGCTTGCGAGCGACTCACGCACATTGCCGACACCTACCTGTCCGTGGCCACTCCCGTACAGCTCGCCTTGCCCAGCTTACTCGCACAGGGCCCGCACATTCGCGAGAAGACCCATACTCGTGTGCTGCGCAACCTGCGCGCCGTAAAGAGCGCATGCGTCGACAGCGCCGTGAGCGTGCTCGACACGGAAGGCGGCTGGTACGCAATCCTGCGCCTGCCAGCCATCTACGACGACGAACAGTGGGCCCTCATGCTGCTCGAGCAAGACGGTGTGTGGGTCCAACCGGGCTTCTATTACGACCTCACCCAGGGCGCCCATTTGGTGCTGAGCCTGATAAGCGAAGAGGACGTGTTCGACGAAGGCGTGCGCCGCCTGCTCACGCGGGTGACCCAGGCAAGCTGAGCGTTCAGCTTCGCACGGGAGCGCACACACGTTTTTCCTCCGCTGCTTCGGCGCGTAGATCAGGCTGCATGGAACACGCGGGCGAGCTGCAGCCGAAGCTTCGACAAGACGACACGAACTCGCGGGCGCAAGCCTACGTGGTGGCTCTCGCACTCGTGGCCACGCTTGTCGTCAATGTGCTCGCCAATCTGCTGCCACTCAATGGGCGCACCACGGGAGCTGTTGCGCAAGGCTTTCAGGAGCTGTTCCGACCCGCCGCCTATGTGTTTTCCATCTGGTCGCTCATCTACGCTGGCCTCATCGCTTTCAGTATCTTTCAGCTCCTGCCCAAAGAGCGCGCAAATGCGCGGCTGAATAGGATCCGCGCTCCCTTTTTATGGAGCTGCGCCGCCAATATGGCCTGGCTGTTTTTGTGGCACTACGAGCTCTTCGCGGCGACGCTCATCGCCATGGCCGCATTGCTCGTCGCGCTCGTGGTCATCAACCAGCGCCTGCACTGGGGCTCAGGTGAGCAAAAAGTCGCAGAGCTTTTGTGCGTGGAAGCCCCCTTCCGCATCTATCTCGCCTGGGTTTCCGTGGCTTCGCTCGCCAACGTCAGCTTGTTCGTGGAAGCCGCGCGCCTGTTGCCTTCAGGCGTGAGCCTCGAGCAGTTCGCCATCGCGCTTGTCCTGTTGGCAACAGCGATCTCCACTGCAGTCGGACTCTTGCGCCACGACGCGCTGTATCTGGCGGTGGTGATCTGGGCCTTCGTGGGCATTGCGGTGCGCAACGGTCAAACCTCGCCGGTCTCGGGCGTCGCCATGGCGGGCGTACTGATTCTCGGTGCGGTGAGCATCCAGGCGCTGTTGTGGAATCGCAGCCACGGCGCAGCGCCGGGCTTTCACCGGGCGGGCACTGCCACCTGAACCCTGGCTTTCGCAGGCATACTGCGCGCTCAGCGCAGCTCGGGCGGCGTGAGGAGTGCGGCAAGCCAGCGGCGAAAGCGCACCGCCGTCTCGTCGTCGCCTATGCCCACGCTCGTGCGCAGTGTGGGGCCGGCGACACTTTCTCCCAGAATGCTCAGCGTCACGAGCATCACGCGAAACATCGAGTCTTCGAAATCGATGCACGCCCCGGGTTTGGCGAGCAGGCGCTTTTGATGCACGAGCTCCGCCAGCGCACGCAGCTTCGAAGTCCGCGTGTCGAGCGCGTGTCCCGACAACAAGAGCCAGCTCAGCACGCGACCATGCCCCTTCACGACCAGCACCGAAAAGGTCTGCTCGATGGCGTCGAAGATGGCGCTGTCCCCCGCAGGCTGTGCCTCCGCGATGGAGCGGATGAGGTCCGCCTCTAGGCTATTGAACGCACGCGAGACCACGGCCTCGACCAGCCCTTCGCGACTGCCGAAGTGATGCAGCACGGCAGGGTGCGAGATGCCGACGTCGGTCGCGATTTGTTGCAGGCGAATCCCGTCCGGACCTAGCTCGAATAGGCGGCGCTCGGCCGCGTCGAGGATGGAACGGCGCGCGTCTTCGGCGTTGCGACGTGTGCGCTTAGGTGCGCCTGAGGCAGGAGGACTTGACACGGCGGATGACTCGCTAGACACTTACAACGCTGTCAGTAGCGCCAGGTTGCAAGGAGTTTTGTATGGGCAAAGTCCGCCATGGAGAGATTCGGATAGCTGATGCCATGCGAGCGATTAAGGCGTTGATCGAGAATCCCGATGACACGGCGCAAGTCTTTCGCATCATCGAGGCTTTGTCCGGGAAAAACGTGTATTTGAACCTGGCCCGAATGCGTATGTCCGCGGAAGGACGCGCGCTACTCCGCGAAAAACCCGATCTGCTCGCCGTGCTGCTCGACCGAAAAGCCCTGGAGGCGTTGCCCGAAGACAGCCTCGGCCGCGCCTACCTGCGCTTCCTCGACTCGGAAGGCATCACCGTCGAGGGCCTCCACCAAGCCAGCATCGAAGGCCGCGGGGATCAGGGCGATGTGCCACCGGAGGTCGACTTCGTCCGCAATCGACTGCGCGACACCCATGACCTCTGGCACACGGTCACAGGCTATCAGGGCGACATCGTCGGCGAGGCCGCCTTGTTGGCCTTCTCGTTCGCGCAAGTGTTCAACCTGGGGATCGGCTTCATCGCCAGTGTGGCCTTCCTGCGCGACCCACAGAGTGCGCTGCGCCGCGAAGTCGTGCGGGGCCTGACGCGAGGCTTCCGCGCGCGCTGGCTACTCGCTGTACACTGGGAGAACCTGCTCGCCCTGCCCCTCACCGAAGTAAGAGCCCAGCTGCGCATCGCAGCGCCACCTCGCTACACGGCAGTGCGCGTCCAAGACTGGAAGAAGCACACGCGCGTCGCCGCACAACAGGCGGCCTAAACTAAGGTCGCCAGGGGGGACGATGACGGAAGAAGAAGAAGTCGCCCACGATCCGCTCGACGGCGAGCTCGACCTCCACACGTTCCGCCCCAGCGATGTGGCTGACTTGGTCGAAGAGTACGTGACGGCGTGTCGCGAAAAAGGCGTGCTCTCGCTGCGTCTCGTGCACGGCAAGGGCAAGGGCACCCTGCGGCGCACGGTACACGCGGTGCTCGATCGCATGCCTGAAGCCGTGCTCTCCTACAAGCTCTCGGAGCCGATGCGAGGCGGCTGGGGCGCAACACTTGTGGAACTCCGTGCGCCTGCCTCGGAGGCGTAAGCTCCTCATCTATTGCAAAGACGAAACGGCAAGGGCGTGTTTCGCCGCAAGGACAGCTTCGTCGATTCCCTAGCCCCAGGGCTCTGCTAGGTTTGCGCGATGCGAACGGAACGACTTGGCTCACTCAACGCGCACATCTCAGGCGGCAGCGACGGCCAGGGGGGTGGCACCGGCCCCGTGGTCGTCCTGATGCACGGCTTCGGCGCGGCCGGCGACGACCTCGTCCCCCTGACACGCGTGCTGCGCGTTCCAAGCAACGTTCGGTTTGTGTTTCCTGAGGCACCGCTCGCGCTCGACACCTGGGGCAGCCGTGCTTGGTGGATGATCGATCCCGAGCTCTTCGAGCGCCGTGCGCGCGGCGAAGCCCCCGATCGCAGCGGCGAGTTGCCGCAGGAGCTACCGCACGTGCGCGCGCAGATGCTCGACCTGCTCGACACGATGTACACGCGCCTCGACATTTCGCACGAGCGCGTCCTATTGGGGGGCTTTTCCCAGGGCTCGATGCTGGCACTCGACCTCGCGCTGCATCTCACACGCAAACCGGCAGCGCTCGCCCTGTTGTCGAGCACGCTCATCGCGCGCTCCGTGTGGGCCCCAAAGATGTCCTCCCTTGCGGGCCTACCCATCATGCAAAGCCACGGCCACGAGGACCCGTTGCTCTCGTTCGAAGCTGCCGAATCCCTACGCGATTTGCTGGTGGCTGCATCCGCGGACGTGACCTTCGTGCCCTTTCGCGGCGGCCACGAAATCCCCTCGAATGTGCTGTCCGAACTTTCGAGCTTGGTCACGCGCGCCCTTTCGTGACGCCACGGGCTACGTTGCCTGCGCTTGCTCCGCGCCACGCACAGGCGCTACACCGTCGGGATGGACCAAGCGACCCAAACGGAACTCGAAGCCGCAGCGTTCCGCAAACTCGTCTCCCACCTGCAAGAGCGCTCCGATGTGCAGAACATCGACCTCATGAACCTGGCAGGTTTCTGCCGCAATTGCTTGTCGAAGTGGTATCGCGCCGCAGCCGAGGAGCGCAGCGTGAGCCTGAGCGACGCCGATGCGCGCAGTCACGTGTACGGCATGCCGTACGAGGAATGGAAAGCGAAGCACCAGAAGTAACATGGTCTCGCCCAGGCCAAGCATCCTCGATGCAGCACGCGCGCACGCCGAGGCGTTGTTCGGACCGGGTGCGTGCGAACCGCGCGGCGTAAGCCAGATATGCGCGGCGGTGAGAGTCCAGGGCGGGCCCCTGCACGTGCTCGCCATCGGCCCCCACGCCCCCAAGAGCGAGCAAGATTTCTTCGCCCTGAATCTGGCCCGTGCGCGCAGCGATGCCCTGTTAACCAGCAGCCAAAACCTGCGCTGCGAGCCCATGCTGAGCCACCGTTTGCAAGGCACGTACGTAGCGGAGCTCGAAGCCCTGCGCGCAGCGCTTCACAAGTCCGCACCCCCTGTATGCGCCATTCTCAGCGCAAGCGGCAACCTACCGCGCGAGCATGTGGCCTACGCAGACGGCACACCGAAGCTCGTGTTGACCACACGCGAAGGCGCGAAGAACGCACTGAACCATTGGCGCGAGCCGCCGTTTAGCGTGGTCGCCTTGCCCGAGCTCAGCCCGCGCATCGCCCTTTCGTGGCTGACTGAACGCTACCCCTCTGTGAGCGTCGAAGCCGGCCCGCGCACCACAGGCCCACTCTATGCAGCGCCTCCGTGCATCGATGAGCTTTTGCTGTCGCGCTACGAAGGCGCGCTTGTACCTGAAGCACTCGGCGGGGCGCTACCTGACGATGCCACGCTCTTTCACGGCCTGACACTCAGTCACCGGAGCGAGCGCGAAGAAGAGAGCGGACACTGGATCTTCGAGCGCTGGCTGCGCTAGAGACCGAGCTCGTCCCAGAGGCTGCGTTCTGCTTCAAAGGGTGCCTTTTCGACGGCGCTCTCTGCGTTCAACACCATCGTGCTGCGCGTGCGCTCATCGAAGCGCGGCCACGCTCCGAGCGCTTCACAGCTTGGGTCGCCCGAGCGCGCGAACGCAGCCCAGGCCTGCATCATGCCGCGACTGAGCGCTTCGACCGCCGGCCCTTCCCCCACGAAGCGCGCTTGATTCGGCGCAGAAAGACTTCCAAACACAAAGGGAATCTCGAGCGCATGACAGGCCCCGAGCTCGCCCCTGAGACCAGGTGAACCATACGCGAACAGGTAACTGTAGACGTCAGCGCCGGCTCGCAAATGGGCCTCTGCAAAGCGCGTCGCAGGGATCCGAAATCGCAGGTCGCCTTCGATGGCGCGCAGCACCGCCCGCGGATGCGCAAGCAATCCGAGGACCTGTCGCGAGTTTGCGTAGCCCGCAGCGAGGCGTCGCAGCGCAACGTCGGATGCACGCGGCATCGCCCGTTGCAGTAGCGCGATTTGAGCGGCTTCATCGAGTGGAGCTGCCCATGACTTCATGTCCATGGCCGCAAACAAATTCCACTCATCGCGGTTGGTGCCGGTGAGCAACGGGATGTCTTTCAACGCCCCCTTGGCGATAGACTCCCCTGGCTGCTCGGTAAACAGCGCACCATCGAGCACCGGAAAGAAGTGGGGCCACAGGCTGCCGTCGCTCTCGAGCGCGTGCTGCGCCGCCATCAGCTCTTTGGCCGGCATCGTCTGCAAGCGTGGTGCGTCTTTGAGTGAGAGCCCGAGCCGCTCGAGCAGGCGCTCCGTGACCTCGAGCGCGCGCGCTTCCTTGGCCACGCGCAGCGGCCCAGTCCCGCTCTGCACGATGGCGCGCCGGAACAAGGGCCGCGCCTCTGCCGCCGCCATCAATAGCGACACCGCAGTGCCGCCCGCAGACTCCCCGAACAACGTGACATTCGCGGGATCACCGCCGAAACGCGTGATGTTCTCCTGCACCCAGCGAAGCGCCGCCACCTGATCGAGCAGGCCTAGATTCGCACGCGCACCGAGCTCTGTGCCATGCTCCCCAAGTACCAAAAAGCCGAGCGCGCCCACGCGGTAGTTGGCCGTGACCACCACCACGTCGCCAAGCTCGGCGAGCGCACCTCCGTCGTAGAGCGTGATGCCTGCCGTGCCCACCGTGAACGCGCCGCCGTGTACCCAAAACAACACGGGCCGTGGCTTGCCTTCGGCGTCGCCGTGCAAGGCAGGCGTGAACACGTTCAGGTACAGGCAATCTTCGCGCTGCGCGCCGCGGATGCCCACGCCTGGCGCAAACTCCACGCCCTGCATCGCAGCCGGCGAAAATGCCTTCGCCTCGCGCACACTCGTCCACGGAAGCGCCGGCTCTGGCGCTCGAAAGCGCAAGCTCCCGACGGGCGCGGCCGCAAACGGAATTCCCAAAAACGCCGCGTGCTCCTTGCGTGCGACGCCCTCGATGGCACCGAGCGTCGTCTCGACCCGCAGCGTTGTCACGGCTCTGCCTCAGCGCTTTCCGTTCACAAACTCGAGCGCATCGGCTACGTCGCCCTTGCTGCCGATATACAGCGGCACGCGCTGATGCAGTTCCTTGGGCTTGAGCTCGAGAATGCGTTCCTGCCCAGTCGACGCAGCGCCCCCAGCTTGCTCCGCAATCATCGCGAGCGGCGCGCCTTCGTACATCAAGCGCAGCTTACCGTTCACGTTCTTCTTGTCGGCCGGATACGCGAACACGCCGCCCTTTAGCAGCGTGCGGTGAAAGTCGGCGACCAGCGAGCCCACATAACGCGCCGAGTAAGGATGCTGGATGTCCTTGTTCGGCGTCTTCATCCACTCGGCCCACTTGCGCACGCCCTCATCCCAGGTGCCTGCGTTGCCTTCGTTGACCGAGTAAATCTTGCCGCGCTCGGGTATGCGGATGTTCTCGTGCGAGAGGAAGAACTCGCCCACTGAAGGGTCGAGCGTAAAGCCATGCACGCCATCGCCCGTGGTGTACACGAGCATGGTAGACGAGCCGTAGATCACGTAGCCAGCAACCACCTGCTTCAAGCCGGGCTGCAGCAAATCCGCCATGGAGCCCTGGGTTCCTGCGGGCGTCACGCGTTCGTGAATCGAAAAAATCGTTCCGATGCTGACGTTGACGTCGATGTTGCTGGAGCCATCGAGCGGGTCGAACAGCACCACGTACTTGCCGCTCGGATACCCGTCGGGCACGAGCACAGGCTCGCTCTCTTCCTCGCTGCCGAGCACACACACCTTGCCGCCGCGAGACAGCGTGCGGATGAGCGTGTTGTTGGCGAGCTCGTCGAGCTTCTGAACCTCTTCGCCCTGCACATTGGTCTCACCGGTCAGACCAAGATTGTCGGCCAGGCCCGCCATATTGACGCGGCTCGCGATGATCTTGGTGCAGAGCGTGATCTGCTGCAGCAACGCAGTGAGCTCTCCGGTTGCACCCGCGACCGCACGCTGCCCTTCCAGGA
>CAZEWA010000242.1:0-8060 GCA_964515685.1 uncultured Polyangiales bacterium | reverse complement strand
TCCTGCGCGAGGATGACAGTCGTGAGTCGCGTGCGCTGCTCGCCAAGCTGATCGAAGATAAAGGCATAGACGATCTGCTGCTCGCGCTGGCCGATGTGCTGAAAGAATACATCCAGGTAGGAGTCACGGAGGACGTAATTCGCGAACAACTCGCAACCTACAGCGATAGCTAACCTCCTGACGATTCAGCCATTTTGCGCTCGGATCCACCCACTGCTAGCATCCGCGCCATCATGCGTACGCGACCGCTCCCATTTCTGACGCTGGCCTTGCTTGGCCTCTTCTCCTTGGGGGCGAGCTGTAACGGCGGCCGCGAGGGTGGAGCTGTCACCGCTACCGAACCTTCGACTCGTATCGAAAAGCTCGACAGCGTAGAGACAAGCTCACTGACCGACAGCGAACGCCGTAGCTGGGTGGCACTCGTCAATGAGTTGCTCTCCCCGTGCGGCGAGCCTGTGAGCGTTGCCCAATGCGTCGTCGAAAAGCGAGCCTGCGGCGCATGTGTGCCGGCCGCGCGCTACCTGGTGCGGCTCGTGGCAGAGGGCTTTGAGAAGCGCGAGATCGAGGAATTCTTCTCCGCGCGTTACGACGCCAAAAAGAAGGTCGACCTCGACCTATCGAACTCGCCCGTTCGTGGTGCGCCGATGGCGAAGATCACGATCGTCGAATTCAGCGATTTTGAGTGCCCCCACTGTGGTGCAGCCCATCCGATGCTCTCGAATCTGCTCCAGGAATTCGATGGCAAGGTCAATCTTGTCTTCAAGAATTACCCGCTCGATTCGCATAAAAATGCCATGCCGGCGGCGCTTGCTGCGGTGGCGGCAGGCAATCAGGGTAAGTTTTGGGAGCTCGCCGACAAGCTGTTCGAGCATCAGCGCGAGCTGAATCCAGAGCGGATTCGTCAGCTGGCCGAGAGCCTAGGCCTCGACATGGCGCGCTTCGACGCCGACGTAGCATCCGATGCCGTTCGCGAGCGTGTGGCGCAGGACAAGCGCGAGGGCGTGGCCGTAAAGATCCAAGGCACGCCGACCTTGTTCGTCGCAGGTCGGCCGTACTACGAATCCATCCAGAACTTACGTAAGTACCTGCGCGAGGAACTCGCTCAGTAGGGGCGCGTGTAGGTCTCCATTCGCTGCTGACTCGGGTTTCGGGCTTGAATCTCCGTCTTTGGAAGGCGTCGCAGATCAAGTTACCCTGGAGGCGATGCAGATGCGCCGAGCGTTGGTGGTATGGGGAGGACTCGCGTTGTTGTTGTGCACGTTCGCCGTGAGCGCGAAGGCGCTCGCGCCGGGCGGCAAGGCGCCTCCGGTGTCCCTGAAGGACATGTCTGGGAAGGCGTACGACTGGAAGACGACCTCAGGCAAGGTCGTGGTCGTGGACTTCTGGGCCTCCTGGTGTGCGCCCTGTAAGGAGGAGCTACCCGTGCTCGATGCCCTCTACAAGAAGTACCGCGAGCGCGGGCTTGAGGTCATCGGCGTGAACCAGGACGAGAATCTCGAGAATGCCGCCAAATTCTTGCGGCGCTCGCCACTCAGTTTCCCGGTGCTGCACGATGCGAAGCGTGAAGTCGCGGCGGCCTACGCGCCGACGAAGATGCCGTCGTCCTACCTGATCGACAGGAACGGCCTCGTCCGCTTTGTGCATGCGGGTTTCAAGGCGTCGGATGCAGCGGCTCTAGAGCGGGAAATACTCTCGCTTCTCAATGCAAAGTGATGCCTCCGAAAACTCTAGCGGCGAGCATCGGTGGTCCTGCGGGCGTGCAGAAATTCGGCAATCTGTGAGGCCACGTAGCTCGCGATCGCCATGTCTGCCTCGCTGAAACCTGTGCGGCTTTGGCGATTGATGAGCTGCAACATCCCGAGCAGGCGATCTTTGCGCTGCAGAGGCAGGTAGGCGATCGACGCAGCATCGATGCCCACGCGCCCATCGACGGCGGCATCGTAGCGGGCGTCGTCCAGGATATCGTTGCTGACCAGGGAGTCGCGACCGCTGCGAACTGCGGCAGACAAGAGACCCGCGCTCGAGGGGATGGCTTCTGCCCTGCGCTCGCTAGCTCCGGGACCCGTGACTGACACAAAGCGAAACTCGTCCGTGTTGATGTCGTAGATGCAGCCGCTGGCAGCTTCGGCCGGCACCAAGTCGCCGAGGAGCTTCACAGCGAAGTCCAGGGCCTGCAGAGGCGTGTTGAGGAAATAGACTTCCTGGCAGGCCTCGAACGCAATCGCCAGACGCCGATCTTGATCGCCGGTGGGGTCCCGCGTGGGCTCTTCGACAGGCTGGGGAGCGGGCGGCGCAGTGTTGGTGTGGGGCGGGATCTGTGCGGCAGTCACAACCGCAGCCACCGGAATCGGACTGCTCGAGGCCGAAGGGGCAGGCAGCCAGCTCAGATCGGGCTGGGGCAGCACGCTGGGTGCCTGGGGCGGCGCGCTAAGGGGCTGGGGCAGCACGCTGGGTGCCTGGGGCGGTGGCGGTGCGAACGACGTCGCGACGCGGCCCTGACTCGGATGCCACGAGGGCAGGGGTGATGTCTGAGCTAGTGAAAAGACGGGCACGCCGCGCCAATCCTTCCACTGCAGCGTGGCGACGGGAGGACGCTGTGGTCGGCCTTGAAACGCGTGATCGAACGCTGCCAGATTTACGAATTTGCCCCTTGGGGCTCCGTGAAGTTGCTGGACCAGCACATCGAGTTCCAGGCGCAAGGCGGTCTCTAGCTGCTCAGGTGTGAGCTGCCCGGGAGCAAGAAAGGCTCGCTCGCGATAGGTGAGTGGTGAGTTGCTGCTCGGAGATTCGTCTCGCCCTTGCAGCGGCACGAGCGCGCTTCTGGGAGTAGGCGCGGCGGGTTGTGAAGGAAAGGCCTGTGTAACCGGTGCAGCGGGCGCAACAGGCTGCACAGGGAAGGGCTGCGTAGCCGATATCGCGGGCGCAGGTGCGTGCGCGGGGGGCTGTGCAGGAAAGGGCTGCGTAATCGATGCCGCGGGCGGGGGCGCGAGCGACACGCGCGCTTCGGGCAACGCGGCCCCTGTCTTTTCGGGCGCGGCCTCGTCCAGCGCTACCTCGGAAGTCGCCGTCGCCCCCGTCGCCTCAGCCGCCGCACCATCCGCGACGCGTGCGAGCTCATAGCGGCGCCGTTGCGCAGCGTCGAGGATCGTGACTTCGCCCGTTGAGCTCATGACGCAGCTAGCGCCTGAAGGCACGCCTCCTTCGTCGCCCAATTCCTTCCGCGCACGTCGCAAGGCTGCCAGCCAATTTTCCGCCTCGACGGTTACTTCGACTGCGTTGCCCGCTTCCTCCAGCGGCGTGACCACGAGCTTCCAAGTGCTTACCGACAAGCTGCTCCGATTTCCACGTCCGGGATAGCGTCCTGTCGAAGGGCCCGGTCGTGCCAACTTGGTTCTAGTCATCCTGCGTGCCTCGGGTCAAGCGATCAGCCTGGAAACATAAGCGAAAACACCTGTTCATTCGCCTCACGTTGATTTGCGTCCGATGTTTCCCATCGCTAGGCTTTTTTCCGTTCCAACTCGGGCGCAACTCCCGCGAGGCAAAAGGCATGTGGATCTTAGTCGTTGGTGGAGCCGCTGTTCTTGAGCGACCTGACGGGGGAATGGCCACTCTGGCGGAATTGGGTTGCCGAATTCGTTCGGTCGATTTGTGGGACAACCTAGAAGCCCACGATTTCGCAACAGATCCGCCTAGTGTCATCCTCGTCGAAGCGATTGACCAGGTTGAGGCCGGGCGAGCAGCGGTCACTCGCCTACGCGCAGTGCCCTCCTTGGCGGAGGTGCCGGCGCTGATCGCAGTCACCGTCAACGCCACGCAGCGCCTCGATCCAAACGATGGTTTCGACGATTTCGTTCTGGTTCCCTATGTGCCCGTGGAGTTGTACACGCGTATCCGACGGGCAGAATGGAAGCGCAGCGAATTTGCGGGTAAAGAACGTATAAAGATCGCGTCTCTCTGCATCGACTTGGCTGCGCATGAGGTCACCATCGAGGGTCGACTCATCGAGCTCACGCATCAAGAGTTCGCGTTACTTTCCTTCCTGAGTCAGAACCGCGGTCGCGTGTTCAGCCGCGAGCAGCTTCTCGATCGCGTATGGGGTGTCGATTACTACGGCGGAAGTCGTACAGTGGACATTCATGTGCGTCGTTTGCGTATGAAGCTGGGGGTTTCGGCAGATCCCATCGAAACCGTGCGCGGTGCCGGCTACAAGATGAAGGCCCCGTAATGTCCGCACTTCCTCTCGCCGTTTCGGTCGGAGATCCGGCAGGGGTAGGTCCCATCGTCGCGTTGCGTGCAGGCGCACAAATCGTTGCGCAAGTGCCCCTCGTGCTTTTTGGTGACGCGGAGCAGCTGCGAGCCTTGGCCGACGCCGAAAGGATCGCCACGCGTGAGATAGCGAATCTGGCTGAGAGCCAAAATGCGCGTTCACACGAAGCGCCCTGCATCCAGCTGTTCGATACGGGTCGCGTAGATGAGCGCGTCATCGCACTGCGCGCACCTTCCGCCGAGGGCGGTCTCGCTCAGCTCACAGCACTGCGAAAAGCCGCTGAGGCCGTGCAGATGGGGCAGGCTCGGGCGCTCGTCACGGGGCCGACCAGTAAAGCCGCCATCGTGCGCGCCGGACACCCATTTGTCGGTCAGACCGAGTTTTTGGCGAAGTTGGCCGACCTCGCTGACGACGCGGTCTCGATGCTGTTTCTCGGGCCGCGCTTGCGGGTGGGGCTCGTGACCACGCATCTTGCGCTTTCAGATGTGCCAGGCGCCATCACCGCGCCGCGTCTCGAGCGTACTGTCCGGCACATGGCAGAAGTGCTGATGCGTCTCTACCCCGAACAAGACACACGCTTGCTCTCTGTCGTGGGCTTGAATCCCCATGCTGGGGAGGGCGGCTTGTTCGGGCGTGAGGAAATCGACGTCATGGAGCCTGCTTTGGCGCGCTTGCGAGCTGAGCCTTTGTTCGCGGATGGGCGCGTGCAGCTTTTCGGACCTTCGCCTGCGGAGTCGGTGTTTCGTGCCGCTCAACGCGGCGACATTCACGGCGTGGTCGCGATGTTCCACGATCAAGCCACGCTCGCATCGAAGCTCCTTGATTGGGGCGCGGCCGTGAACACGACATGGGGGTTGCCCTTCTTGCGTACGAGCGTCGACCACGGGGTCGCCTACGATGCGGTCGTGGCGGACAAGGTCGAAGCAGAGGGTATGCTCGCAGCCATGCAGATGGCCGTGCGGCTTACCCGGGGTGTCGATGTCCTCTGAACTGATTGTTCGAGGAGCGCGCCAGCACAATCTCAAAGACATTACGGTCGCGATGCCGCGAGGCCGCGTAGTGGTGATCACCGGACCCAGCGGTTCGGGCAAGTCCTCGCTCGCGTTCGACACCATTTACGCGGAGGCCCAGCGCCGCTACGTGGAATCTCTGAGCGTCTACGCTCGACAGTTTTTGGGCCAGATGCCCAAGCCGGATATCGACGGTATCGACGGCCTATCGCCGGCCATCAGCGTGCGTCAGCAAGGCACGCGCAGGAGCCCGCGTTCCACGGTGGGCACCCTGACCGAGATCCACGACTATCTGCGCCTGCTGTTTGCGCGGGTCGGCGTCGCGCACAGCCCGAGCACGGGCAAAGAGATGCGGGCTTTTTCAGTGCAACAAGCGGTCGACCGCGTGATGGCTCAGCCCGAGGAGTCGCGCCTGATCATCGCCTCGCCCATCGCAGAGGCGGATGCGCAGACTTTGGAAAAGGAGCTGGCGAAGCTGCGCAAAGATGGTTTTGTGCGTGTCGACATCGATGGCGTTGTGCACGATCTTGGCAGCGAGATTCCACTCGACAAGAAGCGTACACAGCGCCTCAAAGTGCACGTGGATCGCGTGCGCATCAAGGCCAGCGCACGAACCCGCATCGCGGAGGCGACCGAGCTTGCGTACAAACTGAGCGGCGGATTTGCGCATTTTGTGACCGAGGATGGCTTCGACTGGCTCGCGTCTGCGCAGCTAGTGTGCCTCGATTCAGGTGAACGTTATCCGGAGCTGACGCCGCGTAGTTTTTCCTTCAACAGTCCTGAAGGCGCCTGTCCTGCGTGCGGGGGGCTCGGAGTCGTCCATGAGTTCGTGCCTGAGCTGGTCGTACCGGACACCTCGCTGTCGCTGCGCGACGGAGCCATCGCTCCGTGGGGACGCGCCGACGGCGTCTTCTATCAGCGTGAGCTCGAGGCGTTGTTGTCGTCACTCAAAGTCGACGCCGACAAGCCTTGGTCCAAGCTCACTGCCGTCCAACATCAGAGCGTGCTTCTAGGCGCCGTCAGCGAGAAGAAAGCCAAGAAGGATTGGGAAGGCGTTATCCCGGGCCTCAAGCGTCGCGAGACCGAGTGGGTGCGCAAGAAGCAAGGGCGCGCGGACGACGTCGCAGAAGCGCTCTCCTATCTCGAGGAAGAGTTCCAGCGCTACGCGCGAGAAGGCGTGTGCTCGCTGTGCAAGGGCAGTCGACTTACGCCTATCGCGCGCCATGTGAGCGTTCATGGTGAGACCTTGCCTGAGCTTTCCGACATGCCGCTGTCGGCGCTCCACGCGTTCGTGTCGAATCTTGAACTTGCAGGTCACAACCAGCTGGTCTTGGGACGGTTATTGCGTGATGTGGCAACGCGCGTCGGGGCGCTACTCGATTTAGGGCTCGACTATTTGTCGCTGTCACGCACCGCTTCGACACTGTCGGGCGGCGAGATTGAACGCATTCGCTTGGCGACGCAGATAGGGTCCGGGCTCGTCAGTGTCTTGTATGTGCTGGACGAGCCTTCGGCGGGTCTGCACGCGCGTGACAACGAACGTTTGATAGCGAGCCTGCAGCGCTTGCGTGACCAAGGAAACTCGGTGCTGGTGGTCGAACACGATGAGGCCACCATTCGCTCGGCCGACTACGTGATCGATTTGGGGCCTGGTGCAGGTGTGCAAGGGGGGCGCTTGATGGCTCAGGGCTCGCCTGATGCCCTCGCGCGCGACGAAAACTCCCCGACCGGCGCATATCTCAGCGGGCGCCTACAGATCGAGCTGCCGAAGCACAGACGTGTCGCCAAGAACTGGCTGTCACTCGAGCACATCACCTTGCACAACCTCGACGATGTGTCGGTGCGGCTGCCAGTTGGGGGGTTCAGTTGCGTCACGGGCGTCAGCGGCAGCGGAAAATCGTCGCTGGTGATTGATTCGCTCCTGCCCCTCGTCCGAGGCGTCCTGCGCGGAGATGGGACTAAAAAAGCGCTGACAGGAGCTGAGTGTTTCGACCGCGTGATCGAGGTCGATCAAGCGCCGATAGGTCGCTCGCCGCGCTCGAGCCCCGCGTCGTATATCGGCGCATTCGATGAAATTCGCGAGCTGTTCTCAAGCTTGCCGGAGGCGCGCGCACGCGCGTTCAGCCCAGCCCGCTTCAGCTTCAATGTGAAGGGAGGCCGCTGCGAGGTGTGCAAGGGCGACGGTCTCGTGCGCGTCGACATGCAGTTTCTGCCCGATGTTTTCGTGACCTGCGAGACCTGTGGCGGCGACCGCTACGATCGAGAGACCCTCGAGGTGAAGTATCGCGGCTACAGCGTGGCCGATGTCCTGCGCATGAGTGTGACGCAGGCTCGTGAGCTCTTCTCAGCCATCCCCAAACTATTTTCCCGATTGTCCGCACTTTGCGATGTGGGTCTCGGTTACCTGTCGCTGGGGCAACCTGCCAACACGCTTTCGGGTGGTGAAGCGCAGCGCATCAAGCTCGCTCGTGAGCTCGCTCGCAAGGTCACGGGAAGCACGTTGCTCGTGCTGGATGAGCCGACGACGGGGCTGCACTTCCAAGACGTGGCCTTGCTGGTCGAGCTGCTGCAGCGTCTCGTTTCAGCGGGCAGTACAGTGGTAGTCGTCGAACACCACATCGACCTCATCAAGGCCGCGGACTACGTGATCGACATGGGGCCGGATGGGGGGCCTCGTGGAGGGCAAGTCGTGGTCTGTGGCACGCCGGAGCAAATCGCGGCCGAACCCCGCTCGCATACCGGGCGCTATTTAGCGCCAAAACTCACGTAGCGTTCAGCCAAGG
>CAZEWA010000241.1:0-8068 GCA_964515685.1 uncultured Polyangiales bacterium | reverse complement strand
CGGGCCCCTTCCACACGGGCCACCACGAGCTTGAAGCTTATCTGAACGGCATTGGTTCTAGGGCTCGCGTCGGCCACTCATCCCTGGCATTGAGGCATCCAGCTTCTAAAACTACCAAAGCGCGTCGTGATTCTCCACCACGCCGAACACACCTTCGACTCGCTCGCCCCTCACCGTTCCTGTGGCCTGCCCGTAAGGCTGGGCAAATACAGACCGGAATACCGTAAGGTCGAAGTCAGACCTGCGCTCGCCCATGGGGCGCACATCGAGGCGAACTTCACCTGAGCCGTCTGAGCTTTCGATATGCCACGAGTCGGTTGTCTTTGCGGGCACCTCGAAGCGCACGGCGCCCAGTGTGTGCACGCGGCCGTCTAGCCACAGGGCGTTCTCCATGGACGCGCCCTCGATGTCGTAGACGTGCGCCGAGAGGTTCAGGCCGAAGCGCTTGCCCGACTGCGTTTGGCCCGCAAACGACGCCCAATTCCATTCGGTGTGGCGCCGGGCGATAGAGCGTGTGTAGTCGAGATTCGCTAGCGCATCTGTAAGCTTCAGCTCGCGCGTGCCGAGATGCAGGCTCCCGCACGCGCGCATGGCCGCAGCTTTATGGGTATAAGCAAGGCGCCCTGAAGCAAGCGGGAACACCAGCGCCAGGGCTTCGTCGGGCGCGCAATGGACTTCGCCCGTAAGGCGAGCCACGTCGAGAGGCAGGTCGAAGCGCACGAAGTGTGAGCCGTCGAAACCCATCGTCAGCGACACACCGCGCGAGCTCCAACGCGTCGTACCTGCGAGCGAGCTCGGCGAAAAACGCAGCGCGCGACCCAAAAGCGAAACGCGCTCCATCTCCACGCGCTCGTGCGTGCGGCGATCGACAAAGTACGCAAAGAGCTGAGCCACATAGCCGAGCTGCACCGTGGCGAAGCCCAGAAACCAGTCGGGCGTGGTGAACGACTGATAGTGCCACTGCTTGAGCCCGCGTTTGGAAGCTCGCTGCGCCTCGACATCGGGGTTGGGCACGGGTGCACGATAGCGACCGACCACGGGCTCGCTACCGCCAAGCCGCACAGGTGGCACATCGCGCAGGGCGAAATCGAGAAGCGACAGCGGGAGCGGCCTGGGACGCATCCGGTCAGGCTACCCGATGCGCGTCGGGTTGGAGCGCGCGCAGAGAGCGGCGTGACTTTACGCACGACCGAAACGCGCTTTGACGCGCTGCATGCACCGTGACTGCGGCCACTCCAGACATCGCACCCGACGCAATCGGTGGCCTCCCCCACACCCCATGGCGTCGACCGGTCTGCGCCGGCCAACAGTAACAATGCACTGCAAGTTCACTTTCACTACAACCTTGTCGTCAGCGCGGAGATCGGCCGACACTTAAGACACGATGTCTTCCGTGCCCGATGTCTCAAGGGAGATCCGTCCCAGTCGTTCGCTTTTCGCTCTGGGGCTTCTGGTTTCCGCGCTGGCCGCAAGCTGCGGGCGCGTGGGCTACGAGCTCACCTATCTCGATGGACCGGGTAGCCAAGATGGAATCGGCTTCGATGGTGGCTCAACGTCCCCGGACTGCACGGGCCCCTTATGCCCAGATTTGTGTCCAGACGACCCGGCCAAAACACAGCCAGGCCTCTGTGGCTGCGGCGTTCCAGAGAGCAACGTCGACGCGGACAATGACGGTATTCTCGATTGCATCAGCCCGTGCGTCCCTGTGTCCGCCGATGATACAACCTGCGACGGCATCGACGACGACTGCGACGGCATCATCGACGAAGACCATTTGAGCACCCCCACGGTCTGCGGTCACGGTGTGTGCGGGAGCGTGGGCGAGCTGCTGTGTAGCGCAGGCCAACTCACCGACACGTGCATGGCGATAGCGCCCACCGCCACGCTGGACGACCCTATCTTCCCAGGCAACGGCATCGACGACGACTGCGACGGCATCATCGACGAAGATGCGGCTTCGGGCTGCGATACCACGCCCAAGGAATTTGCCGCGGGAGCGCACAACCTGAGCGTGCCTGCCGGCTGCACCACGATCACCGTCCAGTTGTGGGGCGGCGGCGGCGGCTCAGGCGGGCGCTCCTCCGGAGATATCGGCACGCCAGGTCGCGGTGGCGCAGGCGGCTACGCAAGCAGCACGCTCACGCTGAGCGGTGCGCTCCAGCTCTACGTCGCAAACGGCGGCAGGGGATGCGGAGCGGGCGGTACCACCAGCGGCGTCACCACGTACAACGGCGGCGCAGGCGGTGAGCCGGGCGTCGGGTCGACGAGTGCGGGCAAGGCAGGCAACGACGGATCTACCGCAGGCGGCAACGGCGGCAGCGGTGGCGGCGGTGTGTCACCAGGCACTGGCGGTCGCGGCTTCTTTGGCGGTGGCGGCGGTGGCGCAGGCGGCAACGCGCCCTGGCCTCCTTACGGCGGCAACGGCGGCGGCGGCGGCGCTGCAACCGTGCTCATGATGAACGGCGCGCGCGCGGTGGTCGCAGGCGGCGGCGGTGGCGGTGGCGGCATGACCGGAGCGGGTTCCGCAAGTTTTGGCAACGCCGGCATCGGCGGTGAAGGCTGCGGTGGCACGGGCGGCAACCAATCGAGTGGTGGCGGTGGCGGTGGCGGTGGTATCTGCACCGGAACCGCGACTCAAGGCGGAACCGACGGTGCCCCGGCGAATGCGGGCTCAATCCCTGCAGGTCGTGCGGCGGGCGGCATGCCTACCGACAGCAGAGATTGCTTCGCAGGTGGCGCAGGCCACGCCATCGTCACGTTCGGCATCTGAGCTACTACTGCAGGCCTGCTGACGCTCAAACTCGGCGCAGGCCTGCGTGACCGTCTGCCTGCTCCTACTTCGGCGGCTCGTAGCCGGGACCGTGACGAAGAATCGCGAGCCTGTGCCTGAGCCCAGGCGCGGCGCGCAGGTCACGAGCGAGCGCGATGTACTCGTGGAAGGCGATGTACCACAGTGCGTAGCTTTGGATGTTTTTGGTCAGGCCGTACACCACCCGTGCGCGCTCCGGCTCAAACGAACCGAACAAACGATCCCAAATGATCAGAATGCCGCCGTAGTTCTTGTCGAGATACTCAGGGTTGGTGCCGTGGTGCACACGGTGATGGGACGGCGTGTTGAACACCGCCGAAAACCAGCGTGGCATTCGGTCGATGGCTTCGGTGTGAACCCAGTATTGATAGATCAGGTTCAGCCCGCCCGACACCATGATGAGCCAGGGAGAAACGCCCACGAGCGCAAGCAGCGGATACATGAACAGACTCAGGTACGGAGTCCAGGGCTGGCGCAGTGCGGTCGACAAATTGTAGAAGCGACTCGAGTGATGGTTGACGTGGCATGCCCATAGCAGCCTGTTTTCGTGCTCGAAGCGATGATGCCAGTAGTACAAAAAGTCCCAGCCGACGAGCGCTGCTGCAAAACCCACGAGCCCGTCTCCGAGATCGAGCACGCGGTACGGCCACAGCCAGCTGGCCAGCATGAACACGCCGTAGTTGATGAGCGAGACAAACACGAGCGACCCCAGCCATGCCGATGCTTGCGCGCGTGTCACGCCACTCGAATCCCAGCACGTCCTCACCGCGCGAGCCTCGGCGGCGCAAAAGATACGGCTCGATAGCGAGCAGCGCGACAAACCCTGGAATCGCGTACAGCGTGGGATCCGGATAGTCCATGTGCGCCTCGGGGGTTCAGCGAACGTGCCACTGTACAGTGTACACTTCGCGAGTGCTTGCACGCCTTCACTTCGTGCAGAATCAGCCTATCCGTGTCCCTCGCACTGCTGTCTCAAGCCGCGAGTGCGTCGAAGAGAACTTGTGCTTCGAGGCGCATAGGCAAATGCGTAAGCTTCGCTCTCAAGAAATCCGTCAGCGCAAAGCAACCCGTCACGCCTCCGCCAGCACTATCCCTTACTGTGCAATGCCGGCCCGCAGGGCGGCAGACAACGCGCGCATCGAGGGATAACGATCGTCGCGCTCTTTCTCCAAGCACCGGAAGACCACGGCTTCCACGCCAGGCGGCACGTCCTTGACGTGCGCAAGTAGCGGCAGCGGCGGACGCGTCATGGCGGTCGCAAAGATCTGAAGGTGTGTCTGGCCCGGGAACGGAAGGTGCCCAGTGATGATCTCGTAGAGCAGTACCCCAAGCGACCAGATATCCGTGCGCGGGTCCACCTCGCTCGATGCGATCATCTGTTCGGGTGACATGTAGGCGGGCGAGCCAATCAGACTTTCGGCGCGGGTCACCTTCGGTGAGTTACCTGAAGGTTCGCCTGCAGCAACGCCGAAATCAAGCACCTTGACGACCGCGTCTCCGCCCGGCGTCTGCGCTAAAAATAGGTTCGAAGGCTTGATGTCCCGGTGAATGACGCCCAGCGCGTGGGCTTCGGCGATAGCGTCACAAGCATCTGCTCCCCAGGAAAAGGCTTCTCGATAGGAGACGGGTCCCTGGCACTCCAATATGCGCTCGAGATCCATGCCTTCGAGATACTCGAGCACGAGGAAAGGCAAATCGCCGCGCGCCACACCAAGGTTACCGACGTCGAGTAGCTTTCCTGCATGGGGCGTGTTGAGGCGCATCAGAACGCGCGCTTCACGCGCAAAGCGCTCGAGGGCCTCTTCGTGATCTCGCCACTCCGGAAGCAGCACCTTGATGGCGACGCGCTCGCCCTCGGCATCGTGTGCCTCAAACACAGCTCCCGTCGCACCACGCCCGAGCTCGCGCGCGACACGAAAGCGCCCGCCTACAATGGAGCCAGGTTCGATCGGGAACTTCGGAAGCGACAGCGGCACGCCTGCTCTGTCTAGGTCGCGGCGCAACCTCAGCTCCCTAGAAACCTGCTTTGCGAGCCGGCGCAGCGCTTCGAGTTGCTGTGCCGTAAGAGTGCGAGGCACAAGGTCCGCCACCGACAGTGCGCCCACGGCCGAGCCTTCTTCGACCAGCAAAGGAACACCTGCATAAAAGCGAATCTTCGGATCGCCCGTGACGAGAGGGTTGTCGGCGAAGCGGGGGTCCAGCAGCGTGTCTTCGACCACGAGCGGGTGGTGCTCTGTAATGCAATGCCCGCAGAAGGAAAGATCGCGCGCGGTATCTGTCTGGGTAACGCCGACGCGTGCTTTGAACCACTGCCGATCGGAGTCCACCAGCGTGATGAGCGCGATCTCCGTGCCGCAGAGCTCGGCCGCGAGGCGCGCGATGTCGTCGAAGGCCTCCTCGGACGGAGTGTACAGAATGTTACAGGCGCGAAGCAGGGCCAGTCGCTTCTCTTCGTCTTCCGGAATCGGCGCTTCCAGCATGGGGCATTTTGTACCATAGCCGGGTCTCACTGTTGCAAGAACGACAACGTCTGGAGGCGAACCTAGGATGTAAGTACAAACCTCACGCGTCGCCCGTGCAAGCCGAGTTGCCCCCATCCATATCGGGATTCTTGCGCTCTCCTGCCGATCACGTGGTCGCTTCTTACAGTCCGACGGAGCCACCGCGGGAACGCGCTCAATCTTCCGGGTAGCCGCCGAGCTCAATCCCCCGTACCCCCGTGCAGCCAGCCCAGCCGAGGGAAATGCTACGCACTCAGACCGAGCTGTGTCTGCACCCGCAAAGCGGCGCGCTCCGCGCTCCATCGAGTCAGGCTGCCGTGGAGCATCCATTCTTTACGGACACCGCGCGCGCGCAACACCACGACATGTACCGTTACCGGCGAGCTGCTGCCATATCTGCGCCGGCCCACTTCGAGAATGAAATCGCTCCACTCACCTTCGTACAGCTCTGAGTGAGACGCGACGACGATGCGAGACCCGTCACGTCGACAGCGCACCTCGTGCGCTCGTGCTGCGCGACGACAAGCATACGTACCGATGCCAGCCAGCACGCCATGGATCGCGAGTAAGAACCACAGCGCACCCTGGCCGGGCTTTTGCGCGGCCCAGACCAGCACCGGCAGCACGAGCAGACCCATGCCGAATATAGAAGTAAGGAGCAGTAGAAGGGGACTCACCGTCAGCAGAGCGTGCCCCGGTCGGCACCAGACATAGCGCACCATCAGAACAACATACCAGAGTGCAGCGATCCCTGCCTCGCTATAAAAGCTAGCGCTGAATCAGCGGAGGCCAGTCCCTCCCCCGCTCGGCAGAGGGCCCGCCAAAGCAGCCGCTGTGCAAAGTCCGCGCGCCAGCATCGGTGGGTTGCCGGGGCCGAGCTAGGTAGTGTAGAACACCGGATGCTTTCTTCGTGGCGCACGCTTTTGCCGCAGAGTCGTCTGGTCGCTTTGAGCCTCGCACTCGTGATCTTTGTCGCTCTCTTGTTGCGGGCCAAAAACATTGATGCCACGTACGTGCTCGACGCCCACGCATGGCGCCAGACCGACTCGGCGGCGTTCACGCATGGCTATCTCGTTGACTCCTTCAACCCATTCGACCCATCCATCGACCGCTATCCTTGCGATGCAAAACACGCGAAATTCGGGCGGGTGGAGGCAGAGCTTCCGCTCTATGCCTGGCTGCCTGCGGTTCCGCTCAAAATCCTCGGGGTCGACCATGTCCCGCTCACCTATCTGCGTTCATGGTACTTGGCGTACTTCGTCATCAGCTGCCTTTTCTTGTTCGCCTTGGTCCGGGAGCTGGGTGGAGACGAGCTGGATGCCACGCTCACGGTTTCTGTCTTTTCGTTCCTTCCCGTTTCGATCTTCTTTACACGGACCATCCAGCCTGACGGACCTTCCCTCCTGTTCGCCGCAGCCTTCCTACTCTTTCTGTCGCGGGTTTCTCGCAATACACGCGGCAAACTCGTCCTGCTTGCCGCCGCGCTGTCGGGCGCCCTGCTCTTGCTCACCAAGGTCTCGAACGCCTATGTCGCCTTGCCCGGTCTTTACCTCGTTCTGACGCGCATGGGCTGGAAGCGCGCTTTGCGGGACATCGGGCTTTGGTTGGTGCTCGCGGGAATCCTGATCCCCAACATCGCTTGGTACGCGCACGCCCATGGCTTCGGCTGGACCTTCGGCATTTGGGGCGATGGCGTCGACAACAAGTTCTCGAACCAAGGATTGCTCCTCAGCACGAAAACCTGGAAAGATCTCCTCTCGCGTCTCTGCTGGGACCTACTGACCGCAGGAGGCTTTGCGCTCGCGATGATAGGTCTCGGGGTCAACTCCGAGAGCTTACGTCAAAGGATCGCCACAGTATGGCTGGGAGCCTGCTTGCTGTTCATAGTCGCCACGCTCAACGGCCAAATGCGCCACGTGTACTACCAGCTGAGTCTCGTTCTCCCTGTCGCCATCCTGGCAGCCGCCGGGATACGCGCACTGTGGACGCGGGGGTCGCTCACGCGCTGGGTGCTTGCGGCCTGCCTCGTCGTCCACGGCGCAACGACGTACACAGCTCTGTACGCGCCCTCCAATTCCGAGCGATTTTTCGCAGAAAACCAGACCTTTTCGGACGCGCTTCGCGCGCTTACCGAACACGTACCCGAGGACTCGTACTTCGTGTCCTCCACACGAGACCCTCGCCTCTATTTCAACTCTGGACGGCGAGGCTACTTCGGCAAAACCGACTGGACCTTACTTTCGGCATGCATGGCAGGGACGAGCGAGTGGCTGTTGCTGGATCAAGCTGCGGCGAAACGCCTGAATTCTTCCGTCGCTTTTAAGGCCAGCATGCACAAGGTATGGAGTGGAAAGCACTACTCTCTGTGGCGGAAGGGCATGAAACGTCGAGCTGAGTGAGTGCGCTTCATCCGCTGAAGCACAAGCGGCACTGCAACCCAGTTTTCCCAGCAGCGAGCCCGCAGAAGTACGCGCTGAACTCTCTACGTCTTCTTCGGCGAGCGCTTTTCTTCGGCCCAAGCGTCACGATGGCGCGCCGAGGGCAGGTGTCCCTCCCAGCACTCGAGCGAGCAGAAGTACAACGCCGTGCGGACGCGATTGCAGGTCGAGACTCCGCAAGCGTAGTACGTGGTGTCGAAACCGATGGGCTTCCGGCAGATACTGCAAACGCGAAAGTGATCGGGATCGGCCATACCGTCTGCCTAGCACGTCGCGCGCCGAAGGGCCCCATCCGCCTTTCGGTGGCCAAACAAAAAAGG
>CAZEWA010000240.1:0-8215 GCA_964515685.1 uncultured Polyangiales bacterium | reverse complement strand
ATCAAGGCGTCGAGCGGCACCCGCTCATCTCTGCGCCCACTTTGTACCGCTGATTCCATACCTCTCCTCGACTCCTCTGCAGGAGGCCGGAGGCAGAACTCCGGCTATACACCTTGATCCCAGAATGCGAGCGCGAGGTCCAGTTTTCGGACCAAGAGCCGTTCTCTTGACCAACGTCGAACCTCCGCCCAACGTTGGCCACGATGGCGATCAAGCTCGTGGTTCGTCACCCGCAAAGCGCGCGCGATGAACGGGGCGAACTAGTTTTCGAGTTCGAGCAAACGCGCATCGCCATCGGGCGCAGCGCGGGCGCCGACGTGCGCCTGCCAGGCGTCACCGTGAGTGAGCTGCACGCAACCCTCGAGCTCCATGCCGACAAAGCCAAGCTGCGCGACGAGGGCTCGACCAACGGCACGCGCGTGAACGGCACAGCCCTGGTGCCCACCCTGGCGCGCACCCTCGCTGCGGGTGACGAGATAGAGATCGGCGAGTTTGCCCTCACCTTTTTGAGCGGCCTCGCCCTGGGCACTCAGACGTCGCCGGAACGCACCGCTTCGTTGGCCCAGCGCATGATGCGAGAGTTGCTCGGGCCTGCCTCCGAAGCTGCCCAGCCGCCCTTGCTTCGCGTCCTCGCGGGCCCTGACTCTGGAACGGTCCTCAACCTGGCAGAGCCGCCGAGTCGGCTTTTGGTGGGCCGCGGAGAGCAGGCAGACCTCATGCTCTCTGACCAGGACGTGTCGCGCGAGCACCTCGAAATCGTGCGCGACCTCGACGGGACCTTGGTGCGCGACCTCGCAAGCAAAAACGGCTTCGAGGTCAATGGCAAGCGACTGCGCGAGCGGAGACTACGCCACGGCGACACGCTATCGCTAGCGAACACCAAAATCGGCTACGAAGACCCCGCCGAACAAGCGCTCAAGGGGCTCGAGGGGCAGCCAGACCAGGTTCTCACGCGCACACGCAAGCTAGAAAGCGTAGCGCCACTGCCCTCAGAAGCCTCGCCGAGCGCCGTAGATCCCGCAAGCGAAGTCGCGCCGACAGCGCCTGAAGCTGAGGTCGAACGCAAAGCCCAAGGCGCCCCGCAGACACTCGGCACGGATCTGCTGATCTATGGTCTGGCAGCCGTGGTACTCGCCGCGAGCCTCGCCGGGCTCGCATGGCTCTTCAGCTGATGTTGCGTTCGTAAAGGATGCGCAAACCTTCGAGCGTGAGGTTCGAGTCGATAACCTCGATGCACTCGGATTCAGGCGCGATAAGCACCGCGAGGCCGCCTGTAGCGATGACCTTGCACGGGTAGCCAAGCTCCGCCTTGAGGCGCGCGACCACACCATCGACCAGCCCAACGTAGCCGAACACGATGCCCGACTGCATGGAGTGCACGGTGTTGCGCCCAATCGCACGCGGGGGCTTCACGATCTCCGCACGCGGTAACTTCGCCGCGCGCGAGAACAAGGCCTCTGCGCTTATCTGCATGCCAGGCGCGATGACGCCACCCAGATACTCTCCCTTGTTCGACACGCAGTCGAAGGTCGTCGCCGTCCCGAAGTCGACCACGATGCAGCCATCGCCTTCGGTCACGCTTTCGTAGGCAGCGATTGCGTTGACGATGCGGTCCGCACCCACCTCGCGCGGGTTCTCGTAGAGGATGGGCATGCCTGTCTTGATGCCCGGCCCGACAACCAGCGGCTTGTGACCGAAGGCTCGCTTAAGCGCGCTGCTCATGGGGTCGCTCAGCGCAGGCACCACGGAGGCCACGATGCTCGCTGAAATTCGTTCGCGCTGCACGCCCGCGAGCTGGATGAGGCTGATGATGAGCACGTAGTACTCATCGACCGTTCGCCCCTTCGACGACTCTATCCGAAAGTCGTGGACCAGCTCTTTGCCATCGTACAGGCCGAGGACGGTGTTGGTATTTCCGACATCGACGACAAGCAACATGGGCGCCGGTTTAGCCCGCATGCGGCGGACTGGCCACCTGCCTCAACGCGGGCGTAGAGAGAGCGAGCCTTCGAGAAGGTCTCCGAAATTCTTTGGAGCATCGACACGCGGCGCCGAAACCACGCGCGCCACCGGCTCTCCCTTCGCAATCAGCGGTGCTTCCACGCGCTGGCTGGGGGCCGTAAGCAGTTCCGCGGTCGCTGGCGGAATCACGCTCGCCCCCGTAGGCGGCTCGCTGTCGAAGGAGGTCGTAATCTCGGGGTCGTCGGAAGCTTGTACAGCGAGCGCCGGTATGTCGCTCAAGGTCTGTGCCGTACGCGATGGCTGGGCGGCTTCGGCTGCCGCGTTCGGCCTCTCCAAGCCCAAAACAACAGGCGGCAGTGCCTCCAGGACGCTGGGTGCCGATGCCGTGAATGCCTCACGCACTTGGGCTTCCGTAAGCTGCGGCGTAGGCAGTGCCGCGCGCGTCTGGGTGGGCATGACCTCACTCAGCCGCAGGGGCTCGGCCTCGCCTACCCTAACTTCGCCGCTGATGCGCTCAGCGCTCGCGCCGACCGCGCGTAAACGCGGCTGTTCACGGCGTTCTTGCACGCGATGGAGCAAGGACTTCAACTGTTCGATGCGCGCCGTACTCATGCGCTTGCCTCCGGAACGAGACGCGAAATCACCTCTGCAACCGACCCACCTTCTTTGGTCCAGTTCCAGACGGTCTCTGCGATGCTCGGGTGCACGATGATAAATCGCAGGCCGTCCTTGGCGGGCACGCATGCGACGTCACGCCCACCGAGACTCGTCAGTACCCCCCCCAGCAAGGCCGCAAGCCCTAGCCGTTCGGCATCGAGCACGGGCGCCCCCTCGAGGACAACCGCCAAAGCCTGGCCCCAGCGCTCGAGCGCAAGCGTCCCCCAGCCGAGCAGGGAAAGGATGCCACTCGCGTGCACCACGACCGCCTCGGGGGTCGCACTGCGCGCCTCCGCCCCAAGCGATCGCGCAGCGTCCTCGCCGATGCGCTTGCCCAGCGTCCGGATCGAGGTGAGATCGCCGAACTTGGCCGCCGTGGAGACCAACGGGCCGAGCGTGTCGGCAGAAAGCATGAGAACACGCTCGCCATGCCGGGTATGGACAGCGCCGCGGGCCAAATCGAACGCGTAGAACGCCCCTGGGTCGAAGCCCCGAGATTCAGTCATTGCTTCGATGTAGAAGCCAACAGCCGAAAATGTCAAATCTTGCGGAGAGGATCCCCCACAACTTGCATTGTCCGCGTCCACACGCTCGCACAGCGCCATCCGTGCCGCGACACTCGAAAGGCGCCCCCTGTGGGCCGAAGCCTCGGGCGTTCGGCCTCGGCCTTCTCCTTCTGGTTGGCCTTGGACTGGGTCTCGCGCCGGCCCCTACCCGCGCCCAGAGCTTGATTCCTGGCGTCGACGAATGGGCCGAAGCCGCCACGCAGGGCACTTCCAAATGGGGCGGGTCGCGCGTGCCGTTCCCCACGCCCGCTGCGCGCCCGCAGCTACCAGGGAGGCTCGATTCACTTAGCTGGCCGCTGAGCGTGCACACCGCGGAGGCCGCACCCTGGCCCCGCGCCAGGCGACTCCTGGCCGCGCTCGAAGCCGCCTACTCTGCGCTCTACAGCACCGGCTGGGCACTCTCCTTCGGCGATGGAGGGCAAGGCGGCAGCGCGGGCTACGACGTCTACCTCGTCCCCACGGACGGCCCAGGCACGGCCGCGAAAATCGACGCCACGGAACCGATGTGGGCGCTCGACGCCGTGCGCGCCTTTGTGCTGTTCGATCCGCGGCTGCCCGAGAGCCGAGTGGAAACCTGCGCGGTTCAGGGACTCGCCGAGGCGATGCTCTACGAATTCGATCCCGCCGAAGCCGACAGCCTACGCCGGAGCAGCGCCGCCTATCTCGCCTATCTCGTGACGGGCGAGCTCGGCTGCGATCCGGAGGAAAACGATCTGCGCCGCAGTGCGCCGGAGCTCGCACCGCTCGGACCCGAGTCAGGCGCACGCGGAGCTGCGTGGCTTATGCGCCTTGGAAGCCGACTGGATGCAGGTACGAGCACGTTCTTGCGCGACATGTGGCAGTTCGCGCGCCAACGCACCTGGGAGGGCGTGGGCCTGCGGGCGAGTCCCGACCTATTCGAAGCGATGGCCGCGACGCTCTCGGCGGACCACCAGCTGCTCGAAAACATCGCTGCGGAGCTCGCCGAGCAAGAAGCCGTGGAGTGGCTGCGCGCTACAAAGACTGCAGAGCCCGAGCGCGTGCCACGCGCCAAGCCGCCCTGGACGCGTCTGAGCTGGAGCAAACTACCGCGGTATCTTCCCCCAGCGTTACCTATCGAGCCCCTCGGCAGCGCGCACTTGCTCGTGGAAATCGACACGCAGCTTCTAGACGGCGACCGCATCCGCGTCTGGTCGCGTGGTGAATACGGCGCGCGCTGGAGCCTGTCCGTGACCACCTTGGACAGCGAACTGCAAGTACTCACACGCATGGGAGCCCCGGCACGCAAGACCCCAGACAGCTATCTCAGCGTCACCTTGCCGAAAAATACGCGAAGCGTGCTTATCTCCGTGACGAACCTCGCCGACGGCACGCCCGATGCCGACGAGGGGGCGAACTTCGAGGTGCGGAGTGTGGCCATCACAGTCGACCGTGGCGATGCAAAAACTGACGCGGCGGACGCAGAAAACACGCTATTTTAGGGGCAGCTGCCCGGACCAGCTGCGACGGTCCCCGATCGGGCGTGCTGGCACTCCACCCACCACCTGAAACTCCATCACGTCGCGCGTGACAACCGCTCCAGCAGCCACCACCGCGTGATCGCTGATGCGCACTCCGTCTGTGATAGTCGCCTGGGCGCCGATCCAAACATCCCTGCCCACCACGATGCCCTGCGAGCGCACCGCCTGAGCGCGTATGGACTCATCAGGCGCCATGCCGTGATCGAACGCGAAGAGGCTCGCGCGCGTGGCGATGCGCGAGCCCTCGCCGATCACGATGCCCGCACGTCCACCATCCAACGTGGCGTAGGGATTCACGCTGACATGCGCTTCAAGGGTGATGGGCCCGTGCAAGAAAGCGTGTGCCGCCACACAAGCAAGGGCGCCCACCCGCACATCGCGATTCGGTTCGGCGAAAATGGCGCTTTCTTCTGCAACGAAACACGTGGGATCGAGTACGACCCGCTCTAAACTCGCAAGCTGGGTATGCACAGCTTGCTGCCAGGGTTCGGCCCATGCGCGCACATGCGGCGGCGCGTCGAAATACAACCAAGGCATGAAAGCCATGCGTCGCTTGTGCTGTAGTTTCCTAGCTTCTCCCAGGTCCACGGCACATGCCCTAGCACTCCCTTGCACTTTCGCCCTCACATACCGGGGCTGCGGTCTCTCCCATCAAGATTGACCAGGAATGCCATGAAGACAAAACGTTGGCTCGTCGTGCTTGGCAGCGTGTTGTGCGGTCTCTGCTCTGGACCGGCATCGGCGCAAGATATCCCTTTAGACGCCTCGGCAGCCGCGGAGCAGGCTGCGAGTCCGCGAACCGAGGGCGGCCCCACTTCTACAAGTAATCAGGCCCCTGAGGCATCGTACGCAGAGTACGAAGCGGCGCTCTCCGAAGCTCTCGAGGCACACGCGCGCGGCGACTACGGACAAGCGCGAATCTTCATGGAACGCGCACATGGGATCGAGCCGAGTGCGAGAACCTTGCGCGGCCTGGGCATCGTCGCCTTTGCCCAGGGCAGGCACCTCGACTCGATCCGCTACTTAGACGCTTCCTTACAGGCCAGCGAAAAGCCATTGCCCCAGGATTTGCGCGTCAGCGTGGAAGAACTCCTGACGCACGCCTGGGGCCAAGTCGGTCGCCTTAAGATCAGCCTGGAGCCAACCGGAGGGCACTTCCTTATCAATCGACGCGAACCGGAATTCTATGCCCCCGGAGAAGTGGTACTCACACCAGGTCGCCACACCATCTCGGCCAAGGCCCCGCAGCGCGCCGACTACGAGCTCATTCTGGACGTCACTGCAGGCGACGCACGAACGATTCAACTCGTGCTCGCTCGTCCGCCCGCCCCCACGGTCATAGAGCGCTATTCATCGGCGCCTGCCCCAGAACGCACGCCTCTCGCCACCGTCACCACGGAACAACGCCTGGAGCGGCTGCTCTGGGCGACCGGTGCCACCCTTATCGTGAGCGGTGCAGCCATTTACGGAACGGCGTACTTTCGCTTGAACAACCTCAAAGCTCGCTGCGAAGACCGCGACGGCGGCGCTTGCTCGCAGGCGAGAGCGACGCGCCTGTACCGCGAGAAAAACATTGAAGGGCTTGGCATCGCCGCCGCTGCAGTCGGTGGTGCCGGTCTCGTCACCACGCTCGTAGCGGCCGGAATGCGCTTCAAGCGCGCGACGCCTCGCAACGACAACGAGCCGCGCGTGGAAGTCGGGTTCGGATCCGTTTCAGTCAGCGGACGTTTCTGAGCGTCCAACCCCGTGGGACTTCAGTCTGCCTCGCCCGTCACGAGACCCGACTCGCGTGCCCACAGGGCGAGCTTGTCTTTGAGCTGTTGAAAGCGCTTCCTGTAGCGTGCAGGAGCGCGCTTCGAATCGTCTAAATCGCCGAATATCTCGGCGATTTCAAGCCATCCGAGCCCGCGATCGATACGCAGCGTCAGCAGAGCTTGTTCGTCAGACGATAGGCGGTCTCGCAGGGCCGCCAACTTTTGTTTGCTGTCCGTCGCAACGTAGGTTGCAGTCTTGGTCCGAACCTCGGCCACAAGCTCTGCCACGCGCTCTGCACCTGAGAGGGGCAGCGCGCGGCGTTGCTTGCGTAAGTCCCGGCTGAGAAACCTGTGCTTTGCATTGCGCGCCAATGCGTAGGCGTAGGCGCGCATGGACGAGCGCAAGGTCAAGTCCGGCAGTGCACACCAAAGGTCCTCCGCGAACATCGAGAACACGTCGTCCGCGTGCTGGTCACTCCGCAATTGTGCGATGAGAAACCCAAGAATCTCGGGACCGTATGTCTTGAGAGTAAGAATGGCGGCCTGCTCTGAATCGCGCGCTGTCAGCGCAGCCACAATCAACGCTTCCTGCTGTGACAAACTCGTCGCCAAGGGCATACTCTCCAGAGCTGCCACTGTAACAAATGCCGCAGCGTGAGTTTCTGCAAAAAGGCCAACTGAGTCGGAGTCCTCCCGCTCCTATGCACGACGAGTCAGACATAGTCGAAGACGATTCACACGAAGACCGTGAGCTCAACGTGATCTTGGAAGCGCTTGCGGCAGCTCCACGTCCCGCGCTCGGCGGAGCGCTGCGTGCGCAACTCCCCGCTCCACTCAAAGACTCCCTGACGGCCGAAAACCTATCCGACGTGGGCAAACCGCCTAGCGTGGGAGAACTTGTGGATGGCCGCTATCGGGTCGAAGGAGTCCTCGGCGAGGGAGGCATGGGCATTGTTTTCGTCGCAACTCACCTGAAAACGCATCGTCGCGTGGCGCTCAAATGGCTTCGATTCGACGCGAGCTATCGTTCAGCCAGTGAGCAAGACGTAAGGCTTGAGCGCTTTGCGCGCGAGGCGCACTCCGCGGGGCGGATCCGGCATCCGAATGTCGTCGACATCTACGACGCGGGCACATCGCCGACCGGTCCGTTCTTTGTGATGGAGCATCTGGAGGGTGAAACCCTACGTGCACGCATCGAGCGCGCGACCTTCCAATGGGACGAGGCCCTGCAAGTATTCTTGCCGATCACGGCGGGCGTGAGCGAGGCACATCGCTGCGGTGTGGTCCACCGCGACTTGAAGCCTGACAACGTCTTACTCGCCAAGCAGTCTGACGGCAGCATACGAGCCACCATCCTAGATTTTGGCATCTCCCGTCTCAGTTCCCCTGACTCGCTCGAAGAGCATGCTTCGCTGACCAAAACCGGAGCCATCCTGGGCACGCCCGCGTACATGCCGCTCGAACAGCTGCGCGCCGGAGGAGACCTCGACGCACGCACCGACGTCTATGCGCTGGGCGTCGTGTTGTACGAGATGCTCTCGCAGCATCGGCCTTACGTCGCGCGCAACGCTGCGGACTTTGCTGCGCTCATCGCCTGCGAGCGGCCCACGCCTCTTTCACGCTACCGGCCCGATCTACGTGGCGCGCGCGAGCGAGTGGTAATGAAGGCCCTGGAGCGCAGTCCGAGCGACCGCTATCAGAGCGTCGCGGCGTTTGCGGATGCCCTCGCGGGTGCCCAGCGTGAGCGTCCATTCGCGCCCTACCTCCGCTACAGCGC
>CAZEWA010000239.1:0-8264 GCA_964515685.1 uncultured Polyangiales bacterium | reverse complement strand
ATGGCGAGCATGGGAACCCGCACCGAACAACGCGCCAAGACCGCAGCGGACGGGCACTACAGGTTCGAAGGGCTCGCGATCGGGACGCAGCAGGCGTACCGGGTGAACGTGCTCTACGGCGACGCGAAGTTCAGCACGACGCCATTTCGTCTGCCTGAAGAGAGCGGCTATCGGGTGCGTGTCCCGTTGCGCGCGACCACGCAGAACGACAGCATGGTGTTCCAGGTTATCGGCCAAACCGTAGTTGAGCTGCGCGACGATCGCCTGCACATCACGCAGCAGTCGCGCCTCGCCAATGCTGGGGAGAACGTCTTTGTGTTGCCCAAGGAAGGCGTTTTGGTGCCGCTACCAGAGGGCTTCACGGCCTTCAATTGGCAGGATCAGATGACCGACCAGCGCGGTGAGGTCGTGGCCGACACGGGCTTTCGCTTGCGAGGCTCGTTGCCGCCGGGCTCTGTGACCTTGGCGTGGAGCTTCGATCTCCCGCGTGCAGGTGCGAGCGCCAAGATTCCTGTAACGCTGCCTTTCCGCACCTTCAGCTACCGCATCATCAGCGAAGCTCCAGAAGGATTGAGCATGCGTGCCAGCGAGTTCCCCGCGGCGGAGCGGGTGCAGGACGAGGGCAAGCAGCTCTTGTTCACGCAGATTCAGCGCACGCCCAACGAGCCAAAGCTCGAGACGTTCAGCATCAAGCTCGACGGAATTCCGGGGCCAGGCCCAGGACGTTGGATTGCGTCTGGTCTCGCCATCTTTGCGGTGTTGTTCGGTCTTTCTCGCGCTTTTCAGGGTGGGAGCGATTCGGAAGACCGAAAGAACACGCTCGAGGCGCAAAAGCACGGCCTGCTCGCACAGGCCAAGGTTGTGACCGACGAGCATGCGCAGGGCGAAATCGGGCCTGAATACAAGGCTGAGCGCATGGAAGAGATCGTGACCGAACTCGCCCTGGTGCTGCGCGATGAAGAGAGCCTGAGCCAGAAATCCGGCAAGAGCGCACAGCGAACCTAAGAAGGTGTTCCACAAGAAGTAGGCCGCCTCAACGCCGATCCGGGTTACTTCTTGGAACACCTTCTAAGTATTTCGCGGACCGAAGTGCTTGAGCTGTGACCGAGACGAACCAGCCGTAACCGGGAAGCCAAATCTCACCCCGGTCGCCCGCGCCGCGAGGCTCGCCCGGGTTTCTGCGCGTGATATGTTGCTCGTCTGTGCAGGGGAGACATGACTGCCCCTGCAAGCTCATACGAGGAAGAGGGCACCATGGCGGAAGGTCTCAATCGGGCGATTTTGATAGGCAATCTGGGGATGGACCCGGAGCTCAAGTTCACGCAGGGCGGTCAGGCCGTGTTGCGCATCCGCTTGGCGACCACCGAATCGTATATGGGGAAGACCGGGGAGCGCCAAGAGCGCACCGAGTGGCACACGGTCACGGTGTGGGGCAAGCGCGCCGAAGCGCTCAACAAGATCTTGTCGAAGGGCCGCACCATCTGGGTCGAAGGCCGCATCCAGACGCGTAGCTGGGACGACAAAGACGGCAACAAGCGTTACGCCACGGAGATCAACGCCCAGAACATCGGTCTAGTGGGCAGTGGTGGAGGCGCTGGCGCTGGTGGCGCACGCAGTGGCGGTGGCTACGGCGGTGGTGGCGCTGCGGGCGGTGGCGGTGGTTACGGCGGTGGTGGCGCTGCGGGCGGCGGTTACGAGGGCGGCGGCGGCGGTGGTTACGAGGGTGGCGGTGGTGGCGGCTACGAGCCCGGTCCCGGCAGCGACGACGACATCCCGTTCTGAAGCAGCGCGTGTCCCGTGAGCGAATCGACCGTATGTTGGTGGATCGGGGGCTTGCGCCCTCCCGCACACGGGCCCGTGCGCTCATCGAAGCGGGCAAGGTCTCGATCGGGGGAAGCGTCGTGCGAAAGCCGAGCGACTTCGTGCCGGCCTCGGCGCCCATCGAGGTCGAGCCCGATCACCCCTATGTCTCACGAGGTGGACTCAAGCTCGAGGGGGCGCTGCGCGACCTGCGTGTGAACCCGCAGGGGCTCGTGGTGGCCGACGTCGGCGCGTCCACGGGCGGCTTCACCGACTGTCTGCTGCGCCACGGAGCCCTGCGCGCCTACGCGATCGATGTCGGGCACGGGCAGCTCCATCCTAGCTTGGCCGGCGATCCGCGCGTGAGATCCATGGAAGGCGTCAACGCCCGCCATTTGGAGCCCTGCGCCCTGCCCGAGCTGGTGGATCTGGTTGTCGTCGACGCATCGTTCATCAGTCTCACCAAGCTGCTTCCAGCCATCGCTACGCTGCTACACCCCGAGGGGCAGCTACTTGCGCTTGTGAAGCCGCAGTTCGAGGTCGGCCCGAGCGACGTCGGAAAACGCGGCGTCGTGAGCAGCGATGCGTTGCGCCACGCCGCGCTGGGGCAGGTGGTTGCAGCGGCCGAGGCGTTGTCTTTTCACGAGCGGGAGCATGTGGATTGTCAGCTTCCTGGCCCCGAGGGGAATCGCGAAATCTTCGTGCTACTTGGGCGTTTGGGGGAGCGAACCGCTGGCTGAGGCCTGCAGGGCTTTCAAAAACACCTGAGCTTTCAGGTCCGTTTCGAGCGTCTCGCGGCCCGCGTCGCTCTTGATCACGATGCCCCCGCCCGCGAAATACTCAGCCTGCCCGCCGTGCACTACGGCGGTGCGTATGGCGACGGCGAAAGAAAAGCCACCCGTGCGGTCGATGAACCCGACTGCGCCTGTGTAGATGCCCCGCGCATGGGCTTCGAGCGCCTCGATGATCTGCATCGCGCTGCGTTTGGGTGCGCCCGTGACGCTGCCCGGAGGAAAGGTGCCGCGCAGAATGTCGGTGAGGCTGAGCTGGGGTAACGCGCGCGCCTCGACCGTACTCACCAGATGCGCGAGCCCTGCAAAGGGCAGGACTTCCATCAGATCGCGCACCACAACGCTGCCGACCGCGGAAACACGGCTCAGGTCGTTGCGCATCAGGTCCACCACCATCGCGTGCTCGGCGTGTTCTTTCGGGTCCGAGCGCAGCTGCTCGGCTTCGCTCGCCCGATCGCTGCCTTGCGCCACGGTGCCTTTGATGGGTGACGTCCACAGCGCGCGGTCGCGACTGCGAAAGCGTAAAAAGCGCTCCATGCTGCGCCCGAGTACAGCGTGATCGGAGGCTTCGACAAAGTAGCCAAAGGGCACCGGGCTGAGTTCACGCATGCGCAGAAACAGCCCCAGAGCGCTGCCGCTAAACGCGCATTGGTAATGACGTGCCAGGTTGACCTCGTACACGTCGCCTTCGACGATGCGGTTCAGTGCACTGCGTATCCTCTGCTCGTGCGTGCTCGCGAGTTCTGCGCCTACGAGTCCCGTCTCGAAGCTGTGCTCCGACGCTTTCGCCTCTGCGCGCTCGAGCTTACGGGCCAATGTCAGGCAGGCAGCTCGGTCGTCGCCGACGATGAACCCGCGTTCGCGCTCGTGGTCGTAGGCGAACAGGGCTGCGTAGCGCGCAAAACGTAAGCAAGGAATCGCTCTGTTTCGAGGAAGCCGACCTTGAAGCTCGCCACTGTAAGCGGCGTCGTAGGAGATATGCCCAATCCAGCGCGGCACGTCCTCTTGAGCGATGTCGACATCGTCGCTGCGAGCGGAGGGCGAGTGTGGTTCGTCGGCTTCAGGTAGGAGCGACGCCAGCGCGTCGAGCGGGTCGGGGGCGCCAAAGCGCCGCTCCACGACTGCGACCGGGCTGGCTGCCAGGAAAGAAAACCTACCCTCCCGACCGTGAGTTAGGCCACCATCTAACCAGGCAAATCCCGGCTCGCTGCACAGGCGTAGGGCAGCCGAGACAGGCGAAAGACCAAGCGTGCACGGAACGACAACCACGCTCGGGATGTACCTACGTCCCTAACTCGTGTAAAGGGAGGGCTCAGGCGGGCTACACTCTCTCACTGAAACGCCGTGATTCCTCGCATCGAACGCTACGAGATCGAACATGAGATTGGCCATGGAGGCATGGCTACGGTCTATCGTGCGCGCGATTCACGGCTCGACCGGCTCGTGGCGATCAAGGTCATGCACCCGCACCTGCGCGGAACAGAGCAGGCTCGGGCGCGCTTCGCTCGCGAGGCTAGGGCGGTTGCACGGCTCAAGCATCCCTCGATCCTCGAGATTTACGACTACAGCGGACACGACTCCCAGGTCGCATACATCGCCACGGAGCTGCTCACAGGCCCCACGCTGAAAGGCTTCTTCGAGTCGGTCGGCGAGGTGCCTGCCGAGATCGTCGCCTGCATCGGTGTAGAGCTTTCGCGCGCGCTGTCCGCTGCGCATGCCGAGGGCATCGTTCACCGCGACGTCAAACCCGAGAACGTCCTCTTGCATGAGGCTCGCGTCGTAAAGCTCACCGACTTCGGTATCGCCGATATGCTCGATCCGAGTATGTCGGCGATGACGGCGACGGGGCAGCTGCTCGGCTCCCCGGCCCACATGGCGCCGGAGCAAGTCGAGGGGGGTGAAACCGATGCGCGCAGCGATATCTTTGCGGTCGGCACCATCCTGTACTGGCTCTCGACAGGGACACTGCCCTTCAGCGGCAAAAACCCGCACCAAGTGCTCAAGCGTGTCGTCGACTGCTCGCCCACCGATCCCTTGCTCCTGCGCCCCTCGATCGGTGGCGATCTGCGTGCAGTGATCCTGCGCTGTCTCGCAAAGGCGCCGGCCGACCGCTATCCAAGCGCCGAGCACCTCGCGACCGATCTCGAGGCGTACCTCAACGACCTTGGAATCGAGCGCTCCCACGACGCGCTGGCCCTCTACCTGCGCGACCCGCAGGCCGAAGCGGAGCGGCTGGGCGAACACGTATGCGGGGCCTTGCTCCGTCGCGCGCAGGAGGCTGTGTCGGCGCGAAACCGCGCCCGAGCGATCGTCCTCCTCGATCGGGTGCTTGCACTCAAGGACGGGCACCCTGAGGCCCTGCGCCTGCTCCGAGCGCTCGATCAGGCTGCCAAAAAGCGCCTGCTCACTCGGGTAGTCTTAGGGGCTGCGCTCGCCACGCTGGTGGCGGGGCTTTGCGTGGCCTTCGTGCCCCAATCGGATGCCGCGCGGAATGTACTGCTGCCAGGTGTCGAAAATGGAAGCCCGACTGCTGCACTCTCGGACCAGGCTGGGTCGCTTTCAGACAATGCCGTTCCAGAGTCTGCGCCGCCTGCGACCCCGGCCGTCGACCCCGATTCCAGCGAGAACGCCCCGCTCGTTCCGCCCCCAACCAACGATTCGCGGCGTCCGCGACCCCCACGGGAGCGCCCAACTGCCACAGGTAGCCTCGAAGCCGGTCCGCGCACGGTTCGGTTCGACCCCGATCCCGCCAACGTGCGGATCAGCGTCAATGGGGATACGCCACGCCACTTCGGCCCGTCTTTTCGCATGGTCGATCTGCCGGCCGGACACCACACGTTCAAATTCATCGGCGCCCACGACTGCTGCGAAGAGCGAGTCATCGAGCTGGACGTGCCCGCGGGTCCAGGCGAGAGCGTCGTCTCGGTCAAACTCCCGTTCCGCCCGGCTCGCGTCTATGTGGTGAGCGCCGTACCCGCCGACGTCGAAATCGACGACGGAGCAGCGGTTGGACGCACGCGGAGCCTCATCAACGTACCTGTCGAGCGGGCCTACATTGAGCGACGGCGGATTTCCGTGACAGCTCCCGGTCACGAGGCCTATACAGGTACCATTCAGCTGCGTGCGGGGCAGGTCACGCAGCTCGATGTGGCTCTCAAACCCAGTGCAGCTCCCTGACACGGCATTTCGGCTTCTTCGCGCAGTTATTCTGCTCACGGTCGTCTTGTGTACGCTGTTCCTGCCGGGTGCCGGCCGCGTCCATGCCGACGATCTGAGCGACTTTGAAGCCGCGCGCTCCCTGTACGAGCAGCAGAGCTACGGCCGCGCGGTCGACTCTTTCCGGTTGCTGGTAGGGACCGATCCGCCGCGCCTCACCGATCGCCTGCTCGTTCTGGAGTCCCGGAAGTACCTCGCCGCAAGCCTCTTGTTCATGGGCGCTGAGGCCGAGGCCCGCACCCAATTTCGATGGCTGCTGCAGCAGGAGCCAGCCTACACGCTCGATCCGCTCGCCTTTCCCACCGAGGTGCTGCTCCAGTTCGAGCAGGTCAAGCGCGCCCAGCGGGAAGAGCAGGCCGAGCGCAGGCGTCTCGAAGAAGAGACCAAGCTGCGCATGCAAGAAGCCCTGGTGGAGGCGGAGCGGCGCCGGACCGAGAATCTTGCCCGATTACGGGAGCTTGCGAGCACGTCTGAGATTCGCGAGCGCAATAGCCGCTGGATCGCGAGTGTCCCGTTCGGTGTCGGCCAGTTCCAAAATGGCGACCGAGGCTTGGGCGTGGCCCTCGGAATCCTCGAAGGGCTGGCCGCTACAACCAGCATTACGAGCTACATCGCCTACGAGAGACTGGCAGACAGTCGCCCCGGCGCAGGTGAAGCCGCATGGCGCACGGCCAACGTCACCTCGTTCAGCGTTTTCATAGCGCTAGCGCTCATCGGCATCATCGACGCCCACGTGCGCTTCGTCCCAGAACGCGTCCAAACCCAGCCGCGAAAGCTCCCGCCAGATCTCGATCGTTGGCTCCGAGAGCAGACGCGCCAGGCTCCGGGATCGCCTGGCGCCACAGTCTTACGCTTTTGAACATGCGCAAAAAGCCTTCCATTTGAGGCGAAACGAGCATTTGTGATCCGCTCGTTGCTTGACAGAGGGCACCCTATCGCTAATCTTCCGCCTCCCCGAGCCGGGGTGCGCCGCGTGTGTGCGCGCGATTCGCAAAGATTCGACAGATTCGAATCGACTGAGGAACGATGCCGACCATTAACCAGCTAGTGCGCCACGGGCGCAAGGCACGTAGGTCCAAGACCGACTCGCCTGCTCTTCAGAACTCGCCCCAGAAGCGTGGCGTTTGTGTTCGCGTGTACACCACCACGCCCAAGAAGCCGAACTCGGCTCTTCGCAAGGTGGCTCGCGTTCGTCTCAGTAACGGCATCGAAGTCACCACCTACATCCCGGGTGAAGGCCACAACCTCCAGGAGCACTCCGTTGTGCTCATCCGTGGCGGCCGTGTGAAGGACCTTCCCGGTGTTCGCTATCACGTCGTGCGCGGTGCGCTCGATGCCTCGGGCGCTGCGGGCCCGTCCAACACGAACAAAGCGAGCCGCCAGCAGGGTCGCTCCAAGTACGGCGTCAAGCGCCCGAAGAAGTGAAGGTATTAGGTCATGCCGCGTCGCCGCGAAGTTCCTAAGCGCAAGATCACGCCCGACCCGAAATTCCGGGATCGGATGGTCGCCAAGTTCACCAACGTCGTGATGATCCAGGGCAAGAAGTCGACTGCCGAAGGCATCGTCTACGGCGCCTTCGATGTCATCGCGAGCCGCTACAAGGAGGACCCGCTTGAGGTCTTCCGCAAGGCGCTTGACTCCGTCAAGCCCCGCGTAGAGGTCAAGAGCCGCCGCGTCGGTGGTGCCACCTACCAGGTGCCCGTCGAGGTTCGTCCCGAGCGTCGCGTTGCTCTGGCCATGCGCTGGATCAACAACTACGCCCGCGCTCGTGGTGAAAAGACCATGACCGAGCGTCTGGCAGCCGAGCTTGTCGAAGCTGCTCAGGGCCGTGGCAACGCGGTCAAGAAGAAGGACGACACGCACAAGATGGCCGACGCCAACAAGGCGTACGCCCACTACCGCTGGTAAGCGGTTCGTCGCTTCCTGCACCTTGTTTTTACGGAGATCTGAACCGCTACATGGCAACGATCACATAGACGGAACCGTCGGGCTGCTCTCAGCCGAACCGAGAGCGAACAGTGGGCCTAGTAAGGCCCCATTCTAGTAGACGTTTCCGAAGCCCTCTCCGACTAGAGTGCGACCCAAGGGTGGTCGCCGGGCTCGGGGAGGGTTTCTGTGTTTCCGGCGCCCCGTAGTCTCAACCTCGCACCGCAGCCCTAGAAAGGAGTCCTCAGTCGTGTCTTTACCTCTCGAATGCAACCGAAATATCGGAATCATGGCGCACATCGATGCCGGTAAGACGACCACGACCGAGCGCATCCTCTTCTACACAGGCGTCAACTACAAGGTTGGCGAGGTTCACGATGGCGCCGCGGAGGTGATCGTGATGCCACGCTCCTGCTCTTGCACCATGTAGTCCATGGTGGCGGCGCCGTCGTGAACCTCGCCAACCTTGTAGTTGACGCCCGTGTAGAAGAGGATGCGCTCGGTCGTGGTCGTCTTACCGGCATCGATGTG
>CAZEWA010000238.1:0-8272 GCA_964515685.1 uncultured Polyangiales bacterium | reverse complement strand
TTTTTCGAATGCCTGCTGCAAGCGGCTTTGACATCGACCTGCGGTACAGGATCGAAAAAAATCGTGACTCACCTACGAAGGTGACACGGAAAGAGCCACGCCCGGGAGTCACTCAGCGTCTGAGAACCGAACGAGGTGGCAGTCAGTCCGTTGCGTGGGTGTCGTGAGTCCACTTCGAGTGGGAAAGTTGTGGTGGGTAAGATGCGTCTTTTAATGCGTAAGTGGTCTGCTTGAAGTGTGAGGTGATGGAGGGGTGATGACAGATAAATTGCGTTGCGATGTTGCGATGTCTGAGTAATTGAGTTTCTGATGTCTAGATCCCGAGAAGACGATGCGGCGAGTGTACAGGCACTTACGGTTCGTGGCTTATGAAGCTAGCTGTGCAGGATCATGCGGGCCCTGTTCGCCGCTTCTTTCAAAAATGGCTCCGCGGCGAAGTGGACGATCTTGTCCAGCAGACGATGCTCGCAGGCCTGGAAGCTCGGGGACGCTTCCGGGGAGAGGCTCAGTACGGAACTTTTTTGCTCCAGATTGCTCGCAATCTTCTACACGCGCGATACCGCGAGATTGCCCGAGAGAGAACCCTTTATACGCTCGTTCAGGACGACGAATCACCGCCACGTGAAGCAGAGGAGCATCTAGGGACGGGCTCCACGGAACGCATGGAGTCCGCGCTGAACGACGCATTGTCCAAACTCGACCCAGACTTGCAGTCCGTTTTGGTTTTGGCTTACTGGGGTCAACTTGCGCGCGATCAGATAGCACAACGGTTGGGCGTGCCTCCGGGAACGGTGGCCAGTCGATTGCGCCGCGCACGAGCGTGTCTCCGGGATGCCCTCCGTGAAGAAGGTCTAGAGTAGACCGTCTGTTCCATGCGCTGTGGGGCGTGCGTTGTCGATTCTTTGATGGAGAGAGTGTTCGTTACCTGTCTTCGCAGGCCGAAAGGATGAGTCCCGTAGGGATGGTCACGCAGGGGATGACCAAGAGGTAAACCAGGAAAGTCGACCATGCGGGTAACCAGATTTCCATATCCAAGGATGCCCGCCATTTCTTCGATCCGTGTCCTCAAAAAAATATGACGCCAGGTTTTCTGATTTTCCTCCAATGGTGACGGTCGCGAGACGGAATTCTTTACGGTCGGACATACAAGGAAGGGGCTCGTAACGTAGGGAGTAGCCTTTCATGACCGCGCGGTTGTCAGAGACCCTTGAGAGAGAGCGACCTGGAGCCAGAAAAAAGGCAAGCCCGGACAGGCTCGAGAAAGCAGACGCACCAAGAGGCGAGGTGCCAAGGGGTGATGCGTACGGAGTTGCTCTACCATCCTCGCCGCGACCTTTTGCGTTCACCCTGGGCGCTAGGCAGTTGCTTGAAAGCCGCAGATTGAAATGGATGGCGGTGGTGCTCGCGATGCTCCTCACGAGTACAGCGATCAACCTGGAACAGACCGCCGACGATCATTTTCACTCTCTCGCGCTACGTGACAGCCCTGGGATACAAGGGGTGAAGCGAGCGCCTTGGGACATCTTCTCGTTCGCGAAGGATTCGTCCACGAACCTCTTGTTGATGGAAGAGGGGGTTCTCCCGTGGTGGAGCGATCGACAGGTCGTACTCTCCTTTCTGCGTCCCATCACATCGCTGAGCCACTGGATCGACCACACCCTCTGGCCCGACCAACCCGTAGTCATGCATCTTCACAGCATGGCTTGGTTCGCTGCGCTGCTCCTTGTCGTGTGGCGATTGCATCGTGAGCATGGCACTACCGTGGGCGCTGCTGGGCTCGCGTTCCTTCTCTATGCGGTCGACGATGCCCGAGCCATGACGGTAGGCTGGATTTCCAACCGCAACGCGTTGATCGCGCTCACCTTCGGGTTTTTGGCGCTGCTTTCTCATCATGCCTGGCGCTCTCAGCACAAAACGCGACACGCATGGATCGGCGCGGGAGCGCTTTGTGTCGCTTTGCTTGCAGGGGAGGCTGCCCTGCAAGTCTTTGGCTATTTGGTGGCCTATGCATTGTTCCGAGATCCGGCGTCGCGATATTCCAGGATACGCAGTTTGGCTCCATACTTGGCTGTGATTGTGGCGTGGCGTCTCGCTTATGTGATGCTCGGATATGGGGCATCCGGCTCGGATTTCTACATCGACCCAGGTCGCGATCCTATAGCGTTCTCGCAGAACATCCTCCTGCGTTTGCCGGTGCTCTTGCTCGCGCAGTTTGCGGTGCCATTTGCAGACCTCTGGGATGGGTATGCCGTGTTTGCGCCAGCCCTTCGGGTGGTGGTTCCTCTCGTTGGCCTATTGGTTCTAGCGGGACTAGCGCGCCTTATACGGCCACTCCTTGTTGACACGCGGCTGAGATTCTGGTGTGCGGGTACCTTGTTTTCGACATTGCCCGTGTGCAGTGTTAGTCCCTCGGACCGCTTGCTGACTGCGACGGGAGTCGGAGGTGCCGCGATTGTCGGCACGTTGCTGTTCTCGTTCCTGGAACGAAGCGACTTCGTGGTCCATCGCATGCAGCGCGTACTCGTCTACGGTCTTGCCCTTGTGCACCTCGTGCTCGCTCCTCTTTTGCTGCCGATTCGCACAAAGGGCATCAATTTGATGGGGAATATGATCGCGCACTCAGCGGAGAGCATCCCTGCTGCTGCGCTGACCGCGACGAAGACGCTAGTTCTCCTGAATCCTCCCGCTGAACCCTTCGCCGGGTACTTCCCTCTCTATCGCGAGGCGAAAAATCTCCCGCGTCCTCGATACTTTCGTTGGCTTACGACTGGCCTCAATGCCTTCGATCTGGAGCGCGTGGACCGCCACACCGTCACGATTCGTCCAGAGGGGGGCTTCCTGAGCAACGATGCACAGTGGCTCTTTCGCAGTCGAGCGCATCCTTTTCGGCGCGGCGAGCGCATCGAGCTCAGCGAGCTGACGATCGAGATCACTGAAGTCACCGCAGATGGTCGCCCTGCGGAGATAGCTGCGAGATTTCAGGCGTCGCTTGATGGAGAGCAAGTGACCTTCATGCAGTGGGGCGTTCACGACTACGTTCCGTTCGAGGTGCCGCCTGTGGGCAAGCGGGTCCACATTCCGAAGGTCGATCTCGAGTCCGCACTGCTCATGGCCCCGTCGACCGCCAGTTCGGACGACGCAGCATCTCATCACCTCCTGGTGCATGGGCGCAGCGGTGTCATGGAACAGGGAGCGAACCGCTGAACGAGCCAGCGCTAGAAGATGTTAGAGAAATCGCACGACTCTTGGGGTAGGCTCAGTAGCTCATACAACTTACTATGCGGTTGCAGAATTTCTGAGGACATCGAGCAACGTCGATAGTGTCAGGCCTGTCTCGACACGCGCACCCCCATTGAACAATAGTTTCGTAACGTAGAGACCAGACGCTACGCTATCCGGTGCTTGCGATCGGGCATGTACCAAGCGGTGGGCCGATTAAGGGTGTATGGTTTAGCCGGAAACGTCCGAGATGATCGACTGCTGCTGCACTGCGGGAGCGGTCCGCACGCTCATGTCGCAGGTGGGAGGGTCTAGAACACAATGACGCCGCAGGGGAAGTCTGCCTTGATTTGTGCGGTAGGCCGGCTACGCAAATTCGTGCAAGCACTGCCGACAAATTCGAGGGTGCGCGGGTCCTTGAGGCGCCAACCATCGTCATTGCCGCAGGGAATCGCGACGCCGTCGACCTCGACGGTACCTTCGCATTCCGAGCCATCCATCACTTCACCGTTCAACGCGACCTCACAGCTCACCGAGTCGCGCAGAATCTTCTCGAAATCGAGCTGAATTTGGGCCGTATTTAGTGGTGTGTAGGCCTTTCCGGTTCCGCCGATTCGCGCAAGCTCGTCCTCGAAGACGGGAACAGTGTCCCACTCTGACGGGAGCCGCAGAACAAAAGCCGTCACGTCTTGGGCAACCAGACGGACCAGTGCTTCTCGCACCATCTCATTCGGTCGGCCCGGGTCGTTCGAGGAATCGGCCAAGCAAAGAGATTCGGAGCTGGATTTTGCAATGATCACGGCTGTTGGCGCCCCCATTCCTGGGGGATCGTCGCTGGTCGTCAAATATTGCCCGACTGTCTCCAGGGCCTTGTAGGTGATGGCGCCTCCCGAGCCATTCCAGAACTCGCGCACATCGACGGGATAGAGTGAGTCGATGGCCGCGCCATTGTTGAGGGCGGGCTCGAGGACGCGAAGGCTTGGGCAAGCCCTCTCCGTCGTGCCTGTGTGGAAGATCACGCCGAACTTCACTACGGATTCGAACGCAGGAACCAGGCCCTGGCTCCCCACCAAAATCTCGCGCAAGACCGTCCAGGTCGTGATGCCAGGGCCGTAGGCGGGGATATTTTGGGTGGCGAGGCTGCTGTTCGTCTCCACAATCAGCCAGACCGTCGTGGGCTTGCGCACGGCTTTCACGTCGGCCGAGGCACCGCACGTTCCGCCGCTTCCCTGGGCGTCCGACCAGGAGTCTCCGCCGTCGTTTTGCCACCTGCCGCCATCGTCGCGGGTGCCAACAGGGGGGCCGTAGATGCCGACCTCCCCCCGCGCTGCGTCACCTGTGCAGCCGAAGACAAGGCTCAGAAGGGGAAGGAAGCGCCTTACACAGGGATCACGAGCAGTTCGCATACACCGAGATTCCCGCGACGTGCCGTTTCCGTGTCAGGAAATCCCGGTTGGGACCGCGACGCGAGATACTGCTACTTGACGCAAAAAAATCGATGAGTCAGAGGAGAGCCAGCAGGAGATTCGGCATGAGCGCTGTGCGGGCTCTGACCGCGCTCATCACCATCGCAGAAGAATGCTTGCCCCTACGAGACGCGAATCGCGGTTCTCCATCACTTGCGACTTTCGGGTGTTATTTACTGACGATGGAGTTGGCACTTCATGGCTGGGATCCAAGCGGAGCACACGGAAAGAGCTAGTTGAGGGAATCCGACGGTATGCGATGTTCCAGTTGGTTCGTTCACCTTCTACCGGCTTTGAGCCTATTACCGGGCTGCGCAGCAGGGGCCCGGGGCGAAGTTGGTATCTACGTGGACGCGGGTGGCGATCGTGAGGGTGACGTTGGCTCGCAAAGCGGTGATGGCGGGGCCTCGCCAGGGCTCGACGTGGATGGCGGAAGGTGTGGTGCATCAGCCGACGTGAAAGCCGTGCGCAAGCCTGCGACGGTCTGGCTGATTGTGGAGACGAGCCTTGCGATTGCAGATGTTAACGATGAGGCATTTGGGAGGGATGTAACAGCGTGGACAGCTCTGCGCGAGGTCCTCTTGGGAAGCCAGGGTCTGGTACCAGCATTTGAGTCTGTGGTGAAGTTCGGAGTGGTGTTTCATTCGGCATCGAGCACCAGAATATGTCCGAGTTTGCGCGTCCTCGAGCCTGCACTCAATAATGGTGCGCAACTCAATGCTATTTACCTGCGCGATTCCGCCGATTTTTGGGGGGGGACGGGAGGGTCGGTAACTTACAAAGCACTAGACTTTATCGCTCAGCACTTGGGGCAAACGGATTCGACAACAGAAGACAGCTCGTCCGAGATTCTAATCATTGCCAAAACGACGGGCGAGTCACTTTGCGCTGAGGACAGCTCAAGTGTTCCGGGTCGAGCAAACCAGCTCGTGCGAGAAAGATTGACGAGCGTTGTAGCGCAAAAAATTTCGGCGTTCGTCGTGCGCCTCCCATTGCTCACGGACACCTCGGTAGCTTTTGAGAACGAGCTCGCCCGGATAGGCGGAACAGAAAAAGCCTATACGCCGATGAACGCTGCAGAGATGCGGCTCGATTTCGAGAAGATTCTGCGCGACTCGGTTAGCTGCGAGATCACGTTGAACGGTGACGTGACGGATGGCTCAGAATGCCAAGGCACGGTCGAGGTCGACGGCGTAGAGATCCCCTGCAGTAGCGAAGATGGTTGGCGCCTCAAGGATCCGCGCACCATCGAACTCGTGGGAAGCGCCTGCACCGACTTACGGAGCCGCCCGACGGCACAGATCAAGGCCGATTTTCCTTGCGGGATCATTCTGTTCTAGAAGACGAAGGGAAGGGGCAGATCTTGAAGGGCAGCGGAAGTGCGGCTGAGCGCGTGTGGCGCCATCCCGATAGCGGCGAGTTCCAGGCATCCAGATTCACGATGCTGTTCGAACGTCTGGCGATAGACCTCAAGGGGCCGGATCGAAGTGACCAGGGCCGGTTAGTTATACGGCGCAAAGCTACCGCGATTCGGACCGTTGCTAACGTGCTTTCCTGCACGGGAGGTCGCCGCGGCTCGCATTCGACACGGAACCTCCTGCGAGCGGGAGTCTGTAGTTATGGGAAACGCAACCTACCCCTCGAATCAACGCCCAGCAGTTCGGACCGGAGCAGTTCAGGGCAGGCGCGCCCTGCTCCTATCGCTTCTGCTTCTCGTGGCTGCGTGTGGCGGCGGCGTGCGGGGCGAGGTCGGTGTGTACCTGGATGCGGGTGGTAGCCTCGACGGCAGCAGAGCACCTGTGGGAGACGGTGACCAGAGACCGGATCGTGCCGATAGCAGCATCGAAGGAGAATGTGGCGCCTCTGCCGACGTGAAAGCCGTGCGCAAGCCCACGACGGTCTGGCTGATTGTGGAGACGCATGGCCTGCTCGCGTCTACTAACACGCAAGCATTCGGCGAGAATGTTACAGGTTGGACGGCCTTGCGGGAGATTCTAATTGGAAGCCAAGGCCTGGTTCCCACATTTGAGTCTGTAGTTAGGTTCGGCGTGGTCTTTCATTCGGGGGTGTTCGATAGAGCGTGCCCAAGCTTGCATACGCTCGACCCCGAGCTTCACAATGGGGCGCGCATCGCCGCATTTTATCCTCTTGAAGCGTCTGACCTCTGGGGTGGCACCGGAGGTGCGGTCACTTACAAGGCTCTTGATTTTATCGAGCCGCGCCTGGCGGACAGCGACACGGGGACAGGGCAATCCGGAAAAGAGATTCTCATCATTGCAAAAACGCACGGAGAGAGTCTTTGTTGGGCCGACAGCTCGAGTGTTCCTGACCGCGCCAAGGAGCTATTGCGAGAAAGGCTGACCCGCGTGGTGGCTAAGGGCGTCCAAGCGTTCATCCTGCGCATCCCCTTGCTTTCAGACACCTCGGTAGCGTTCGAGAACGAGCTCGCCCGGATAGGCGGAACAGAAAAAGCCTATACGCCGATGAACGCTGCAGAGATGCGGCTCGATTTCGAGAAGATTCTGCGCGACTCGGTTAGCTGCGAGATCACGTTGAACGGTGACGTGACGGATGGCTCAGAATGCCAAGGCACGGTCGAGGTCGACGGCGTAGAGATCCCCTGCAGTAGCGAAGATGGTTGGCGCCTCAAGGATCCGCGCACCATCGAACTCGTGGGAAGCGCCTGCACCGACTTACGGAGCCGCCCGACGGCACAGATCAAGGCCGATTTTCCTTGCGGGATCATTCTGTTCTAGAAGACGAAGGAAAGGAGCAAATCTTGAAGTACAGCGGAGGCGCGGCTGACGTCCTTCTTCGTTAGTTCGCTGGGGTATGAGCTATTGCAGGGCTGTGTTGGTCATCCTCGTCAAGGACCGGTTGCAAGTATCAGCGGTTGCCGTCGACAGGTGTGACTAAGGGCTCCTGCGGACGGTGGCTTTCGGCACCAGCGAGGCCGCGAGTCCGTACTGTGTCCGTATTTCAGTGTGCGCGGGTACGTCCGGTCGAGAGCTTGAGCGGGTCTTACGACCGCTCCTGAAAGGAGAGACGTGATGACGAAAATCGCGAATTTGGTAGTGGGCCTTGCCCTTGCTGGAAGCGTACTCGGCCTCAGAGCCAAGGTCATGGCTGCGAACCCCGAGACAGCTTATGTTCAGGTAGGTGGGACGGAGTCGGAAAGTAGACAGACGACGCTGGGGAGCAAGTTTGTAGAGTGGTCTTTGTATACTAACGGTATGTGGGCTTACTTTGATGTGACCGCCGTCAGTCCGTGGACAACCTTTCATAAGCTGATTCAGCTGAACTGCAACGGCATTCTGACAATAGCAGTCGACGGAATAGGCAGCAGCGAGCTCGATGATGATTTTCTGACATGCCCATTCGGTCAGTTCTTTATGGGAGCGAGCGCCACCGTGACGATCCTATGACCTAAAACCATTTTGGCGTGACGCATTTCCAAGCCTCTCACGAGGCTTGGAAATGCGAAGGGCTTGGGATGCCAAGGATGAGGGCTTGATGGGAGCCTCAATTTCCTTCGCGCAGAACCTTGGCCTCGTTGCCCTGCATCTTGAGTGCTTGCACGGGTCCTC
>CAZEWA010000237.1:0-8323 GCA_964515685.1 uncultured Polyangiales bacterium | reverse complement strand
TGCCGTCGTCCCTCGGGCCTTCGGGCCCCCTCAAGACACCGTCCTCCGATGACGACGACGCTCAAGGCAGGCTCACGCGTTTTGCCGCGCGCCTGACTGCGCTCGCCGAGCGCTTCATCCCCGACGCGTTCATCTTCGCGCTCGTAGCGACCTTCCTCGTGGTGTTCGCGGCTGTGGCCTTCACAGAGGCGAGCTTCAGCCAGGTCGTGCTGCTGTGGGGCAATGGGTTCTGGGAATTGTCTGCATTCACGATGCAGATGGCCCTGATCGTCATCACTGGCTACGTGCTCGCAACGGCACCGGTGGTGCACCGTGTGATCGAGCGCCTCGCTATCGTGCCGCAAAACCCGCGCAGCGCTGTCGCCATGGTGGCGCTGTTCAGCATGGCTTCGTCTTGGGTCAACTGGGGATTTAGCCTGATTTTCAGCGCCATGTTGGCCAAGGAGGTCGCGCGCAAGAACCACAGCGTCGACTACCGTGCACTTGGCGCCAGCACCTTCATGGGCCTCGGCAGTGTGTGGGCGCAGGGGCTCTCAGGTTCGGCAGCACTCCAGATGGCAACAGCCAGCGCCATGCCCGAAGCGGTGCGCGCCATCATCTCGAAGAACGGCGTCATCCCCGATGGCGTGGTGGGGCTCGAGCACACCATCTTCCTCTGGCAGAGCTTCTTGAGCGTAGCCATCGAGATCCCCGTGGTGTGCGCGATCCTGTATTTCGCAACGCCGGTGGGCACACGCGCCAAGCCTGCTGCCGCGCTCGGCATAGAGCTTGGTCTTGGTCCGAGTGCACACAAACCTCCCGTGAGGCGGGGCACGGCAGGCGATTTTTTAGAGCACTCGCGCCTGCTCAACCTGCTCCTGTTCGCGCTCGCGTGTGCGTACTTCGTCTTTTACTTCAGCGCACAAAAGAGTGTGCTCGCGGCCATCAACTTCAACATCATCAACTTGTTCTTTCTCGCGACAGGCGTGCTCGCCCACGGCACTCCCGCGCGCTTGATGAACGCCGTAAAAGAAGCCACCCCGGGCGCTTGGGCCATCATCCTGCAGTACCCGTTTTACGCGGGCATCGCGGCCATCGTCTCGAAGACGCACCTCAACTCACTCATCGCCAACTGGTTTGTGAGCATCTCGACTGCCCAGACCTTCCCCGCACTGATAGCGATTTACTCCACGGCGCTGGGGATTCTCGTGCCGAGCGGTGGCTCCAAGTGGATCATCGAGGCGCCCTACGTGATGCAAGCGGCGCATGACCTGAAGGTGCACTTGGGCTTCATGGTCGCCGTGTACGACTTGGGCGAAGCCGTGGCGAATCTCGTACAACCCTTCTGGATGCTGCCTGTCCTGGGCCTGCTCGGACTGCGCGCGCGCGACGTCATGGGCTACACGTTTCTCGTGTTTCTGGCGCTCCTTCCGCTGGTACTCGTGATGGTGACGCTACTAGGCCGCACCCTAACCTACCCGCTGTAACCAGCTGGCATCCCCTGGCCATCCCTGCGAAACTCTACCCATGGGACACGAGGGTAAGCTGCTTGTGCTGTTCGATGGCGTGTGCAACCTGTGCAATACCTTCGTGCTGTTCCTGATCGATCGTGACCCACAGGCGAAGTTTGTCTTTGCACCGCTCTCGTCTGAGCTCGGTCGCTCACTGCTCGCAAAGCACAAGCTCGAGGCGCCGGGCTTCGACTCCGTGGTGCTGGTAGAGGGCGAGCGAGCCTACAGCCACTCGGGCGCCATCCTGCGCATCCTCTCTCGCTTGGGTGGCTTATGGAAGCTGTGCTGGCTTGGGCTTGTGTTGCCGCGCTTTTTGCGCGACTGGGCCTACCGCAGCTTCGCAAAGCAGCGCTACGCCTGGTTCGGCAAGAGCGACATGTGCCGCATCCCCACCCCCGAACTGCGTCAGCGCTTCGTCGCCGACGTGTGAGGTTTCGTTGTGGCCTTTGAGCCTGGTTACCATTCCATTGGCGCAGGTGCGCTGACGATTCGCGGTATCTCAGTAGGCGGCGTTTACACCACGGTGCAAGTGCCCGAGCTGTCGATCTTGCTCGACGTGGGCTTGCCGCTGCGCGCCTTTTGCGCGGCCGATCACATCTTTCTGAGCCACGGTCATGTGGACCATGCGGGTGGCTTACTGGGGCTGCTCGGCGTGCGCGGCATGATGAACAAGCCCAAGCCACCTCGCTTGTTCTTACCGGCCGACATCGAGGACGACCTCAAGCACATGCTCGCCGCAGCCAGTCGCTTGCAGCGCTTTCCGCTCGAAGTCGAGACCGTACCCATGCGCCCAGGCGACGAGCAGCGCGTCAGCAACACTCTGTTTGTGCGCGCTTTTCGCACGCATCATCCGGTGCCTTCGCTGGGTTTTCAGTTCTTTCGCCGCGTGAACAAGCTGAAGCCCGAGTTCTCGTCGCTCTCTGGCCAAGAAATCGCCGCGCGCAAAAACCAAGGCGAGGCGCTCTTCACCGAAGTGGAACGCCTCGAGGTTTGCTACGCGACCGACACCTTGGTGCGCGTACTCGACACCAATCCTTCCATGCTCGAGAGCAAGGTATTGATTCTCGAGTGCACGTTCTACGACGAGCGCAAGTCGCTCGAAGACGCCCATGCAGGCTGTCACATCCATCTCGACGAGCTCGTCGAGCGCGCGGACTCCTTTCAGAACGAGCATCTCGTGCTGATGCACACGAGCCAAATCTACTCACCACGCGAAGCCCGCGACATCATTGCACGCCGCTGCCCCAAGCAACTACGCGAGCGCATCACGCTGTTCGCGCCCGAGCACGGTTCCTGGCTTTAGCGACTAGCTTGAGCGTAAAAACTGCTCGTACACCGCAAATGTTTTGCCGTGGTTCGACATGTCTCGCGCCTCATTGCGCACGAAGCCGGCTTGCTCGTAGATCCGCCGCGCCGCGTGCATGGACGGCTGAGTCCACAGCACCATACGGGAAAGGCCGCGCTCCGTGGCTGCGTCGAGGCACGCATTGACCAGCGCCCTACCCACACCACGCCCACGATTGCCAGCTCGTACTGCAAGCAGATGCATCTCCGCTTCATCGGGCCTTGCGATACGACGACCTTTGTCCTCTGGCGCCACCATCATCACGATTCCGAGCAGCTCGCGCAGGCTCGTCGAGCGCGCGATGATCAATGTGCCGCGCATACGAACTTCAGGCGCACGCAACATGGTCTTGGCGAGCTCCGGAGCCGTGAAGCCGCCGCCCACATAAACCTCGTGCAGCACAGCTTCCAACGCTGCATCGTCGCCCCACTCGGGCCCTACACACACGACCTCGAATCCCTCAACTGTCATGAGCAAGCTCCCTCGCAAAGTCTTCGCTCAGCGGTCCCGCCTGTGCACCTCGAGCACGGCGCGCGTCACAAGCCACAACGATACTTCGGTCGCGAGCATGACAGCGCGCGAAACCAAGCTAAGTGCCAAGGCTTCGGTGGCGCCCATCTGAGGCGACAGTAGCGCCACCATGAAGGCTTCTCGCACGCCAAGTCCGGCCGGCGCGACCACAGACAGCAAACCTGCGATAGGCCCCAGCACCCCGGCCGCCGCCGCAAGCAGCGCTACATCGATGTTCTGAGAGAGGCTCAGTGCGACCAGCGCCGAGGCTGCGGCCACCGCGAGCCAATTCAGCGTGCAGCCCACGAGCCAATCCGCCGACAAAAGCGGACCGGTTCGCTCACTCGCTCGGAACAAGCGCACAAAGCGCCTCGGGTAACGCCGCACATCCAGCAGCGCCAGCACAGCCACACCGACGACGAGCGCGAGCACGACGGGCAAGCTCCACGCCCCGGTGGTCACCGCACGCAAAAGTGGTGCAGCCCAGGGCCCGATTGATAGAAACGCCACCACGACTCCCGCTGTCGCGACCGATGCAAGGGTCTCCATGATTACCGTGCCGGCCATGAATGGGACCGAGACAGAGAACTCGGCCGCCGCCGCCATACGCACCGCGGGAACGCCCACTTTTCCAGGCAAATAGCGCGCTAACAGGCCGCGAAAAGACAACTCCAGCACTGCCAGGCGCGCGTGCTTCTCGTGGCTCTCCTTGTTCAGCACCCGCGCAAACGCAAGCCCAAGCGCGACGTAACCACAGGCCAGCGCCAGCATGCTCGCAGACAGATAGCCCCAGTGCAGCGCAAGCGACCGACCCTCCAAGCGCCGCGAAAGCTCAGTCGCCGCAAAGCCGAGCGAGATAGCAATCACGGCAAATACCGCGCGCCCAAGCTGCTTCGACGTGATCTTCATGCGGTGTGTCCTGGATGTACCACGTGCTCACGAGGGCCCATGTAAAGCCGCGGGTGCCCGTTCTTAGGACACTCGAAGCCTGCGGAGTCGGCTGCGAGCAAACCCCACGCTTTCGACATTCCGAACCTGGCTGGGCATGGCCGACTCTCTGTGATGACCCGCGCAAGCTACTTGGCGCAGCAGGTGGGAGAAAGCCCTTTCTGGTGTGAAAGCTAGGTTGTGGATAGACTGTGTGAAACCCTGTGGGAATGGCATCTTGGGCTGTGAATCGAGCACTCGATCGCGTGGATAACTTGGGGATCAAAGTCCCCAGGTCGCGATTTTGAAACCTGCCCAAGGCCTAGAGCGGCTTCCGCCTTGTAACTACAGCAAGCCATCGAACGACCCACTCCCATGGACGCTCGGTTTCCACGCCTTCCCACCCGTGTTTGGAAAACGGTCGGCCACGGTGCTAGCGTGCCTGCAACATGAGCGGTTTCCATGTTTTCACGCTCGCGAACGTGCCGGTCTCGGTCAGTCCGTGGCACCTGCTGTTTCTCGCCTACCTGTCGTGGAATGGCGGGCGCGCGGGTCTCATCTTCGCGGTCTGCGTCGCCGTCAGCATCTTGATCCACGAGTTCGGGCACGCCCTAGTTGCGAAGTTCTTTCGCCTGAGCCCCCAAATTCTGCTCACGGGTTTCGGCGGCCTCACTGGCCATGAGCGCGCACAACGCGATCGCGACGACGCGCTGATCATCGCTGCAGGCCCAGCGGCAGGGCTCTTGTTCGGCGTAGTCACGCTGATCGTCCAGACCGTGTTTGTGCTGCCTGCACCGTTCGACGCCGCGGCGGCTAACCTCATCTACATCAACTTCTACTGGTCCCTCGTGAACCTGCTGCCGCTCTGGCCCCTCGACGGCGGGCAGCTGTATCGCCTTGGGATGCTGAAGCTATTCAAGCCGGTGCGCGCCGAGCGGATCGTGCACATCACCGCATTGGCGGTGTTGGTGGGCGTCGTCGTCATGATGGGTCAGGGAAACATGTTTTTCATGCTCATCCTGATCACGTTGGCGATGCAAAACATCTCGGCCCTGCAGCACGGCAGCGGTACGCCCGTACGCACGCAGAACAAAATGGCGGTGGAGCTCTTCCGCAACGCGGTGCTCGCCTACGAGCGCGGCGACGACGCAGAAGCCGCCCGGCTTTGTCACCAGCTCCGCACCGAAAACAACGTGCCACCTGAAGTCATGAAGCGCGCCTGGACCCTGCTTGGCATCACCACCACGCGTAAGGGCGAGTACGAGGAGGCGCTCTCCTATCTCAAGCGTGCGCCCGACTCACCCGAGGTAGTGGAAGCCACAGCGCAGTGCTTTTATCAGCTCGAGATGTTCGAGGCGCTCGAAGCGCTGATTCAAACGCGCGCTTTCGATAAGCTTCCCACAGACACGCGGGAGGCCATCGCGAAGGCCTTGGTCGACGCCAACGCCGAGTGCCGTCGTGTGGATGGGCAAGAGAACGTAGGCTGATCTAGCGGTAGCAGCAGCGGGCGAACGGCAGCTACAAGCGAGCCACTAAAGTGAGCTTCCCGTGCACGGCGCGCTGCTCAAGCGACGCGCTCTGCGTCCACCAGCGACAGCCGAAACTCGCCACTTGCCTCGAGCGAGCCCTGCTCCGATGCGAGCTCTGCGCGCGTCGAAAGCCAGTCGCCCATCAGCGGCCACACCTGCTCTGGAGCCTTACGACCCACGAGCAAGTCGGCGTGACCTGCATCGACCGTCACGTAGCGCTTGTCACGTGCCTGGCTGCGCTCATACAGCGGCTTGACCGAGCCCGGATTGGCAAGCATGTCGGAAGCGCCCGAGATCGCGAGCAGCGGCAACCCGCTCTGCTCGATGATCCGCGTGTAGCTCTGGCCATCGTGGCGCGAGCGCAGATCGCCGGTGCTGGCGAGCTGGAAAAGCTCATCGACCGTGCCGAACGAAGCGCCATCGAACGAGCGCAGGTAGTTCTTGAGCTCGTCGCCCGCAAAGCTACCGGGCTTCCAAGCGCGCACCGGAATCGGCGCAAGCTGCGAGTCCCAGGCAAAGCGAATCGCATGCACCGTTCGACCGACGAGATCGACGGGGAAGCGCACCTGGGACTCCTTGAACATCCCGGTCCAGCCGAGCGCGCCATTGGCGATCTTCAAGGCATTGCCGAGCACAAAATTGCCGCGCCCGAGTGCGTGAGGCGGCCCCATAGTGATGACGCCCGCCACTTTCTCGGGATCGCGCGCGCCGGCAGCCGCCACACAGATGCCGCCGAGGGAGTGGCCGATCATGAAGGTCTTGGAAAACCCGCTGGCCGCGAGCACGTAGTCGATGACCGCAGGCAGGTCGCCACGGATGTAGTCGTCGACGCCGCGGCTGCGCTCCGCGCCGAATTCGGCAGAACGACCGTGGCCGCGCAGGTCGACATTGAAGACGTCGAAGCCCGCATCGGCGAGGTAGTTCACAAGACTGCGCTCAGGCAGATGCCAGGCGTAACGATTCTGGCCGAAGCCGTGAACCAAGATGACGGGAGCGATTACGTGACCGTCCGCACGGCGCTTGCGCACCACCGCGACAGGCTCGGGGCCATCTACCCGAATGATTTCTTTGTTGAACCAACGAATGCGGCCTGGCGTGACCCGCTGCGCGACGCGATCCTTAGACAACAAAGACATGGGGTACAACTCCGCCTCCACCCAGCCCGGTCGTAGCGCACGGGGTTCCCGCGCGAGCAAACCAGGCCAGATGTCGATCTTAGGTAAATCTGGACGCCTTTGGTAAGTGGGGGGATTAGGCGCGGATTTACGAACTCGGAAGAACGCTAAGTAGTGAACCTACACTAACCACCTGAGCACACGCGATTCAAGCTTGACTTTGTATATTCGCACGCCGACGCCGGCTGTTGCATGCCTCACCGTTCCGTGCGAAATGACCGACCCAGCCAGGTGCGGGACCCCTACACGATTGGCCGCGGCCCACGCACTTGGCCTCCTCTGGAGAGAGCATGTTCGAGGGAACCTACACAGCCTTGGTGACGCCGTTCAAAAACGGCGAAGTCGACTATCCCGCATTGGAAAAGCTCATCGAGCTCCAGGCCGAAGCGAAGGTCGACGGAATCGTCCCCTGTGGCAGCACCGGCGAGTCCGCCACGCTGAGCCACGATGAACACGAGCGCATCATCGCGTTCTCGATCGAGAAGGCCAAGAAGCGCCTGAAGGTCATCGCGGGCACCGGCTCGAACAGCACCAAGGAAAGCATCCGCCTCACCAAGTTTGCAGCCGAACACGGTGCAGATGGCTCGCTGCTGATCGCGCCCTATTACAACAAGCCCACGCAGGAAGGACTGTACGCGCACTACGCCGCGATAGCCGGCGCTGTGGACTTGCCGCAGCTCGTCTACAACATCCCCGGCCGCTGCGCGGTCAACATCGCGCCCGAGACCCTCGCACGCCTCGCCAAGGTCGCGCGCATCGTCGGCGTGAAGGAAGCCACAGGCTCGCTCGACCAGGTCACGCGCACGATCGAAGCCTGCGGCCCCAACTTCACGGTGCTCTCCGGCGACGACTCCCTCACGCTGCCCGTCATGGCCGTGGGCGGACGCGGATCCATCGCAGTCATCTCGAACCTCTTGCCCAAGGACTTCGCCGCGCTGGTGCAGGCCGCGCGCGCAGGCGACTTCGAGACCGCCCGCAGCATCCACTACAAGCTCTTGCCCTTGATGCGGAACCTCTTCCTCGAGACCAATCCCATCCCGGTCAAAGCCGCCGTCGCCATGCTGGGCCTGTCGACCGAAGAGCTGCGCCTACCCCTCACCGAAATCACCGCCCCCAGCCGCGCGCTGCTGAAGCAAGCCCTCAAGGACGCAGGCCTTCTCTAAGGTTCTGCGCAGCCGGCCCCCGAAACGGAACGGCCGGCGTCTTCTGTGCGAAAAGGTACCTGCCGAGCCTTGACAAAAGGGCCCAATCAGTTACTATTGCTCAGCTTTTTCCGAGATAGCTCAGTTGGTAGAGCGTTCGACTGTTAATCGAATGGTCCCTGGTTCGAGTCCAGGTCTCGGAGCC
>CAZEWA010000236.1:6912-8326 GCA_964515685.1 uncultured Polyangiales bacterium | reverse complement strand
GTGAGCACTTCACCGAGCGAGATGGCGCGACCGTCGCCGAGCTGGCCTGCCCAGTTTCCAAACTGGTGGCCTCCGTAGCAGGCGGCGTACGGATCCATGCCTGGAAGTAGGCGATTTCCGGCGAATACATGGGCGAGCTCATCGGCTGCGAGCCGTGCCGGATCGAGTCCGAGAAGTTCTGCGACCTCTGGCGAAAATGCGACAAGCTGCGGATCTTTCACCTGGGTAGGAAGGACGCGCGAGAAGCAGGCGTTCCGCACTTGCCGGCGCGAATTACCAAGTGCGGCATCGGCAGGCAGCGAATGCACGAAGCTGTCATCAAAGTGTAGCGAGTCGAGCGTGCCCGGACCCACGGCTGCCGATGCAGGGGCTTGGGGCGTCGGAGCCTGTTCCATCAACGGGGTTACCTCTTCGCTCGGGTGGATCCGCATCGACGGGGCCCGGCCTGGCAACCTTAACACCTCCCTCGCCCGAGGCTCGCGAGCCCGGGCTGGAAAGGTCGAACGGCGTGGTGGTTGAGCTACTGCCTGGCGCGTCGGCGCGTGACGCGAGCGGTCTGTGCGGCGCTGCCGGGATCTGTGCGACGAACCGGGGCAGGGGTGCGCTGCAGTAGCGGGGAAGTGGCACGCTGTCCGCCTCCCTCACTTATAAGTCCTGACGCCGCACCGAGTTCCGCCATCCGCTCGCAGCGGGCGATCAAGAGCGGATTTTCGGTCGGGCGGAAGTGCTTTTCCATCGCCGTGAGACCCTTGGTAAACCAGGGCTTCATGTTGGCGTGAATTGCGATGTCAGCGGTGTATTCCTCGATCATTCCGAGAGCCAACGGGTGCTCGCTCGCCGCGAACTTGCGGCGCAGTTGTGAGAGATGCTCGAGGGCTTTTTCGGGGTTTCCAAGCTTGGCTTGCGATTGCGCGTACTCGAGCTCGAGCTGCAGAAACATGCTGACCCACTCATCGTCCGCGGCCGTCATCTGCTTGCGCGCTCGCTCGTATATCGCAATGGCTTCAAGAGGGCGGTCCAGTTGATTTAGGGCTCGGGCTATGTAGCCGAGGTGCGCTCCCCAGCCGATGTAGGAACGGTCGGAGCTTTTTGCCAGAAAATCGAGCGTCTCTTCGTCGTCCGCTACCTTGGCGTCCTGCGTCGATGTGAGCGCTATCGAGGCGAGCTGGTGATAGCGCTTGAGTGAGGAGACATGCTTCGAGGCGTGCGCCAGGCGATCCTTGGTGCGTGTGAGGCCTATGATGTCACCCATCTGCGTCAGCACGAGGGTCAGTGCGGTCGCTTCCCAGATCTCGACCTGCCAGGCGCTCCCGACATGGGCCGCGTGGAGCTCCACTTGCTCGCGATGTCGATTGGCGAGCAGCAGTTCGCCACGATTCATGTGGTACAGGCAGCGTAGCTGACTCGCAATCAG
>CAZEWA010000236.1:0-6812 GCA_964515685.1 uncultured Polyangiales bacterium | reverse complement strand
ATGGCGAAGGGCGAGAGCACATCCGCGATGCGTTCTGCTCGGTCGCTGTCGAGCGACATCGCAGCGGTACCGGTCAGCGCCGTGACCACTGCGAGAAGCTGCACGAACAGATCGCGAAAGCCGTAGGGCCTGTCTTTCTTGTCTGTCAGTGTAAAGCGGAACCAAGCGACGCCGATGCCGAGCACGAGCCCGATGTAACGGCCTGTGACGCGACCGAGTCGACGGGCTGTCGGCAAGCCGACCATGGACTCGAGGACGTCCAGTGATTCGTCTCCATACTTGTCGCCCCAAACGCGATTTTCGTAGTATCCCGCGAGGCCGAGGGCCGCCAGTAACGGCATGCGCGCATATACAGAGCGCCGATGGTGCTTATAGACCTTGAGCGCTGCTTCGCAGGGACGTCCCGCGCTGTACAGATTCGCAACCAACGTGCGCATCCGGAAGCTGTCGGCTGAAATGTTCGCGATGAGGTCCGCGCCGCGCATCTCGTCGCCGCCCTGAATCAGGTGAAAGCCTGCTTCGAGCTGCAACACCATGTCGTCGTGCTCGCTCGCTAGAACGAGAAAGGTTTCGCCGAGCTGTCGATGATGGTGCTCTTTGCGCTTGTTGGTCATGTGCGCGAGGAGGGCTTCTCGCACGGCCAGATTGCTGAAGCGGAAGACGCCGTGGTCCTCGACCATCACGTCTTCGCGGGCCAGCTCATCGAGTAGAATCTGCAACTCGTGCGCACGCCGAGCCGTGGGAGCGCCGTCTTCTTCCAGCGTCGAACCGTGCAGCAACAGGCACAACTGCCAGGTGGGCTGTTGGCGCTGCAGGCTCAGACACTCGGCGAGGCCGCGTGCGCCCAGACTGAGAGCCTCGAGGCGTATGGATAGAGCATCTTCGAGTGCGGCGGGTAAGGCTGCATCGGGGCGCTCCGTGGGTAACACCCAAATGCCTGCGATATGCCGTACGACGTCTTGGGCGAGCAACTGACGTGTGGTCTCGAGACAGTGTAGTGGACTGCCTGCTGTACTGTCGTGCAGCCACTCGGCAAAGCGTTCCACGTTCGGCGCGTCGCCAAACATCGAGCGCACAAGCTGTAAGGTTTCGGGCGCGTTGAAGCCATCGAGCGTGATGCTGCTGCAGTGTGCATTGAGTGTGGAGAGGCCTGTGGACTGTTTGGCGCGTGCGCGCGTGCGCTCCGTGACCAACAGCAGGAGAGCTTCTGACGGCGCTTGCTTGGCGAGTGATGCGAGCACGGCGAGGCTTGCGCCATCGATATAGTCGACGTTGTCGACGGCTAGGACCAGTGGCCGTTCGCGACTCAGCTCGATCAGGTAGTTTTCGAAGGTGTCGCGAGGCGAAGCCTTGAGTAACTCGTCGGCGTTGCGCGACTTGCCTGGCGGCTCTGAGCGGGAGCGATAGTCAGGTTCGCGCGATAAGGCTCGCATGCTGACTGGGTGACGCTGTGCAACTTTGTTGGCCAGTGAGGGTAAGGCTTCAAACAGGCGTTGGACAATCGTGCGCAGGGTTCCGTAGGCCTGTGGGACGGTGTTGGCGTCGACGCGCACGGCCATCGCACCAGCGAGCTGCGCGCGCAAGCAGACTTCTTCGAGTAAGCGCGTGCGACCTGAGCCCGACATGGCCTCGATGCGAACCGCATGGCCGTTGCCGCCCAGCGTTGCGCGAATACGGGCGTCGATTTCCGCAAGCTCCCGACGTCGACCGACGAATCGCGGCGTCGAGAGGAAGCTCTGCGCGAGGCGCTTGGATTCTCCCTCTTCTTCCTCGGGCAGGTTTGCGATGCTGTTGAGTCGCGCAATTACCTCGCCTGCGCTCGAGGGGCGTGCGAGTGCGTCGTAGCTCAACAGGGCGAGTACGAGCTGGTCGAGTGCCTTGGGAATCTCTGGTGAGAACGAGGACGGCGGCGCGGGTGTGCGTGCCCAAAAATCAGGTAGGTCATCGATGGCGAGTGCAGGGTAGGCGTGTTGTCCCGTCAGCAGGAAGTAGCCGAGCGCACCCAGCGCATACAGGTCTGAGCGCTGATCGAGCGGAGCTCCGATGACAGCTTCCGGCGAGACGGCAGGCGGCGTACCGACTGTGACCTCCGACGGACCAAATGCATGCAGAGCTCCGAAGTCGAGCAGCTTGCAATGACCATCAGGCGTCTTGCGTACGTTGTTCGGGCTGATGTCGCGATGTAGCAGGTGGCGCGCATGCAGCAGCGAAAGGGACGTAGCGACGTCGCGCAGGTAGAGGCAGGCCTCGCGGTAAGGCAGGGGAGCGGTGGCTCGCAGGTCTTCGCCCGCAAGCAATTCCATCGTGTAGTAGGGGCCTAGATCGTCCCGCCCGAAATCGTAGACGCCGATGATGCGGGGATGCTTGAGACCCGATAGGACCCTGAACTCGCGCTCGAACGCTTCGAGCAGAAAAGCTTGGTGCGTCGCGGTCGAAAGGACGCGCTTGAGTGCTCGCTCTTCCCCGGCGATGCGATCGTAGACCCGATAGACCACGCCCATCCCGCCGCGGGCCAGCTCTTCGCGCACGATGTAGCGATCCGCAACCGCGGGTTCTGGCGGTGGAACACTGCGCTTGAGGGGTAGAGGAGGAAAGCTCCGCATGAAAGGACGCGATTGCAAGACGCTGACAGACCCATCAGAAAACGGCTGTGCTTAAGATCATGCATCAAGCCTTGCTAAACGGGATCATAATGCGCGAAGTAGCGTCGTAACCGCGCAAGAAAACTGTAAGCGTTCGCGCAAATGCGAGCGGCGCGATGTGTTGGTGGGGCTCACTGGAACCGCGAATGTGAGTGCACATCCGGCTTGTCGAGGAGACGGATCGCCTGTGGACATTCAGACTCGCAGCAAACGCAAAAGCTGGGGACGATTCTCCAGCACGTCTGCGAGAGTCACCTGATCGAGCTCAAAAAAGAACGCGTCCTCCGCGCGTTTGAGGGCGCGCTTGAGCCGACATGCGGGAGCTATCTTGCAGCTTGCTGGCGTGTGGCTCAGGCATTCGAGTAAGCCGCGGTCGCCCTCGAAGAGCCGTACCACCTGGCCCACTTGGATGTCGCAGGCAGCCTGGGCGAGTTCGACTCCGCCGTGCGCTCCGCGTGTCGCCCGCAGCAGACCCGCACGCGTCAGGTTCTTTGCAGCCTTGGCGACGTGATCGCCCGAGATGGCGTAGGCCTCGGCTATGCGCGAAGCCGAGATGGGCTCGCCGGGGTGGGAGCCCACGTAGATGAGCACGCGGAGCGCGTAATCCGTGTACAGCGTGAGTTGCATGGACATTTCGATGGTAGCGCAGGCGCGTTGCTTGCGACACCACTTCGATTTGACAAAACAGGTATTAACGATACCTGTTTATGCCTACGGAGGCCCACATGGCACTTAATGCTGAGTTACTGCGCAGTTCGTTCGAAAAAGTCACGGAAAGGGAGCGCCTGATTACCCCGCGTTTCTACGAAATTTTGTTTTCGAAGTACCCGCAGGTGCAGCCGCTTTTCGGCAAGAATGCGGCCGCTGCCCAGCAGGAAATGCTGCAGGGAGCCTTGGTGTCTGTGATCGAGAATCTGGAAGACGCCACTTGGCTTTCGTCGAATCTTTCGGCGCTCGGAGCCAAGCACGTGGACTACGGCGTCACGCCTGAGATGTTCGATTGGGTGGGGGATGCGCTCCTGACCACGCTGTCCGAAATCCTTCAGCAGGGCTGGACCAAGGACGTTGAGCAAGCCTGGCAGGAAGCTTACGGCGCGGTGCGCGATCTCATGCTCGTGGGTATGAAGCCGTCTTGAGCTGCGCTGCGCAGTGATCAGCGCTCGGGGGGTGACAGCGCGAGGCACTGTCGCCACCGAGCGCTATGTCGAGTGCTATTCAATGGCCCCGCCCAAGTACGCAGCCCGAATCCTCGGGTCACTTTGCAGCTCTGCAGAGCGTCCACTCAGGACGACCTCGCCCGTGACCAGCACGTAGGCTCGTGCTGCAGTTTCTAGTGCGAGACGCGTGTTTTGTTCGACTAACAAGATAGTAAGGCCCAAATTCGCGATCTCGCGGATGGCAGCGAAGATCTCCCCGACGAGCTTGGGCGCAAGCCCCAGTGAAGGCTCATCGAGTAAGATCACGCGCGGGGCCGCCATCAACGCGCGCCCGATGGCCAGCATTTGCTGCTCGCCACCGCTCAGCGTGCCCGCGTCTTGCTTCAGCCGCTCGCCGAGCCGGGGAAATAGCTTGATGACGCGCGCCATGCGCTCTGCCATGCCCTCGCGATCACGCTTGAGATAGGCGCCCAAGTCGAGATTCTCGCGTACCGTCATGCCGGTGAAGACGCCGCGCCCCTCGGGCACGAGCGCGACGCCTAGCGCTGCAACCTGGTGGGTCTCGAGTGCACTGACTTCTTGCCCGAAGACCTCTATGTTACCCGCACCGCGTACGAGGCGCATGATCCCGCGCAGGGTGCTGGTCTTCCCCGCTCCGTTCGCGCCGAGCAAGGTGACGATCTCACCCGGCTGTACTTCGAGTGAGATCCCGCGCACCGCATGAATGCCGCCGTAGGCGACAGACAGGTCAGTGAGCCGAAGGGCGGGCTTTTGTGTGCTCGCCTCAGCCACGTGTTTCCTCCGTGCGTGCGGCCAGGGGATTTTCGCCCAGGTAGGCCGTGAGGACGGCGGGATGGTTCTGCACTTCCGCTGGCGTGCCCGTGGCGATGGTCTCCCCGTGGTCGACGCAGTGCACATGCTCGCAGGCGCCCATGACCACCTGCATGTTGTGCTCGACCAGTACGATGGTGAGGCCAAAGCGCGTGCGCAGCCACTTGATGCGCTCTTTGAGCTTGTCCGCTTCGCTTGAGTTGAGGCCGGCTGCGGGTTCATCGAGCAACAGCAGCTTGGGCTCGAGCATCAGCGCCCGCGCGATTTCGAGTCGACGTTGGGAGCCGTAGGGCAGAGAGCGTGCGCGTTCGTGGCACAGCTCCTTGAGGTCGAAGAGCTCGAGCAATTCTGTCGCGCGTTTTTCGAGCGCGGCTTCGTCGTTGCGGTAAGTTTGCGTGCGCAGCATGGCTCCCCACACGCCAGCTCGCGTCTGATGGTGAGCGGCGACGAGCACGTTCTCGAGCACGCTCATCTCGCCGAATAGTCGCACGTTTTGGAAGGTGCGGGCCACGCCGCGAAGCGCGATGCGCGAGGGCTTCTGCCCCACGAGCGACTGGCCTTGAAACAACACCTCACCGCTTGTGGGCTGATAGTGGCCGGTGATGCAGTTGAACAGTGTGGTCTTGCCCGCACCGTTGGGCCCGATGAGCCCAAAAATCTGTTTTTCTTCGACGTCGAAGCTCACGCCGCCGATGGCCTTGAGTCCACCGAACTCTTTGGTCACATTGCGCAAGGAGAGCAACATCAGGCGTGCTCCTTCTTCGGCAAGAGGCCCTTGAAAAACCTGACCGGGTGGAGCTCGCGGTGGCCGAGCATGCCCCGTGGGCGAAATACCATCAAAAGCACGAGCATTAGCGCGTAAATCACCAGTCGGTATTGCTGCAGGTCGCGCATGAGCTCGAGCGTGATGCCGACGAAAATCGCACCGACCACGGCGCCAGTCACGCTGCCGAGTCCGCCCACGATGATCATCACGATCATGTCGATGGAGCGCTCGAACCGGAAATCGTCAGGTCGAATGGTGCTCTGTAGATGGGCGAAAAGCCCGCCCCCGATGCCCGCCGCGGCTGCACTGATGACGAAGGCGAGCACCTTGAAGCGCGTGGTGGGAATGCCCGAGGCCTCTGCGGCTATCTCGTCGTCACGAATGGCCCGCAGCGCGCGACCGTAGCTCGAGTGCGTAAGGTTCGCGAGTAAGGTGATGACCAAGATGGCGAAGGAGAACACCCAGAAAAAGTTGGTGTATACGGGAAGGCCGAGTGCGCGGTCGGCGTCGTAACCTGTGGCCCCGCCAAGAAACTGTGCGTTGGTAAAGACGAGCCTGAGGATCTCTCCGAAACCCAAGGTGACGATGGCCAGGTAGTCGCCGCGTAGCCGAAGGCTCGGTACGCCCACAACGAGCCCGCTGAGGCCTGCCAGTGTGGCCCCTGCGAGCAGGGACAGCGGGAAGACCCACGCCACAGCAGAAAAGCCTAAAGCGCCTGCCTGTTCAGGGAAAAACGCATTTTCTAGCTGAATGGCTGTGAACGCCGTGGTGTATGCGCCCACCGCCATGAAGCCTGCGTGGCCGATGGAAAACTGGCCGGTGGTGCCGTTGATGAGGTTGAGGCCGACGGCGAGGATGGCATTGATGCCGCAGAACAGGATGATGCGGACGACGTACTCGATGATGTTGTCTTCGAGCACGAAGCCCACGCCGTACACCAGCGCGAGAATGGCGAGCGAAAACAGAATGCGTTTGAGCCACATGGCGTCAGACCTTCTCGATCTTGACGCTGCCGAACAAGCCCTGGGGCCTCACCAGGAGCACGCCGATCAGAATCGCAAAGGTGATGGCATCGCGGTAGTCTGCAGACAGGTAGCCTGCCGTGAGTTGCTCGGCGACGCCTATCAAGATGCCGCCCACGGCTGCGCCTGGGATGTTGCCGATGCCGCCAAGGACGGCGGCCACGAAGGCCTTCAACCCGACCATCACACCCATGGAGGGCTCAATCTTGGCTTGGTCGAGTCCAAACAGAATGCCGCCAGATGCCGCGAGCGCAGAGCCCACCACGAACGTGAACGCGATCACACGGTTCACGGAGATGCCCATCAGCTTGGCGGCAGCGAGGTTCACGGAAAGCGCGCGCATGGCTTTGCCGGTCCACGTGTGCTGCACGAGAAATTGCAGAGCTACCATCAG
>CAZEWA010000235.1:5341-8332 GCA_964515685.1 uncultured Polyangiales bacterium | reverse complement strand
GCGAGCGTGGGAACCGAGCCATTATGGAAGTAAGGTGCGCGCGCCCAAATCCCGCTGAGCGGCTGCGCCACGTAGCCGCCTGTGGCCACGAACGGCGGATCACCAAACCAGCTGAGGTTGAGACGCGAGGCTTCGGCCTGCGTGAAGCGCGCGGCGCGCAGCGGGTCGGTCTTGACCTCGGAGGCCGCGACAATCTTGTTGGGGTAGCTCGCATCGCTGCCCGTATGCACGCCGTGGCAAGTCACACAGTGCTGCTCAAAGATCTTTTCGCCACGCAACACCTGGTCACCGTCGAGCTTCGACAGTTCCCAGCAGGGTGCTTCCAGTGAGCGTAAGTAATGGACGATGTCCACAAAGTCTTCTTCACGCGCGCTCCATTGATTCGGCAGCAGGCCAAACGCAACCAACGTGGACATGACGCTGTGGTGACCGCTGGCCTCGCCCGAGCCGTCTGCGTAGATCTTGTCTTTGTGCTTGAGCAACCACCACGCGGGCGCTTTTTGTGGACCAAACTCAGTATTGAGTCCAGAAGCAGCGGGGCCGGCGAAGCGAAAGCCGAGTCCAAACGCATCCTGGGCTCCGGCCGCGTAAGTCAGACCATTCAGATCGTAAGGTATGGGCGGCACGGCGATGCCGAACGAAGGCGCGAGCTCGCGCATGCGCATCAAATCGTCGAAGAAGGCCTCGAGGTCCACCGTATGGTTCGCGGCACCGATCTGTACTTTTCCGGCAACGCGGCCCGTGTGGCACAGCATGCAGTCGAACGTGAGCCCGGCGGCCTCGCGACGTATGCCGAGCGGCAAGCCGTGGTTCTCGAAGGGCGCCTCGAGCATACCGTAGCGACCGCGTGCCTGGGCCCAGAAGGCCTCATCGTTCGCGGGCGGTAGGCCGCCCCATGCAACCCACAGGTTGCGCACCACGACCTCGGGCAGCACGCCTGGCGCCAGCGTCTCACGCTGCAGCAAGGCCTCGCCGTGAGCTGCTCGCTCGGGGTCGAAGCTCAGCTTGCGCGGCAAGTTCGCGTAGCACGTGCCTGAAAACGCCCACGCTTCTGTGTCCTCTGCCTCCTCGGCGCTGCAAGCCGCCATGGGTACAGCGCAAATCAGCGCCAAGCTTGCAGCCAGGCGTCGGGACTTCAGCACGAAGATAGCGGATAGAGCAGAAAGCATGATTGAGGCTCGCACCCTAACTGAATCTGCGGCGTCGCGGCATGGCCCAAGTCTCCGATTTGGGTCGGCGCTTGCGCGCAGGTCAGGCTGTATTTTACCGAACAACGGCCTGGCCACGCGTTCAATCACAGCGGCTTCGCTGCGGCACCGGCATAACTTTGCCGCAACGGCGCATATACGCAGAATTTATGGGCCGATTTGAGCTCGCAAGCCGTTGCATTGACTTCACGGCTCGTGACAGGTTCGTCAGAACTTCTGCCGGAGTCTTAAGATGCGCATGCAATGGTTGGCTCACACGCTGCTGAGTAGTTGCCTCGTTCTATCCGCCGCCTGTGGCGACAGTGCCGCCGCACCGAAGATCCCCCTCGACTGGAACTACCCGCCCATCGAGAGCGGGGATGGCGATTCCACCACGGGCGATGGCGGCTTCATCCCCGGCGATGGCGGTAACGCCCCGGGCGACGGTGACGGGGATGGCGACGGTGAGGACGCAAGCCACGGCGACGCCGATGCGAGTGCAGACGATGGTGACGACGACGCAAGCACTGACGACGCAAGCATCGGCGATGGCGACGCGGGCACAGGCGACGGCGACCTCGATGCGAGCACAGACGCGGGCACAGACGACGACCCCGATGCGGGCCTTGGCGACGCTGGAAGCGACGCGGGCACGGACGACGACGACCTCGATGCGAGCACAGACGCGGGCACCGATGCCGATGCAGGCACGGACGACGGCGACGGCGCCATCATCCGCGGACCTGCGCCCACACGCGCCTCGGCCAGCAAGAACGGCACCTACGCGGTCAAGAGCTACACCAGCGGCTATCGCGATGGCCCGAACTTCGCGAGCGGTACCATCTGGTATCCGAGCGACGCCACCGCACCCTTCGCGATCGTGGCCATCGTGCCCGGCTGGGTCTCGAGCGAGGGCGACATCACAGATTGGGGCCCCTTCTTGGCCTCGCACGGCATCGTGAACATCACCATCGGCACCAACAGTCCTCTTACGGATCTGCCCCCAGCTCGCAAGGATGCTTTGCTCGACGCTCTGCGTTCGTTGCGCGAGGAAAACACGCGCGCCCTGAGCCCGCTGTTCGGCAAGCTCGACACCTCACGTCAGGCCGTCATCGGTTGGTCCATGGGCGGCGGCGGCGCCCTGCTGGCAGCGAGCGAGAACCCGAGCCTCAAGGCCGCGATTTCGCTGTGCGGTTGGGGCGGCTACGACTACTCGAAGAACATCGTGCCGACCTTCCTCTTTGCCTCCGTATTCGACGTGCTCGCCGGCGGACAGACCCCGGGTTTCTATTCGGGCAACAGCAACAGCATTCCGGCTACCACGCCCAAGGGCATCTACGAAGTCGCCACCGGTGACCATTGGACGGCGAACAACCCGGCCCACGAAAGCGGACAGATCGGCCTGTACGGCCTCTCCTGGCTCAAGGTCTTCCTCGAAGGCGATGAGCGCTACCGGCAATTCTTCAAGGACAAGCCCCAGAACGCGTCCGACTACCGCACGGCCAACGTCCTCTAGTAAACTGCAGCATGGGCTTTGACCCCACGCGCAATCGTCGACCCACGTACCCCTCATGGCGAGCCCCGCCGTACGGTACCGAAGGACCCCTCGAGAGCGCGCGGCTCGGCTTCAACCAGCCCTGGGTCGACTTGCTCGCGGTCCCCGGCGCCTTCGTCCTCGCGCTTGGGCTTTCGTGGACGAATCTGGGCCGCATGTTGCTGTTTGCCTTGCAGATTCAGTTTCACGAACTGGGGCATGCCAGCGTTGCTTGGCTCTCGAGTCGTGCCGCGCTGCCACTGCCCTTCG
>CAZEWA010000235.1:0-5241 GCA_964515685.1 uncultured Polyangiales bacterium | reverse complement strand
ACTAGCCAGCGGCCTCGTGTGGCTCGCTGTGTACGGACACTTTGCCCACCGCGCACTCTGCGCTCTGCGCGCTCGCACATGAGACGCGCGTAGCCTCGCAAGCCCTCCGCTCCGAGCGTTGTTCGGTAGCCGCGCTAGGCTGCGCACCCCATGATGACGTCCATCTCCACCCGCCTCGAAGCGGTTCTAGCCTTGCTCGCGCCGTGCCGAATGCTGGTCGACGTCGGTACCGATCACGCGCTGCTGCCGGTGGCTGCCGTACAGCGGGGCCTTTCGGAGCGCGCCATCGCTAAAGACTTGCGCGATGCACCGCTTGTACTCGCGCGGAAGAACATCGAGCACGCAGGCCTCGTGGACCGCATCGCCATGCTCAAAGGCGACGGACTCGCAGCGCTGGCCGAGGGCGCTGTCGATGCAGTGGTCATGGCCGGCATCAGCGGCAAGCTCGCGGTCCGCCTGTGCTCCCAAGCTCCCCACGTCCTCGCAGGTGTGTCGCAGCTCGTGATCCAAGCCAACAGCGACGTGAGTGTGGTACGTGCCTGGGGGCTGCAACACGGCTGGCACCTAAAAAACGAGCACATGCTCAGCGAACGCGGACGCTTTTTTGTGACCTGCGCCTTCGCCAAAGGAACAGGCGAGGACCGCGCCTACGCCGTGCCCGATTGGAGCCCGTCTAATTTGTGTCTCGTGGGACCGCACCTGCTATCGCGCAAAGATCCTGCGGCTCTAGCGTTCTGCGAGTGGCAATGCCAACGCCTAGGTCCGTTGGTCAAACAGCACGTGCACAAGCTGGCCCCAGAGCTGCAAATTTGGCAAGCCGCGCGCGCGTTCATGCAGGCTTCTGTTTAAACCCCAGGCCTGTGCACACACGGCGCGTCGCCCATACGCTCAGCTTCTGCCTGTGGAACGCATGCCTGCACGTTACTTCCTGGCGGGTTTGTCGAGCACGATGTTGCCGGCCCCTCCGCCAAACTTCGCGGTCACGTTCGTGAGCTGCGCGGCATCGCCAGGCGCAGACAGCTCGAGCGTCAAGCCACCGCCTGGTAGAGACCCGCCTTGATTATAGGAATCGACGAGCAGACGAGCCCCAGTCGCAGTGGATATCAGCAAGTCGTCGTTGCCATCCCACCTGCTCGTGACGTCCTGGTCTTCACAGGACACGTTGCTCTTTCCAGTCAGACGTAGCGCCCCATCGGCTGCAAGTATGAAGCTACCCTCATTTTCCGAGCATAAGCCTGGAACACTAGCCACGTAGCTTCCTGCCAGCGTGCCAAAGATAGCTGGCACTTGCGTGCCGTATGCGAGCACCGCATTGCGGAATGCAAGCCCGTTGGCGAGCCCCTTCACGCTGCCGTCTGCGTAGAATGAAGCTTGAAAGTAGTACAGCGCATCCGACTTGCTTCCGGACTCGTAGTAGTTGTAGATGCTCACGTCACGGCTCTTGCCGTCGAGCGCATGCAGCACGTCTGGAAAGCCCTCGCGCCACAAGTTGAGGCAAATCCCATCGCCGCACTCCGAATCCGCAAGCGGAGCCGAGCGTACGAACGTGCTGCCTGATTTCGACGTCAGGCTCATACGGAACGTGCCATCGGCCTCGTGGGCCACGCTCAACTTGGCCAGCCCTAGGTCTGCTGTGTTCTGAGCGCTGTAGATCACGACGTCGTGTTCGCCTTGAATTGCGTCCGCGATGACGCCCGAAGTTCCATCTCCGAAGTCGAACGGGCTCGCCTTCCCTACACTGCCTGCGGGCCCCGTATGATCGCCATCACCATCGCCCGTATCACCATCGCCCGTATCACCGTCGCCATCACCCACGTCACCGTCGCCATCACCCACGTCACCATCGCCCGCATCGGTGGCCGCACGTTGTCCCGGCTCCCTCTCTCCATCGTCGCCGCAGCCCACCAAAGCGATCGCGACCGCCATCCCTACAGCTTGTATCCTAAAATCTCGTACCATCCCTGCCCTCTTCCCCACATGCCCGCGTTGCCACGCAGCGCGACGTTCGATCGTATCGGGTCTGCCGTAAGCTGCACCCACCCAGACGGGTACCCTTCTCATGTCAAGTGCGAGCGCGAACCTGAGCATTGCCAAGCATTTGCTTACATATTCCTAGCCCGCGCTACAGGCCAAGACACCGAAACTCTGGCATCGTTTCTCTATGTCACAGCAATCAGCAACGGGAGCATCGCTCATGGCGCGCGCACTTGAGCACGAAGGCGTGCGCGACGTGTTCGGCGTTCCAGGCGAAGAAAACATCGAATTCCTCGAAGCTCTGCGCGAATCGCAGATTCGCTTTGTGGTCACGCGACATGAGCAGACCGCCGCCTTCATGGCTGCCACGTACGGCAGACTTACAGGAAGGCCTGGCGTGTGCTTAAGCACGCTTGGGCCCGGCGCTACCAACCTCGTCACAGGAGCTGCGTACGCATTGCTCGGTGGCATGCCCATGGTGATGATTACAGGACAAAAGCCCGTGCGTCAGAGTCGGCAGGCGAACTTTCAGCTCATCGACACTGTGGCCATGATGCAACCGCTGACCAAACTCTCGGAGCAAATCGTCGATGCGGGCTCGGTCACGACGCTGATCCGCAAGGCGTTTCGCGTAGCACAAGGCGAGCGCCCAGGCCCTGTGCATCTGGAGCTCCCCGAAGACATCGCAGCGCAGCGCACGAAGCGCACCCATTTACTTCCGCGCGATGAAACGCCAAGCCCTCTGGCTGCGGATGCTTCGATCACGGCTGCTGTAGAGCAGATAGCCAAAGCCAAAAGTCCGCTACTCATGTTCGGCGGCGGCAGCAATCGGCCCGGCCTCCACGGCGCCCTCTCGAATTTCGTGCGCCGCATGCAACTCCCTTTCTTCAACACGCAGATGGGCAAGGGTTCGGTCGCGTGCAACTCGGATCTCTACATCGGCACCGCAGCCCTCAGCGAGCATGACTACGTGCACGATGTCATCGCTTGCGCAGATCTGATCGTGGCCATCGGCCATGACACTGTAGAAAAGCCGCCCTTCATCATGCGCGAAAACGGACCTGTCGTCGTACACATCGGCAGCCACGCTGCCGACATCGACGAGATCTATTTTCCTCAGCTTGAGGTCATCGGGGACATGGCCGACAGCGTATCGAGGATTGCGGACCGAGTGACGCGGATTCATGTGAGCAAACCTCCGCAAAAGCTCGAGGCACTCATGCAGCTGCGTGCACAAGTCCAGGCCCATGTGTCAGAGCGCGAAGACGACCCACGCTTTCCCGTGATTCCCCAGCGCCTCGTGGCCGACGTGCGGCGCGTGATGCCTGAGGACGGCATGCTCACGCTCGACAACGGCATGTACAAGCTGTGGTTCGCCCGCAACTATCGTACGCACACGACCAACACCCTACTGCTCGACAACGCACTCGCCACCATGGGCGCAGGCCTCCCCTCGGCGATGACCTGCGCGCTTCTCTATCCAGAGCGCCGCGTGATGGCCGTATGCGGCGATGGTGGCTTTATGATGAACTCGCAGGACCTCGAGACGGCGATTCGCCTCAAGCTCAATCTGGTTGTGCTGATCGTGGAAGATAAGGCGTTTGGCATGATCCGCTGGAAACAGCAGAGCATGGGCCTCCCAGATTTCGGCATGGACTTCGAGAATCCCGATTTCGTGAAGTACGCGGAGGCCTACGGCGCAGGCGGAGTACGGGTAAGCCGCACCGAAGAGCTCACGACAGTGCTCGAAGCCGCATTTCGCAGGGGCGGGGTACAGCTCGTCATCGTGCCGATCGATTACAGCGAAAACCAGCGCGTATTTATCGACGAGCTAAATCACCACACACAACTTACCCTTCCGCGTTCATGAGGAGGAGGCACTCCATGCAGGTCATTCAAGCTTTTGACGGCACGCTGATTCGCGAAATAGAAACGGACGATGGCCCTGCACTCGAACAAAAGCTGTCTCGTGCCGCCTCGGCCTTTAGCCACACAGACGTGGCCCCTTCGAAGCTCAAACGGCTCGGCATTCTGCGGCGCCTTGCCGCGCTTATCGCAGGCGAGCGCGATGATTTTTCGCGTCTCATCGCGCAAGAAGGTGGAAAGCCCTGGGTCGACGCCAAGGTCGAAGTCACGCGCGCCATCCACAGCGTTGAGCTCGCTGCTTCGTCCCTCGAGCATCTCGCGGGCTCGGAGGTGCCCATGGGCAACACGAAGTCGAGCCAGCAGCGCTGGGCGTTTACCACCCACGAACCCATCGGCCCGGTGGCAGCCATCTCTGCATTCAACCATCCACTCAACCTGATAGCCCATCAAGTTGCGCCGGCCATCGCCGCAGGTTGCCCGGTGATCGTAAAGCCAGCAAGCACGACGCCCCTGTGCGCCCTGCGCTTTGTCGCCCTAGCCATCGAAGCGGGCTGCCCCGAAGCTTACTGTCAGACTGCCATACTCGATGACAACGCACTTGCGAGCAAGCTTGCCAGCGATCCGCGCGTCCGCTTTCTGAGCTTCATCGGCTCCGCCAAGGTGGGTTGGTCACTCCGCTCCCAGCTTGCTCCAGGCACACGCTGCGCGCTTGAACACGGCGGTTCTGCGCCCCTGATTCTCGACCAGAGCGTAGACCTTGCGCAGGTCATCGAACCCATTGTGAAGGGCGCCTATTACCACGCAGGTCAGGTGTGTGTTTCGACCCAGCGCATCTTCGTACACGAGCAGGTCTTCGACGACTTCCTCGCGCGCTTCACGGAGCGAGTCAAAGCGCTGAGAGTCGGTGACCCGCTACAGGAAGACACCGAAGTGGGCCCGCTGATCCTGCCCAAAGAAGTGCAGCGCGTCGCAGAGTGGGTGGACGAAGCGCGCGTGAGCGGCGCTAGCATCCCGGTAGGCGGAAAGCCCCTCAACAGCCGCTGCTTTGCGCCTACCGTGGTGGTCGAACCCAAGCCCGGCGCCAAACTTTCCCGTGCCGAAGTCTTTGGCCCTGTGGCGTGCATATATCGCTTCAGCGAGCTCGACGACGCCATCGCGCGCGCCAACAGCTTACCCCTCGCGTTTCAGGCTTCGATCTTTACACGCGACCTGGACGTTGCGCTGCGCGCGGCCAATCGCCTCGACGCCGCCACCGTGCTCATAAACGATCACACTGCGTTCCGCATCGATGCCATGCCCTTCGCGGGCCGCAAGGAGTCAGGCTATGGCATAGGCGGCATTCCGTACACGCTGCGCGATATGCTCCAGGAGAAAATGGTCGTGTTCAACGGGGTTCACTGA
>CAZEWA010000234.1:0-8345 GCA_964515685.1 uncultured Polyangiales bacterium | reverse complement strand
ATGCTGCGGACCTCCTCTCCGTATTTCGGCTACCCCATGCTCGTACTGAGCACGCTAAGCTGGCTGTCGTGTACGACCGCGCCGCTGCCTGCGCGAAGCGTGCCGGCTTTCTACCAGCGCTACGAAGGTCCAGAGAAGTCGAGCGGTTCCGTGCTGCTCGATGTCGTGGATGGACCTAGTCTGGTGCGCGCTGAGCCGCTGCCTTCACCCACGCTGTGCGCGACACCCTGTGAGCTTCACCTCAAGCCGGGTAGCCACGAGCTGACGCTATCGTTTCTTGATGAGCACGGGGAGCTGAAGGTTGATCGGGTGCGCGTGGAGGTCGGTGAGACGCCTAGCGTCCATCGTCGCGCGCTCGGTCGACAGCACACGACGCGGCTCGGTGCGCGTGTCACAGGGCTTGTGCTGTTCTATACGAGCCAGCTCGTGCTTGCCTACGGGATAGGCTGGATGTTGGGCGCGGGTGACGCCTCCGAGCGCAAGCAAGCAGGCGTTGTAATGGGTTCAGCCGGGCTCGGGCTCGGGCTCGGATTCGGATTCAATGCGCTCGGGACCAAGCGCGTTCGCGGCCGAGATTTGCGCTTTGCGCGGCCTCAGGCGCCCGCGCTGTAGCCTCAAGGGCATGCTTGATCGTCTGCTTTGTCATGCTTCGCAAAACCTACTTGAACGCGAAACGCCGGATGCTCGCCCTGTCAGCTAAGCAGTCCACGCTCACTCCCCGCGGCGCACGAGTGCCGAGAGCTCTGCGCGACTGTTCACTCCGAGCCGCCGATAGCCGTGCCGGAGGTGATTCGACACGGTGTGGCGCGACACCCCGAGCTGCTGTGCGATAGCGTGATCAGAGTAACCATCGAGTGCTAGCAGCGTGGTGCGTTGCTGCGCGGGCGTGAGCCTTTCGAGCAGCTCGAGCCCGGCCTGACTCCCCTCAGGTGTGCGCGGGCCGAGCGCGAAATGCAGAAGCACCGCCTCGTCGTCGAGTTCGCGCGAGTGAAGCTCGTGTGCGGGAAGGGGGCCTTCGCGCATCGAGGCTTGGTTCGGCTCGGTCGAGTCTGCTGAGACGAACGAGCGGGCGAGCTCGACACGCGAGCCGAGTCCGAGCTTACGGATCGCCTCGTGGAGGTGGGTGCTCACGGTTGTTCGCGACAGACCGAGCGCGTAGGCGACCCACTTGTCGCTGTATCCCTCCGAGACGAGCGCAGCGACCTGAGCTTCGCGCTTTGATAGATTGCGTGGGTCACGTGGGCCGGTTTCGTTGGGCACAGCGATCACGTAGCGCCGCCCATCGTGATCGTGGCGATCGACGATCGACCATCTGCCGTCTACGAGGCCCTTCCAGACGTCGAGCGCGCGTTCTCGTCCGCGCCCGCAGCGCGCCGCATCGAGGCATCGAACGGCATCTCGCAGCCGTTCGCGCGTGTCGGGCCTCGTGGCCAGCCCGTCGGCATCGATCATTCGACCGTCAGGTGACATCACGGCACCGTCGGCAACGAGACCTGAGAGCAGATCGAGCGCTCGGCGCTGCAGACGAAAGGCAGCGGCCAGATGGATTGCGGCCATCGTCCAGCTTCGCTCCGGGATGCCCGTGATCTCGCGCTGCCGCATCATAAAGCCGACCGTCACACAGTGACCACGGCCATCGCAGGCCGTCAGGTGACACATCTCCGCGACCCCGAAGGCATCGAAGCGACGGCGCATGGCCGCCACGTAGGCATCGTCCGGATCGGCGTCGGCACCAAGGCGGCGAAGGCCCAGCGCCCTGCCGCGAAGGACCAGCTCTGAGTGGCGATACTTGGCGCGCTGATCGTGATCGCGCAGCGCGTCGACGAGGGCCGCGTCGGATGCTCGCGCCGTAAACTCGAGCGAACAGGGCGGTTCGAGCGAGACCAGACGACTCGCCGCCCCGATCGCGTCGGGCACCACACAGAGCGCCGTATCCGTCAATGCGTCGAGCCAGCGTCCGAGAGATTCTGCAGGCTCGTAGGCACGCTCCACGAGTGTGACGAGAGTTCCTGACCTGCCCACCATTGTGGCCCACTTACCAACTTGGGGATCCCTGGACAAGCCTGTTCGCGCAAGCCTCGCGATATCACAAGCGGGCATCGCCGTGGTTTTTCTCGAAATTTCGCGGCTTTTCCCTATGAAACCATAGGCCAGCTTACCCGGAAGGATTATGACGAATTCGACGAGTTTGTGGCTTTTGCGGACCGAGTTGACGCCTTCGGAAGTAGCTTCGTACCGCCAGAAGGGATGGGGCGCGCTGGTGCGGAATGCCTCGTTCCCTCGCATGGCATTTCGGACGGCAGTGACGTGTATCGAGTGCGCACTCGCGCGCTCGCGCTCGCTTGCCAGCACGGGGGGGGGGCTGATGAGGTTAAGAGAGTGGATCATGGCTGCCGCACTGGTCGGTGCCTGTGGTGAGGCCGGTCAGGACAAGGGCGCCGCAAATGGTGGACTCGACGCGGGCGGCCAGAGTGGGAACGCGCTTGATGCAGGCGGTGACAAGCCACTCGACCGCGAGGGCCCCCCAGATAGCGGAGGCGTCTTGGAAGACGCAAAGGCACCTGTAGACCCGGAGGTAGACGAAGACTGCGTGCCCACAGAAGAGCTCTGCAACGGTAAGGATGACGATTGCGACGGAACGGTCGACGAGGGATTCACGGCCGAGATCGACGGGGAGATCGTGCCCGTGAAGGTGGGCGACGCGTGCGATGGGGATGACGTCGATCTGTGTCCCGAAGGAACCTACGTCTGCCGTTTCGATGGATTTGGCGTCGAATGTCGTGACAACGGCGCCGCCAAAGTTGAGCTGTGCAACGGTAAGGATGACGATTGCGACGGGAAGATCGATGAAGACGTAGAGCTTCAGAGCGGCGCGCGTGGGAGTGTCGGAGAGGCCTGCCAGTTGCCAGGCACGACGGACGCTACGTGCGGCGGGACGTATCGCTGCCGCAGCGACGGGAGTGGGTACGCGGAGTGCGGCGTAACGACAGCGCCAACGTCGGAGGTCTGCGACGGTATAGACAATGACTGCGACGGAGATACCGACGAAGACGCCGGAGATCTCGAAGGTACGTGCGGCGAATGTGACGACGGACACTGGGAATGCCAGGAAGGTGGGCGCGTCTGCGTCGGCGGTACATCTTCCGTAAACTGGTATCGCGATGAGGATGACGACAAATTTCCAAGGCAGTCGAATCCGGTTCAAAGTTGCGCGCCGCCTGCAGGCTACATTTCGGCCCGGTCAGACAGTCGATGGGATTGCTGTGACACCGACAAGGAGGCCAAGCCCGGCCAGGGGAGCGCGCAGACGCGGGCCACCAATTGCGGTGGGTACGACTTCAATTGCGATGGCAGCACAACCAAGGTCGGCCAGGAAGACGGAGTGCCAGCCAACCAGTGCTACCGCTCGGCGTGCGCTGGCGGGTTCCGCAGGGGATGGGACGGTGTGGCATGCGGAACATGCGATCCAGGTTGTGGAAGTTGGTGCGCCTACGTCGATGGCAATCCGGTAGCGTGTACCGCGTCTTCCACGGTCGATAGGCAGCAGAAATGTCTGTAGGCACTCGACCTTGGGGGACCGCGAAGCGCTTCACTCTTGCCGCGGCGCTGACGCTGCTAGGGCTCGGGGCCTGCGGGTCCCCAGAAGAGTCATCGACGCGTGCATCCTGCGCGCCCGACGCCGACGCGCTCGCGACGGAGCCTTCTTGCATCGCCGATGACGACTGCCCTTGTGGCGGGCACTGCGATCTCGGGATCTGCCTCGCAGTCTGCACCGCGGACGCGGAGTGCGGGACAGGCCAACGCTGCGATCGGGTGGGGCGCTGCCGCCCGAGTCAAGACAAGAGCGAGCTCGCCCCGGTTCCAACCAAAGCGGCAGGTCGCGTCAAGCTTGAACCCGCAGTCGTATCGACGGACAGTCACAAGAAAATCCAGCGCATGGACGTCGCCGTAGACAAGCGCGGCGCGGACCGGGTTCGCGTCCTGGCCGACAAGGGCGCCGAAGTAAGCTGCGCAGGTCCTGAGGGGCCTTTCGCGCGGCATTGCGTGCTCACGGACGTAGCTCCGGGACTTCACGCGGTGTTCGTGCGTGCGACTGCAGCACTAGCAGGCAAATCCGCGATCTACGGCGTACGCGTACACACCACAGGGGGCCTCGCGGCGGCGACGATCCATCAAGTCACTTCCGAGGAGGGGGCCGACACGTCGTCTGGAGATGATCCCTCCGACTCGACCGCGCCGAGTGCTCCCGAGCCTGTCGTGGCGCAGCTCGGTACCTACGTAGGCACAGCACTCCTCGTGCAGCACGGCCTTACGTCCGAATCGAGCTCGGAGCTCATTGATGTCGCGCGTGTCGGACTCGCGCTCGATGCCGAGCTCTTCGAGGTTTCGAAGGTCCGGCGTCTGCTCGCCATCCGCGATCCACAGCGCATCTTCAACCCCGATGAGAGCTGGGTGATCACGCTCGACGCGCAGGCAGACGGTTCCTGGACAGGCTCCGCACCCGCGCGAGTTGTGGGGGATGGGACGCAGCAGACGCTGGTACGGCCCGAGGTCCTCGCAGCGGGCGTGGGGAGTCTCCTCGAGCTGCTCCTCGACTTGAAGGTCGAAGGCCTCGCGCCGCAGACCGAGCTTGTCTCGCGCTGGTCGTTCTCTTTCTCTCACCTAGGCGAGCCGTCGGGGGCGAGCGCGCCCGCCTCCCCAGCCACCGAATCGCTGCCGTTTGAAGGGATCGAAGCGCGGCTTTCAGCGCTGTCCCCGTGGTACGAATCGACCCGTGAGCGGTTGCGCTCCTTCAACGTGGAGATGCAGGACACGACTGAAGGTTCGCTCTGGCAGTGCGAGATCGACGCGACCCAACACCCACTCTCCAGGCTTTGTGAGCAGCTCAACCCGGCCGACCGAGCGCCGTGCCAGGCGGATACACAAGCGCTCGCGCAAGGGCGCGTGCTGTGCGGCGGCTCCTGTGGGCTGCTCACGGGCTGTAGCGTCGCTGGCAACTACTGCGACTTCGGTGCCAAGGGCATGCTGCTCCGGGATGCCAGCGCCTGCGCCCAGCTCCACCTGTGCTGGGAGGCGCCGGAAAGCCCGAGCGCGGACGATGTCGCGCAGCTCGGCTCGAGCTACCTGAGCCGTGCGCTCTCTGGCTTCACGGTCTGGGGCGACCTGCAATGTGAGGACGGGGCCTCGAGCGCATCCATCGAGTATCTGGCGAACACGGATAGCGCATCGGCGCGCGTGCAGCTCGAGCAGTGCGCCGACGATGTGGAGCGCTACTGGAAGGGTCCCAGCGCCGTCGCTTCGCAGGGAGCCCTAGGACTCGCTGCACTCTCGCAGGGTACAGCGGGCTGTCTCGACGCCCGACGCTTCGACGCGGCGCTCCACTGGGCGCTCACCACGGCTCGGGCGCGAGCTGAGGACCCTACGCGCACGCCGGACGGGCGCTCCGATACGCTCGGCATGCGCTTGCTCTATCAATGGGCGCAGGTGCACGGCTTCCTCGCGCGCGAGGCGCTCGAGTCCGACACGCTGGTCGCGGTCATCGGCGGCCCCGGAGATGCCAACGAGCGCACACTCGACGAATATCTCGATCTCTCACTCGCAGGTTGGGGGCTCGTGCTGCAGCCCCGGGTGGCAGGCGCGGTCCTCGCCATCCCAGGCTCGATCCTTGCCCACACGGATTACCGCGAGCAGCTCGCGGGAGCCGCGCTCGAGAATGTGCCGCCGCTCCACCACGAGCAAGGAATGGGCCTCCCCGTGGTCTGGGCAGAGACCCTCACGAGTCAGCTCGAAGCGGCGCGGGCGCTGCTGTCGCGCGCGCGCTTCGCGGGCACAGGTCGCGCTGCGGCCCTCCGACGTGCGGGCGCTGCGGCCCTGTCGGCGACGCGGATCCTGGCGCTCGCCGATGTCCTCGTCGCACGCGTCGGCGCCTCGACTCCGGGCTGGTCAGAGCGCTACCGCGCGGCGCGCGAAACGACGGTGGGTGCCTTCGCCGCGCTAACGCGTGAGGCGCGTGCGCTCGAAGAAGGGGAGAACCCACTCGGCATTGCTGACACGGATCTGCCGCTGACGTTCGCGGGGGATCCGGTGGATCCGAGCGCGCGATTCTCGGCCGTGTCGGATTTCCTCGTCGGCGACCGGCCAGGCGCGAGCTCCTGGGGGCCTGCGGCGGTGGACCGCGCTGAGGTGTCGCTGCAAGCGGCGCGCACGGCGTGGGTCGAACAACGCGAGCGCGAGCTCGACAAAGTGCTCGACGCGGGCGAAGTCGACCGGCGGCTCGAAGGCCTGCGACGCGAGTACGGCGGGCAAGTGGTGAGCCTGTGCGGGCGGGGAGATCCGCTCACGATCCTCGATCAGTGGGGCACGGGCCGCGACAAGCTCCCCGATTGCTTCCTCGTGGAGGAACAGAGCGCATGCGAAGGCACGCGCAAGTTCTTCGCGGCGACCCTCGATCGCAGTGCGGTCACCGACAACGACGTAGCGCTCACGGTGTGCATCGCGAACAGGTTGCGGACGAACGGTTCAGCGCTCGTCGAGGGCTTGGGGCGCAGAAGCGTGCGTGCCGTGGGACATCCTACGAACGAAACCGTCAATGCGGCGCTGGACTCAGGCGAAAAGCTCACATTGTCGGGTGCGAACCTGACGATCGGCTCCCGCACCTTTCCGGTCGAAGAGCTCTATGCCGTACAGTTTTCAGGCGCCTCGACCAGCAGCGTAGAAAGCGCGTACAACGTGTGTAGGAGGAGCCACGGCAGAGGTCGCTTCCCCTTACCTTCCACGGCCGACACCGGAGGCCACCGCATCGACCCCGCTTGCGTGCGCGGTAGCCTCGGGAATGCGTTCCTGGACGTACAGAGCGCGCGCGCCGAGCTCGACCTTGCGCGCGCCGAGCTGACACAGATCGGAGAGAGCTTCGAGATTGCGCTCGAGAGCTGTCAGATCCGGCTCGATTCCGCCGAAGCCATCGAGCAGATGCAGCTCGAGCGCGACGCCATCGTGCACGCCTTTCGTGGGGCCAAGCTCGCGGCAGACGTCGTGCATCTGACCACGAATATGCTTACCACCACGATGGTCAAAGGCGAAGATCTCCTCTTCCCGGTGGGGGCGGCGGGGCGGCTCGGCCTCGCGACGACGGCGATCGTGGCGGGCAATCTCGCGCTCGGCTTCCAGTTCGCCATCGACACTACGATCACGGCCTACGACGCGAAGATCGCTACCGAGGAGCGCTTCACGGAGATCCGGACCTGTCTCAACGACGCACGTCAGCACCTCGTCAGCGCGAGCTCCGCGGCGCTCCGCATCGAGCAAAGCACCCACAAGGTCAAGGAGGCGATCACGAACTTGAAGCGGCTCGCCGACGGGATGGACGGACTCGTGGTGAGCGGACGCGCTGCTATCGCGCTGGAGCAGAGCCGCGTCGCGCGTGCGGCGAATGCACGAGCGCCACTCGCCAACGATCGCTGGCTCGGCGCTCAGCTCACGACTTTCCGCCGCGACATGCGCCTGGCCCAGCGAGCGATCTTTCTGGCGGTGCGGGCCGTCTCCTACGAGCTCCAGGCCGACGTGAAACACCTCGAGGCGGCAGCGCTCGCCGCGCGTCGGCCCGACGAGCTGCGCGCCGTGATCGACGAGCTGCTCTCCCTTACCGCGAATCGCGGCGTGGCGGGTCGCTCGCCGAGTCAGCTCGTCACGGTGCTGAGCATGCGTCAAGATCTGCTGCGGCTCGTGGAGCGCCCCGGTTACACCAAGGAAGATCGCTTTCGCGTGCTGCTCACCGAGCACCCCGTGCTCGACGATGCCGGCGCACTCCTCGGCTATCAGGTCCCGTTCTCGCTCCTGCCCGCATCGGGTACGGACGGCACCGGAGCCGTCGAGATCTTCGCGACCAACGACTGCGCGGAACGCTTGTGGACGGTGAGTGCCTCCATCCACGGCCGCGATCTCTATGCAGGCGAGAGCCCCCCGAGCTTCGTCCGCATCGATCTGCTCAAGAGCAACACCTTCGCGAGCCAGTGGTGCGGCCGAAGCGGTCTACAAAACGCGTCGTTCGACCCGAGTCGCAACCTGTTTGCAGATCCGTTGGCCGGCGCGGCGAGTGGGGCACAGGCGGACGCGGCGAGCGGCGGAGATGGCTTCACACGCGGCCGTATGCGCGCGTTCTTTGACGTCGACCGCAACGAGCTCGAGCGTGATTCGTACACGGAAGGTGCGTCGCCCGAGCTCGCTGCGCGCGGCCTGTACGGAGACTATGCGCTGTTTTTGCCCGTGGGTGTGCTGAGCCAAGCGGGCAGTAACGGGCTCGTGCTCGACGCGGTCGACGACATCCTGTTGCGGCTCGAGTACGTGTC
>CAZEWA010000233.1:0-8452 GCA_964515685.1 uncultured Polyangiales bacterium | reverse complement strand
TGATTTTAGAGCGCCGTGATATCGAGCGGGGCAGGCCAGAGCACACGCTGGATGCTCCCGTTTTCGCACCAAAAGACGAAATCGTATGGGGAGGCGACGTCGGCGGGCGTTGGGTTATCGAACAGGATAGCCTCGCCTACGGAGTCACACACGAAGTCACCTGAGCACGGCGTGTTTGCGGTGGTGATCCAGAAGTTCTGGCCAGAGCTAGCGCCCGGGCACGCTGTCTGCGCTTCGAGCGATGGATCGGGCTGTATCGATTCGCAGTTGGGTGAGCAGAGCCTAACTGAATCGCGCGTGGGGGCTGCGGCCTCCGCAGGTGTGTTGCACGACCAAACATCCACGCAGCAAGGCTCCTCCGCGCGTTTGGCACAGCGAGGCGCGAGCGGCGGTGAAAGGTCGCAGGCCGCGAAAAGTGTACGCGTGGGAATGCTAAAGCCTTCGTAGCAAAAGACGCTGTTGGTCTCACAGGCGCCGACTCGTGAAAGGCAGGGGAGCGTGGTCGCGGGGCAAGGAGATTCCGAGCTCAGCTGATCGAATCTGAGGGGCAGCGTGTCGCACGACGACAAGAAGAGAGTCGTCGAGGAGGCGTCGAGATAGGGGCCAGCATCGCCTGCATCGATCACAACGGTAGCGGCATCCGACATCGTAGGCGGCGGGTTGATGCTATCGGTCGGGGGGGAGGAGATGGGTTGGGGAACTGGCTCAAGCAACGTCATGTCGACCATGCAGCCGGACACGATAGGGAGGCAGAGCAAGACGAGGTTGCGCATGGAGGGCCCATTCTAACAGGAGCGCTCGCAGGCGGAGCGTATGTCCTTGGGGTGATAGGCAGAAGGGGATGCGAAGCGAACTTAGGGCCGTGCGCTACGTGCTAGCCTGGCCACGGTTTTCCCCCGTGAGCGCCTCGCCCCTTCCCAGGTTTCCGCACCGCAAGCAAGAGCCACTCGCATACGGCACCTTCCTGCGAGAGGTGTGGAGGGTTACCTACGTGCTCGGCGCGGTGCTGATTTGGTCAGCATCCGAGTCCATCGCAACCGCGCAAGAAGAAGAGGAAGAGAGCTCGCTCGTTGTGGTGCTGGAGGACGCGTGCGACAGCGGGGACGAGCCGTTCTCGACGGCATCGTGGCTTGAGTTAGCTCGCGCTGAGCTTACGCCGAGGCAACTCTTGGTGGCCAATGTGGCCGCACCCGGCTTCGTTCACATCGTGCAGGAATGCGAAAGCGCCAGCTTCGAACTCGTGCTGGCAAACGGGGAGCGCCGCGTGCAGCACGTGCCCCTTTCGGATGTGCCCCCGCCGCTGCGCGCCCGTGTCCTGTCGCTAGCGTTCGCGGAGTTTTCACACGCAAGCGTTGACGACAAGGACAGCGCGCAGGCCGCACCTGTCGCGACGCCGAAGAAGTCTGAGGCGTCACAAAACGGCGCTGCGCGTGATGATGAGCTGCTCGAGGCCTTCGCAATCAAAGCTGAGCCTGTGCGCTCAGTGCTTCTGCGCTTAGGCGCGGAGAGCCGGCTGTTCTGGATGCGGCCCGCGACGTTCATGTGGGGCGGGCATGGGGCATTCGACGTTCGGAAAGTCAGCTTTACGCTGACGGGGCTCTACCGAAAAAGCGTCCACGAGTTAGGTGAGGCTGCTGTGGGACTCGCGACGGTGGGCGTGTCGGCTTACTTGTGCCAAATCGGACAGCGGGTGCGCTTCGCGTGTAGCGCAGGCGGAGAGATAGGAGCGACCTGGGGGCGCGGCGAACCCGTTGGCGTCGGGCAAGGCCACCTCGGGTTCGTGCCGGCACTCTCGCTGCTTTCCGCGGTGTCATTGGCGCTGCCACTGCGGCGAGAGACTTATCTCTCACTGCGCTTGGGGCTTGGTTACGCTTCGGGTATCGCAGGAAAGGTCGATGGTGCGACTCTCCTACGTACGGGCGGTCCGTTCATGCTCCTTACGCTGGCCGTCGATCGGGGCGTGTCGCCCTGATCGCGGGCGCGCGCACTATCAGAGTTCGCCGCTCCAGAACGAAAGGTAGCTGCCACTCTCATCCACATGAACGTCGGCTACGTAGAACGAGTCATCGACGACGAGCAGGCGTGAGGGCGGTTCAAGACCGTTGAGGTCTTGCAAGAGCGGAAGCGATGCATTCGTTCCAAGAATACCTTCAGAGCCGAAGCTACGCACAGGCTTCGCTGCGCCATCGAGTCGAAGCAGGATGGGGTTGCTCTTCAGCCCGCTCACCAAGCTGCCGTACACCAGGAGCCCACCGTCCGAGAGCGAACTCATGCCACGGATGACTCCGAAGTTGCCGCTGACGCGCTCGCCATTGTCGAGGGTGAGCAGCGTTAGGTCGTATTCCGCATGCACTTCGCCAGCGGGGCCGAAGTCTTCATCGAACGCGCCTGTGGCAACGGTTTGCACGCAGCGAATCCGTGTGCGGTCGTCGGTTGCGTCTGCCTTGGTGAAGCCGGCTGTGAGGAGGGCGCCGCCATCACGTGCGACGAGGGCTTGGGCGAGCTCGCTGCCGACGGCGACAAAGCCATTCGTGCCGAAGCTTGTGTCGATCTTGCCTGCGTCATCGACGCGCGCGAGGACAGAGTTACCTCCGACCACGAAGCCGGTTCCGCTTGGCACGACGAACAGGCCTGCTTGGTTTCCGGGCCGCTGCAGAAATGCGCCCGCGCCTCCGACGGGGTACGTGGTGTCGATGGCGCCTGCCGACGTGAACCGCGCGACTACGATGTCGGTGGTCCCACCCGCTTGCGTGATGGTGCCAACGCCGTAGGGGCGTCCCGTCGCGTCGACCGTAAGAGCACCGAACCGCGCCGGATTCGAAAGGTCGTCTCGGACCACGTCGATGACCGTCAGTCCCGATTTGCCGAAGGTGGTGTCGAGCTCCCCATCGACATCGAGGCGCGCGATCACGAATGCGTGAGCGAGTGCACCTGCAGGGGCCCAGGCGTAGCCAGCCAGGTACAGCTTGTCCTCGTGGGCGAGGACGGCATAGGCGCCGTCCAGGTTCGTGGTGAGGAACGCGATGCTGCTCACCATGCCGCCTGCGTCTAGGCGGACGAGGCCCTTGTCTCCAAAGGCTGTGTCGACCTGTCCGGACGCCGAGAGGCGCACGGCGCACAGATCCCCTGCGCAATCGCCTGCCACGACGAAGGCATCGCCTTGCTGCGTGACTGCGCGCGGAAGCAGACGAATCCTGCCTGAGCTGTCGACGACATCCGGGGCCTCCAACATGCTCGGTGCAAGCACCGCCGTCGGGTCGTCGGGTCGGGTGTTGTCCCCGTCTCCGCCAGCATCCCCGTCGTCGGGTCGGGCGTTGTCCCCATCTCCGCCAGCATCCCTGTCGCCGGCTGCTCCCGAGTCGGGCTTGGTTGACTCCGGGTCGTCGCCGCACGCAACCGTAAGGAAGAGCGCAGCACAGGTCGTGACGACGCTGCACGAGAGCTTTAGGTGCGCAGACTTCCTCTCGAACACAAACATGGCGACACTCCTCTTACCGGATACCCATAAGGTCCGACGATGTTTCCCTCGTTTAGACCGTACGTCCGGAAAAGCCAGCTTCTTCCGCTGATTCTCGCTTTCAATTTCACGTGCGACGGAAAACATCAGCACTTCTAGGGAAGAAGTCACGGTTTTGGACGTCCGCAGGGTGTCTTCACGTGAGGCAACAAACCGTCGAGTCCAGCAATGCAGTAAAGCTCACGTTCAGGTAGGTGAAATACGTACTCCTGCGTGCGCGGCGACCAAACCATGTCTGAATGGGTGAGATGAGAGCTCAACTGACGGCAATGGTGTTGCTCATCGGGTGTGCCGATGGGCAGGGAGTTCCAGAGGAACACGATGCGCGGACGCCCTCGCGCGAACGCCTGCAGTTTACGGGCTCGGTGCCCGATAGCGCGCAGACGCGGGACGGAGCCACAGCAGACGCAGGGGCGGCACATGATGCGGAACCCGGTGAACCACCAGACGCTGCCTTTGCGTTGGACGACAGCGGCGCGCTGGCAGATGCGCGCGCACAACCGGCACCGGGTCGTGTCGGAGCGCCCTGCGCTCAGGACGCAGACTGCGCGGACTTGGGAGACGGGCACCATTGCCTGAAGCAGCGCCCAGTGGGATCCGACAGCGGATACTGCACGCGCGACTGCGATGGAGCAACGCTGGATACAGCCCAGTGTGGCGAGCAGGCGTTGTGTGTCACGTTCAACGACCAAACACAGTGCCACCGCGTGTGCGCATCGGATTCAGATTGCCGCACCGACGACGGCTACCTGTGCGCGCACATTCTGCTCGGGCTGTGCCTGCAGCCGTGAGGGCTCAGTTCTTGAGCTGGTTGGCGCCGTCGCGAGCTTGCACGAGCTCTTCCGCCAACGTGCGCACCTCTGGCATCAGGCGCGCGAGGTCGGGCACCAGACTGGAAGGATCGATGCCAGCTTCGGCAAACGCTCCATCGTGGGAATTGAGAGAAGCGATGAGCTGAATCAAGGCGTCGCGGCGCTCTGCCTCGAATGCTTCCGTGCGTTCTTCGCCAAGCTTGCGCAGCTCTGCTTCGAATTCTGTGATCTGCGCGTCGAGCTCGGTTCGCTTTTCCTGTGCTTGCGTGAGCTTCTTTTCGACCGTTTCGCGCCGCTTCTCTTCAGATTTTGAGAGGCCTTGGGCCATCTTGTTCTCTACGCGAGAAACAGCATAGGCCGCGCCTTCGAGGAGGCGAACTGCATCGGCGAGCTCTGGGTGATCGGCGATCGCGAGGGCGCGCCGTAGCTCGCCCTCCCTACGCTTGAGTGCATCGAGCTGTTCTTCGAGCCGCTTGCGATCCTGGCGACCTCCCACCTCGAGCGATGACGCTGGGGCTTCTGCGTCGCCCGTGACCGCCTCAGCGTTCTCAGCTGCTGCTTCCTCGCTGGAGTCTGGCTGCGCGGGGACCAAGGGCTCGGTGTTCGTGTCGTTCGTTTCCATCGGCGTCCTTGATACGAGGACCCGTCGGGTCAGGCAAGCACGAAGCGCCTTCGAACTCGATGACACACGCGAGCTAGAGACCGCAGTCCGGTTTTTTGAAGAGAGTTTCGACATCGCTCGCGCTGAAAGCGGCAGCGTACGTGCGTACATCGTCGATCGTGCCATGAAACATAGAGGCAACCGATTGTGCTCGCCCGAGGTGAAAAGCCGAAAGATTTTCGCTTGACGCGAAGACCAGTGTCACTTGGTGGAAGCCTGCGGGCAAGGTCGTCGCAGCTTGCCCATCGACATAGAGCTGCGGCGGGGTTGCAAAGCCCACGGCTGACAACGTTGCCCCGCTGACAAAGCGCAGGTGGCGATCGGTACGCAGTTGCAGAAGGGCACGGCCGCTGTTGTCGTAGTGAACCTTGATCGCGAGATGGTCGAGACTCATCGCGAGCAAGCCCGAGAATTGTACTCGTGTCCAGAACAGGCCGTTCGCAAGTTCGCTCGCTAGCCAGGGGCTGTGTCCCCAGGTGCTTTGGGGGCAGCCGAACTCGTTGTTGCCGAGATTCAGCAGCCCCTCAGCGCTGCAGATTGCGCTGTAGTTCGCGCCATTGTTCCATGTAAAGCCGATTTTCAGATTCGTGAGCAGATTGAGCGCAGTCGGCGACACGATACGCGCCTCAATCCCGAGCGGCGCAGTGGGTACTTGCACGTTGAAGTTCCCCCACTCTTGGGTGCCTTCGTTGAGTAGGCTCGGAGATACGGCGGAGTTGTTGTCTCGCGCGTAAGCGAGATGCGGCGACGTGAAGCCGACAGCACCACTGCGCGTGGCCGATGGAGAAAGCCAGGCGGTTTGGTTCGACTCGTTGCCGTACGACTCGATGTGCACCCAAAATGAAATGGTGCGGGCCGCACCGAGGTTGCCGAAATTCACGTAGTCGCTGGTGCCATTGAAGGCCAATGCGCCGCCCAAGTGGCCCGAAGTCCAGCCTGCGGTGCTGTGTGAGAGAAGTCCTGTGCGTGCGCTCTTCGCGTCGCGTGCAGATAAGCCAGAAACTTCATCGAGCTTGAAGTGCGCGCTTGGTGCAGGTAGGGCTGCGACGTTGCATCCGCACGCATCATCTACAGTTCGGGTAGGATCGAGAGGGCACGGGTCGCAGCCATCCGCGACCTTATCGCCATCGCTATCGATTCGATCATCGAACCCCGGGCACGCATCCTCTGGATCGCAGACGCCGTCGTGATCTGCGTCGCCTGTGTCTGAGCATGCGGGCTCTGCTGCGGAGTCGGGCTCTGCGCTCGCATCGGCGAGTGAGGCATCGCTCATGACCTCGGCGTCTTGGGTCACGCTGCCGTCCACCGGGGGCTCCGCGACGGAGCCGTCTAGAGCATTTGCGTCGCTATCCGCATCAGGGACGTCTGGCGTGCCGCTCCCGCTGTCTTGAGGGCCCGCATCGCGTACAAGGCTTGCATCGCGAAAGATTCCGGCGTCGCCAATTCCTACGAAACCACAGTCGTCGTACTCGGTGCACGCGTCGGGCGCGGACGCTGCATCGAGCAGTTCGCCTTCGGTATCGCCCGGCATGTACTCGACTCCGATTCGGCCACAGGCCGTGGAGATCAGAACCGCAGCAAACAGGAGACGGGACGGCCTCGCGCGTGTTTTCACTGCTTACGAGGGTAAGGCGGACGCTGACGTTTATGCGGTCGGAAAGCAGAACAGGCAGCTTTCTTGCGCACAAGCAGCGGAGAGTAACGCCAGCCGCCCTACGCGTGCGACCGTCACAGCCATTCCTGTTAGAGGCTATGGCTCAGGAGCTTCGCTTCTTTTTGCGTGGAGCGGTCAGCGCCACATAGTCCTCCTCCGCGAGGGGCCTCCCCTCAGCCCAAGTGCGGAGCATGGGTACAAACTGACCGTTCCATGATTCGCTCAGTCGCAAGATGAGGAAATCACGGAAGAGTGTCTCGAGCAGGTCCTCGAACTCTTGGGTAAGTCGCATCCGCTCGTAGAACACTTCATGCGAGGCGTCGGGCTCCTCTGCCTTCTTGCCTTTTCTCGCCTTGGGCGGACCCAGCAGTTCCTTCATGAGAGCGGTCGGTGGCTCTTGTTCTCCCTTGTCGAGAACAGAGGGCAGCCTGAGTCCGCCGATTGCCATCATCTCTGCCTTGAAGCTGAAGCTTGTTTCCTCGTCTCTGAGAACCACGCGCAGGCCGGCAGATTCGGGAAGCTGGCCTCGTAGCAGGGCTTCCTTGGCCTCGCGTCCGCTGCCAGGGAGGGGACCCTTGATGCGGGTACTTTCCTTTGCCTCAGAGAGCACGAGCTGTCGCTCGATCCACAGGCCGAAGGCGCCGTGTTCAGCCGTGCTCAAAGTTGCTTCGCTCAACTCCGAACGGAACCAAAGCCAAAGCAAAAACTCCCGGCCGACAAAGCGACGCTTCTCGATTCGATCGATGAGTTGCACCTTAGACCTCGATCCGTTCTGCACCGGCCAAGGAGACGACTTCGAGCGCATCCCAAGCCTTCTCGTGCTTCTCGAGTAGGTTGAGCCGCTCCGCGAGCGTGTAGGGCGCCTCAGGCACAAGCTTGAGCCCGAATGTTTTAGTGAACAGCTCAGTCATGATTGCGGCGGGCTTCTGCGATTGCGTGAAGAAGCGCACAACTCCCTCTTCGAGTGACCAGGAAAGGTCCATCACGCGGGTCACGGGGACGAAGTGCTTGCGCAGCTTGCGGGCCACCACTTCTTTGAGCTCGTCGCGTTCGCGCTTGCTCAAGCGCTCGCGGCCCTTGCGGTCGCGGTATGCTTGCTCCGCTTCCTTGAGCTTGGTCTTCATGATCGCGGCAGGAATGGCCCAGCGATCCGTGCGAAATCCCAAGTTCAAAAAGTTGTTGTAGAAGACGGTGTCGTAGCTGAGGTCGAGTTCGAACGGATCTCCTGCGAGACACCAGCCCGAGCGTTCAAGCGCGTCGTCCTCTGCGACCAACGGCTTCATGGCGCGCAGACGAATCGCGCGCATAAAACGTTCGCGAAAATCCTCGGGCAATTCGCCGTCGACGAAGAAGCGTGCGTAGCTGAGTGAACCCTTAAAAAGCGACATTGGATCGCCGCCGATGTAGCAGTCCTGTGTGCCGCGGGCGAGGCCTTTCCGAAGAGCCTCTCAGCCCGAGTTCACGTAGGAAAACCAGCTCGAACGAAGCAACTGGCGTGCCTTCGACGCGGGATTACCTCCCGTCAGTGCAAGAACCCATCGACTTTGCGAAGGTGTTCCAAAGTGCGCCCGAGCCCTGTGCCGTGCTCGACGCGACGGGCACCTATCGCGCCGCAAATCGGGCCTATTTACGGCGACTTGGGGAAGCATTGGAGCACGTCGAGGGCAGAGCCGTCGTAGATGTTCCGCCTTTTTCGCACAGCGCCGAAGATGCGGAGCGCATCCGTACTTCTCTCGCCAAAGTGGTCGCTACGGGAGAGCCGGACCGCGTGCGCATGCTGGGCTGTGTCTTGTTGGACGAGAACGGCG
>CAZEWA010000232.1:0-8464 GCA_964515685.1 uncultured Polyangiales bacterium | reverse complement strand
GGCCAAGCAATTTTTCGGCATGGAGTGACTGAGAGTCGAGAAAGTGAAAGCGCTCGTTAGCTGCGCGTTTGCTTCCAAGACGGCGGTCTTTTTTGAATGAAGGACAGCGTCCCCTCGGCGCCTTCCGCGCTTGTGAGGGCCGCTGCAAACACGCCCGCAGCGTGGTCGATAAGGCTTTCCACGGCTTCGGTGCGCGCGCGCAACATCAAGCGCTTGGTGGCTCGCGTCGCTTGTGGCGCGCAGGCAAGAAGGCGGTTGAGCGCCGCAATGATCGCAGACTCGAACGCCTCGCCCTCTCTGTGGACCTCGTGTACGAGCCCTATGCTGAGGGCTTGATCTGCCGGGATCTTTCCACCGCTCAAAGCCAAGCGCTTTGCCTGCGCGTAACCGAGGCGTTCTACCAAAAATGGCGCAATTTGTGCGGGTACCACGCCGATGGACGTCTCGGGCAAGCCGAACACGGTGTTGCTCGCAGCCAACGTGATGTCGCTGGCGCAGGCCAAGCCAAAGCCTCCACCGAGCACGGCCCCCTCAACCACGGCGACCGTGGGAAGCGAGCTCCGCGCTAGCGCAAGGCACATGCGCCCGAAGGCTGCGTTGACTTCAGCGACCGGATTTCGCTCGGCGGTCACGGGTTGCGTACGCGCCAACGCAAAGTCCTTGATGTCGGCTCCGGCGCAAAAATGCCCGCCCGTACCACGCAGCATCACAATGCGCAGCGTCTGAGAGGCCTCTGCTTGCTGGATGGCGGCCGTGAGCTCCGTAACCATCTCGAGTGTCATGGCGTTGCGCGCCTTGGGCCGGTTGAGCGTGATGGAGAGCACTCCATCGCTTTCATTGATGATCAGACTCTTGGGTTCCAGGGCCGTCATGTTCCGTTACTCGCGGTGAGAGAAAAGTTCGAGAGCCGTTCGTGCGAGAAGCCGCTCACTTTTTGTTCGCGTTGTCCGCGCTCTCCGACAACACACTGGGCGGCTGCGCGAGGTGGAAGCCCTCGTATGCCGGTGCCGGCGCATGGTCGATGCTCGGATAGAGCGCCGTGCCGAGCGGCGCACCGCCGTCGATGGCGATGGTAATGCCTGAAATAAAGGCCGAAGCGGGGCTCAGCAAAAAGCAGATGGCTGCACTGACTTCAGCCTCGGTGCCAAGACGCCTGAGCGGTACGTGGTCCTTGAGTTTGCTGATCATGTCGCGCACGGGCCCCTGATAGTTGTCGAGGCCACTCGACGCGATGAAGCCAGGGGCCACGGCATTTACGCGCACGTTGCAGAATGCCCACTCAAAAGCGGCTGTTTTCGTGAGGTTGACCATGCCGGCGCGGGCGGCTCCCGAGTGACCCATGCCTGGCATACCGTTCCACATATCGGCCGCCATGTTCACGATGGCGCCCCCGTGCCGACTCATCGACTGCGTGAAGACCTCACGTGCCATGAGAAAGCCGCCCGTGAGATTGGTTGCGATCACAGCTTCAAAACCACGCTTTTGGATCGCGGCTAGCGGCGCCGGGAACTGCCCTCCCGCATTGTTTACGAGCCCATGAATTCGCCCGTGCCGAGCTACGAGGCGCGCCACGGCAGCCCGTACTGCGTCTTCATCTCGAATGTCGAAGGCCTCGATATCGACTGCGCCGCCCTGCTCTTCAATCTCGGCTTTTACGGCCTCGAGCTTCTCTGGTTTACGCCCGACGAGCACAACCTTTGCGCCCAGCGCAGATAGCTCGTGCGCCGTGCAACGGCCGATGCCGCTTCCGCCGCCCGTGACCACGTGGACTTGAGAAGCAAACAAATCTGGCCGAAAAACACTGGAATAACCTGGCACTTTGCGTCCTCCAACGGTGATTCCCGCTTACCCTGCAGGTTTCATAGTTTACCGTATACGAATACAACTTACGTATTGTCAACTGCTTTACCTTAACGTAAAGTGAACGTCGTTCGGGGCACAAGCAGTCCCATTGCGTAGAGAGCCCATGAAAAACGCCTCACCTCACAGCGCGGCCCACCACGAAGCGAAACAGTTTCTTGCGGCCCACCGCACAGAAGCCGACGACGAGGTGTACGGCATCACGGAGCTCGTAAACGAATTTGGCGTGACGGCTCGCGCTATTCGCCTGTACGAGGAGAAAGGCCTGCTCTCGCCGCGGCGCGTGGGTCCAGCGCGAATTTTTTCTCGGCGCGACAGAGCGAGGCTTGTGTTGATCTTGCGCGCGAAAGCGCTCGGAAGCTCGCTCGAAGAAATCAAAGAGTATCTCGACCTCTACGGACAGCACGGCGAAGGTAGGCGCCTGCAGCTTGAGTTCGTCGTGAAAAAAACCGCGTACGCCATCGCGGAATTGCGTGAAAAACGACTCCAAATCGACAAGACCATCGCGGAGCTCGAGCTCATCCGTGGGGCCTGCGAGGGGCAACTTGCTGCACGCAGTAAGCGCGGTGGCGACGCAAAGCGATGAGGAATTGTCGATGACCGAGCACACGTTCGATACGCAGTTTTTACGTTTGCGAAGCCTGTCGCGCAGCGAGCGTTCACCCAGCTATGCCAAGCGCGTACAAGACCTGCGGAAGCTTGAGCGCCTGCTCACAGAGCACGGAGCTGAGCTCGTCTCGGCCATGCGCGAAGATTTCGGAAATCGCGCGACCCACGAATCTGAGACATTCGACATCGTTCCTTCGCTCGCTGAAGTTCGCTCCCAGCTGCGCGGGCTGCGCGGCTTCATGCGCCTCACGCGCATCCCCGTTCCGTGGTTTTTGAGGCCCGCACGGGCTCGCCTGGTTCCGCAACCGCTCGGCGTGGTCGGCATCATCTCGCCTTGGAATTTCCCCGTTTATCTGACGATTGCCCCGCTCGCGAGCGCCCTTGCCGCGGGCAACCGCGTGATGATCAAGCTAAGCGAGCTCGTGCCAAAAACCTCAGAGCTACTTTCAAGGTTGCTCGGGCAGATGTTTTCAGAAGACCAACTGGGCGTCGTGCTCGGAGGAGTCAGTGCTGCCGAGGCATTCGCGGCACTCCCCTTTGACCACCTATTGTTTACGGGCTCTACGCAAGTGGGTCGCAAGGTTGCAGTGGCAGCCGCTGCGAACCTGACGCCGGTAACCTTGGAGCTCGGTGGAAAATCGCCGGTTATCGTGACGAACAGCGCGGACATCAAGCTTTCAGCTCGGCGCACGATGTTCGGCAAGCTCGCCAATGCAGGTCAGATTTGCATCGCACCCGACTACGTTCTTGTGCCCAAGGACAAAATGCGTGCATTTACGGCTGAACTTGTAAGTGCCGCTGCGAGTTTCTATCCGGAATACGCCGGCAATGCGGAGTACACATGGATCCTCACGGAGCGCCATCGCGAGCGCTTGGTTGCGTTGCGAGAAGACGCGCGTGCGCAGGGCGCAGAGGTCATCGAACTCGGTTCCGACGCCACATCGAGTGAAAGTAGAGGCCGCTGTCTTATGCCCGCAATCGTGCTGAATCCGAAGCCCTCCACCCGCATCATGCAGGAGGAAATCTTCGGACCGCTTTTGCCGGTCATCGGCTACGACTCGCTCGACCAGGCCATTCAACACGTCAACGCAGGCGAGCGGCCGTTGGCCTTGTACGTCTTCGCTACGGACGCAAGTGAGCGCGAGCAGGTGCTCACACAGACTGTCTCAGGTGGAGTCACGGTCAACGACGTCCTGTTTCACTGCGGAGCGGGCACGCTGCCCTTCGGAGGTGTGGGCGCAAGCGGCATGGGCGCGTACCACGGAGAGACAGGATTTCGCACGTTCTCTCACCTCAAACCCGTTTTCTATCAGGCATCTCTCAACTCCGGCGCGCTACTCGAGCCGCCTGTAAGTCCACTCAAGGGCGCATTCCGAGGCTGGCTCGAACACCTCGTCTGATGGGAAAGCCTGCGATGAAGTTATCTGTTAGTACCCTAAAAAAACAAATCTTGGGTTCGACCTCGCACACGGGCGACACGAAGAATGTGGACCTGGGTGCCGCGCAGCACACCTTCTTGGAGATTTTCTATAAGCGCGAGCAAGCACACCCTGATCGCGTGTTTTTGCGTCAGCCGTACGGGGGCATCTTTCGAGAGCTCACGTATCGCGAAGCCGCAGAGGAGTCCCGCCGCATCGCTGCCGCGTTGAAGGCCATGGGCCATGCTCCGGGCGACCGCGTGGGGATCTACAGCAAGAACTGTTACCACTGGATCCTAGCTGATCTCGCAATTCTGATGGCCGGCTGCGTGTCGGTTCCGTTCTATCCGACGTTGAATCCGGAAGCGCTGCGCGAAGTGGTGGAGCTGAGCGATATTAGGACGCTCTTCGTGGGCAAGCTCGATGCCTGGGATGACCGCGCGGCGGTTTTGCCCGATTCGCTGACCAAGATTGCGTTCCCCCAGTACGAGGGCAACGCAGCCATCGGCGGCTGTATCTCTTGGGGAAATTTGACGCGAGAGCACGCGCCGCTTCGGCCTGCGCACTTCCCTAAGCCTAGCGAGGCCTTCACGATCGTGTACACGTCGGGTACCACAGGAGCGCCCAAGGGCGTCGTGCTCACCTATGACGCACCGCGAAGTCTTGCCTCCTTCGAGCGCAAAGACCCGGTCTACGAGATTTTCCAAGGCTCGGCTGAGCACCTGTTTTCGTACTTGCCGCTGAACCATGTGGCAGAACGATTTGCTACGGAAATAGCCGGCATTTTTGCAGGTGCGACGATTTCCTTCGCGGAGTCCATCGAGAGTTTTGCGCAGAACCTTCGCGCGGTACAACCGACCCTCTTCTTCGCTGTGCCGCGCATCTGGGTGAAGATTCAAGAAGGCGTGCTCACACGCATCGACGGCAAGTTGCTCAGTCGTCTGCTGCGCATTCCTGTCGTGGGTGAAGTGCTCAAGCGCACATTGCGCAAGCAGCTAGGCCTAGGACGCACGCGTGTCGTCATCTCGGGGGCGGCACCGCTTGCCCGAGCGACGCTCGATTGGTTCGCGTCGCTCGGCATCATTATTCAAGAGGTCTACGGTATGTCGGAAGCCGGCGGCGGCGTGACGTTCAACGCGCGCACCCGCGTGCGGCCCGGCACGGTGGGGCGACCGATTGCGGGCGCGGACGTCAAGCTCGATCCGGAAACGGGCGAGGTATTGATTCGCACACCGTGGATGATGACCGAGTACTTCCGCGAACCCGAAAAGACCGCAGATATCGTCAGAAATGGCTACATCCATTCAGGTGACCGCGGGCACCTCGACCAAGAAGGGAACCTGGTCATCGTGGGGCGTGTCTCGGAAGCGTTCAAGTCGGCGAAGGGAAAGTACGTGGTCCCGACGCCTATCGAAGCACGCTTTGCAGGCAACCCGTACATCGAACAGGTGCTCGTTACCGGGCGCGGCCTACCCCAGCCCATTGCCCTACTTTGTCTCGCTAGAACCGCGCAGGATGCGTCGCGCTCGGTCCTCGAAGCAAGCCTGCGTGCAACGCTCGACGAAGTAAATCGAGCAGCCGAAAAGCATGAGATCATCCACAGCCTGGTGCTGCTCAAAGACAGCTTCAGCGTGGAAAACGGCTTACTCACGCCTACGTTCAAGATGCGTCGACATGTCATCGACGCACGCTACGAGGAACGCTACTTCGGCTGGAGCGAGCGCAAGTCGCAGGTTATCTGGGAGGACTGAGCGCTCACTTCGCGGGGCGAAGCGCGAGAACTTTCTGCTTCGCTTCGGGATGCTCGTCGAGAAACGCCTGGAAGCTCTCGTCGCTTATCTCGACCTCGATATCGCCCTCGACCTTGGCCTGACAGCCGAGGCGCGATGTGCTGCGTACATCGAATGCCTTGTCGAGAATGTCGAACTCCTCGTCTTCGATCTCGGACAGCGAGTCAAAGCCCTTCGTCACGTACACATGACAGGTGGAGCACGCACAGACGCCGCCACACCGGTCGCCCTCAGGAGCCCCAATCTTTTTGGCAGCCTGAAGAATGGTTTGGCCCGCTTCGATCTCGACTACGAGATTCTCGCGGATAAAGCGTACTTTGGGCATCAGTGTTTCTCCTGTCCGAGATGAGGCTCGATGCCGCGAGCGCTCGCTGTCTCGTGCTCAAGCTGCGAAGCCGCGCGCCCCGAAAGGGCTTGAGCGATACTGCGGTCCATGCGCCTACCGGCAAATTCCTTGGAGGCTTGGTCTAGGTCTTCCACGCGATTGTGGATCTCATCTGGATCTTCGCCTGCGAGTGCGCGCTTCAAGCGCCGCATGGCGCCCTCGATATCCGCACGCTCTTCCTCGTCCGTGAGCAGCGCCTGGTCGCGGTCCATGGCTTGCTCGAGGGCCGCGAGGATGCGCTGCGCATCGACCTGCTCTTCGCGCAAACGCCGCAAGCGCACGTCCTCCTCGCCGTGCTCGTACGCATCGAGGAGCATGCGTTCTACTTCTTCGTCGGTGAGGCCGTAGCTAGGCTTGACCTCGACCTCTTGGCGCGTGCCGGTCGTGGTTTCTTCCGCCTCAACCTTCAGCAGGCCGTCCGCATCGACGCGGAACGTGACGCGAAGTCGCGGCAAACCGGCGAGCATGGGCGGGATGCCCTTGAGCGTGAAGCGCGCCAAGGAGCGGCAGTCGTTTGCAAGCTCACGTTCGCCCTGCACGACGTGCAAATCAAAACCGGTCTGGTGATCTGCGTACGTCGTGAATTCTTGCGCCTGGGCTGCGGGAATCGGTGTATTTCGGGGAAGAATCTTCTCCGCCACGCCGCCCATCGTCTCGATGCCTAGCGAGAGCGGCAGCACGTCGAGCAAGAGCACTTCGTCCTTCGGGCCCTCGCCTGCCAAGAGGTCTGCCTGAATGGCGGCCCCCAAAGCGACCACCTGATCGGGGTCGAGTGAGTCGAGGGGCTCCTTGCCGAAGAACTCGGTGACGTAGGAGCGAATGAGCGGCACGCGTGTGGAGCCGCCAACGAGGATGACGCCGTCGAGCTTTTCGGCACTCAAACCAGCATCACGAAGTGCGCGCTTACAGGCTGCGCCCGTGCGCTGCGCCAGGGGCTTGACCAGTGCGTCGAACTCTGCGCGCGATACACGACGCGTAAATGTGCTGCCATCGGGCCGCTCGATTTCAGCGTCCACCATGTCGTTGTGCGTGAGGGCGTGCTTGACGCTTTTCGCCGATTGGATCAGGTGCCGCACTAGATTGGCGGAGAGATTTGAGGTGTCTTCGTACCCCATTTCATGCAGAAACACGTGCGCCAGTGCGCGGTCCATGTCGTCGCCGCCGAGTTGGCTGTCGCCGCCCGTGGAACGAACCTGAAACACGCCGTCCTCGAGCGAGAGGATGGTGACATCGAACGTGCCGCCCCCGAGATCGTAGACCGCGAAAGTTCCGTTTTGCTTTTCCTGTAGGCCGTAGGCGAGCGCAGCCGCGGTGGGCTCATTCAAGAGGCGCAATACATCGAGGCCGGCCAGACGCCCTGCGTCCTTGGTCGCCTGGCGTTGCGCGTCATCGAAGTACGCAGGAACGGTGATGACAACGCCGCCCACACCGCCAAACGCATCTTCGGCCTGTTCGCGCAGGTAAGCGAGAATCTCGGCGCTTACCTCGAGCGGAGTCACGACGCGTGCCGGGGCCACTTCGAACTTCACCACCGGGCCTTCGTTGGTAGCGAAACGATAGGGGCCGAGCTTCTGCGTCTCGGGATCTCCCGCGCCCCGCCCCATGAAGCGCTTCACGCTGAGAATGGTGTCCTTGGGATGCGTCTCGGCGAGTGCGAGCGCGTCTTTGCCGACGAGGACTCGCCCGTCCTTGCTGTAGTGCACCGCGGAGGGCACCAGCGCGTCGTTGTCGCAATCGAGCAACGTGGTGGGAATGCCGGTCGACGGAACATGCGCGATGAGGCTGTTCGTCGTGCCGAGGTCGATCCCGATAGGCGTCTTTACCGCCTGCGGATCATGTATTTGCAAGAGTCCCATGGTCTACTCCGAGGTCTCTTCTTGGAAGCGCACGACTTCGTCCTGGAAGCGCCGGTAGTAGCGCAACCGTGAGAGTGCGCCTCGGGCCTTCGCCAGTGTGCCTGGGGCGTGGGCTTGGTTGAGCTGTTTCAGTGCACCGCGAAGGTCGTCGGTGGCTTCTGTGGAGCGCTTGGCAACGTCGGTTTCGAGCGCCTGCACGGCAGCGTGATTGAGCTCGCTCTTCGCTTCCTGGAGGGCCTCTCGCAGCTCCATGACCTCCATCAAGAGGTCGGGCGTGGCTGGCTCGTCTACGTGCTTTGCAGCTCCCGTGACGCGTGCGAGCAGCAGCTCCGCCCGCTTGAGGTCATCGCGCAGCGTGCGGTACGCCTGATTCACGTCCACGGCGCGCGCGAGACTTGTGCGCTTTTCGCTCGCAGAGGCTTGCACGAACTTGTCCGGATGTAACTGCTTTTGGAGATCGCGATAGCGCCGCTCGAGCTCGACCGTGTCGAGATCGAAGGCTGGCGCGAGCGCGAGCACGTCGAACGCATCCATGCTGGTCCCTCA
>CAZEWA010000231.1:0-8467 GCA_964515685.1 uncultured Polyangiales bacterium | reverse complement strand
GCCACTTCCTGTGGAACACCTTCTAAAACGCTTCGCGGAACTGTAGGTACGGGAAGAACGAGTCTCCGTACGCCAAGTCGAGACGCACGTTCACGCGGTCGCGTTTATCGACTGAGAAGCGCAAGCCGCCGCCTCCCGCGGCGCGCAGCTCACGCATGTCGAAGTGCTGGATGCCGTTGGCCACGCGCCCGATGCTGCCAAAAGCGACCAGCGCCCAGCGCGGCGTGAGCGGCACGCGGTACTCTGCTTCGACCACGGCGAGCATGCGCTCGCGAAGTTGGCCGCCAAACCAGCCGCGAAACAGCGAAGCCCCACCGAGCTGCGGGAGGCGCTGAAACGGCACCTCGCCCCATACGGTTTGCGACACGAAGCGCAGCGCCAGGACGTGCGAGAACCACAGCGTCTTGAAATGGCGTACGTCGACCGCCAAGCGTTGAAAGCGCACGTCGCTACCGATGGCGGGCTCGAATAAGGTGAACTTGGCTTCCACAAACGTACCGCGCGTGGGCCAGCTCAGACTATCGCGACTATCCCAGGCAAGCGAAGGTCCGACCCCCAACGCGACGAACTCCTCCTCGCCAGGATCATCGATGCCCGCAAAAACACTCTCGTTGTCCTCGTCGCCAGCGCGTGGCCGCCGCATGTGGCTCCACAAGAGCGCATGATGCGCTCCGACAAACAATGGACGCAAACGGCTGCCTTCTCGAAACGGTCTGGCGCGAGCATCGATCTCGCCGCGAAAATAGCAGTCGGTGAATGTGTCGTACACGGCGCTGTGGGTCTCGTTGCCGATGCCGTAGAAGCGACTCGGATAGCGGGCACCCACAAAGTCCCCTTTGAGGACGAAGTCGTCTCGACCAAAGCGCAGCTCGGGGGCGAACTGGCCCATGATTTGATTTTCGAGCGTGTAAAGCCCGCCCATGGTGATGCTACTCGGGCGTCGCGAGAGCTTCGACCCGGGCATGTCGAACTGCACGAGCAATCCAGCCCCGAAGCCGAAGCTCGTCTCCGGCGTGTAGAGAAAGATGGGCAGCATCTTCACGAAGTCCCAGAGCGTGGTGCGCGGAGGGAGAGCCAAGGCCTCAGCTTCTTGGGCTTCTTTTTCAGCCGTAAGCGACCCACCGGACCGGCTCTCATCGCCAGCGGAAGGTGCCTCGGCTCGCACTTCGTGCGCGCACAAACCCAGCAAGAAAATCCATGCAGCGAGCGCAGTGCACCGGCGAAAACAACTATCGAACATGCGGGAGCGCAGATGCTAACGCGGTTCGGTCTGCGAACGACTGCACGCTTTTCGCCCGTGACTGACAAAGAGCACTGCTCAATTTTTCCTATTTTTACTTACGTAACGCGGGCGTTTCTCGAGACGAACGCGTGCACGTATGTACAACGCCTGCAATGTCCGCTATGGAACAGCCATGATTCCCGCACAGGAGACGACACGGTGTCTGTAAACCTCGACGAACCTCTGCGGCTGCCATGCGGCGCTGTGCTCAAAAATCGTCTGCTTAAATCCGCAATGAGCGAAGCTCTGGGTACGGACGACAATGGCGCAACGCGTGAGCACGTGACGCTGTACGGTCGTTGGGCTGAGGGCGGCATTGGCCTGAGTATCACCGGCAACGTGATGATCGATCGCCGTGCGCTCGGGGAGCCTGGCAACGTAGCGCTCGAAGATTCGCGCGACCTAGGCATGTTTCAGGCTTGGGCGCTGTCCGGCATGGCCAAGAACACAGCGTGTTGGATGCAGCTCAATCACCCGGGCAAGCAAGTCCCGCGCGGATTGAACAAGGAATCGGTCGCGCCCAGCGCTATCCCGTTTCGCGAAGACATGCGGCGCTTCTTTCCAACGCCACGTGCCCTGACCGAAGCAGAGATCGTCAACCTCATCGAGCGCTTTGGCGCAAGCGCGGCTCTCGCCAAGCGCGCGGGTTTTTCAGGCGTGCAGATCCATGCGGCGCACGGCTACCTCATCAGCCAGTTTCTCTCGCCGCACCAAAACGTGCGCACCGACGCCTGGGGAGGCAGCGCCACCAATCGCCGCCGCTTCTTGCTCTCCGTCTACGACTGTATTCGGGGCGCCGTCGGGCCGAGCTTCCCCGTAGGCATCAAGCTCAACTCCTCTGATTTCCAGAAGGGCGGCCTCAACGAAGAAGAGGCCCTCGACGTCGTGCGCATCCTCGGTGAGCGCGGCATCGACCTCATCGAAGTCTCAGGTGGCACGTACGAAACGCCGGTCATGGCGCGCGGTACGCCCGTGCGTGAGAGCACGCAGAAGCGCGAAGCGTATTTTCTCGAGTTCGTGAAGAAGGCGCGGGCCCACGTGGCAGCGCCCCTGGCGCTCACGGGCGGCTTCCGTACGCATGAGGGCATCACCAACGCACTCGCCTCAGGCGCGCTCGATCTCGTGGGCCTTGGGCGCTCTTTGGCCATCGACCCAGACTTCCCCAAGAAGCTGCTGACCGGCACGAACGCCGTGTCGCCCGTGCGTCCGATTCGCACCGGAGTCAGCCTCATCGATCGCACCGCGATGATGGAAGTCTCGTTCTACAGCCGCCAGCTCAAGCGCATTGGCCTGGGCCAAGCGCCTCGGCCCGACGAGAGCCCCAAGCTCGCGCTCGCGCTCATCCTCGCCACACAAGGGCTAGGGACACTGCGCACGCGCCTTCGGGCCTCGTAGAAGTGGAAGGGCCCCGAAAAAGTGGACAGAGCGTTATGTAGTCAGACGGCGCGCACGAGCGCTCCCTGTTGTTCGTAACTCATGGGGCTGACGTAGCCCAGGGCAGAATGCCGCCGAATCGGGTTGTATACCACCCGTGCACGACGCACCGGTTCGGCTGCCGATTGCGGCGACGCCACGACAGCGCCCTTGCGTCGAAGCCGGCTCGACCACCACAGCAGAGACTTCGCAGAGTAGTCACGTCCTGCGCACCACGTCGGCGCGCTTTGCCCACTCGCGCGCCACGACTCGCGCCGCCCATTCAGATGCTTTCGTCATGCCCATCAGCCTGCGCTGGCCCTGGAGATACCGCTACACGGCTCGTCGAGGAGCGCTACAACGTTCCTAGGGAATCAGTAGATGACCCAGTCTGTCTCAGGCTCCTCGATCTCAGGCTCGCTCGGTACGACCGTCGGTTCGATGAGGTCCCAGTGGAAGTGGTCGAGCAATACGGTGGAGTCGAGCTGCGTGTCCTCGGTATCCCAGATCGCGAAACGGATGCGGAAGATCTCTCCGGGTACGATCGGCGAAACAGTTTTCAGCCAGTCGGTCGCCGCCCCTTCAATGAAAGTTCCGCTCAGCTCGGTGCGCTGCTGCACCCCGGTACCCGCAAGCTTGCCCGCCCCGCGGGGGCAAGTGAACGTGCGGTCCAAGTAGGTTACAGGCGTGCACACCTCCATGAACGCCGTATCAACGCTAATCACGTTTCCATTGCGATCGAGCGAGATGTTCTGGTTCGGTGGGATGGCCGGGTGCTGCGAGTCGAGCAAGGCGACAAACTGATCGTTTCGACCGCTGCATACGTAACGCGGGAACTCGGTCGTGAGAAAGAAGAAGTCAAAACGCAGGGCGGTCGCGTTCGTCGGAGCACGAATGGCTAGCTCGAGAGCAATGCCGTCATTGACTAGTTCCTTAGGGAACGGCGGAGCGCACTCGGCCGGAGCTGCCGGGAAGCCAAGGGGTGGTGGACTCGCGTTGCACGTGCTCACCGAATAAGGCGATGTGCCCTCGGCAGGCAAGTCACTCGCTCCCAGAGTCCTGACGCCTGGCTCTGCCAAGCCGGATGAAAGGGCCACCATCCTCGTGCCCGCGGTCGGAAGGTTGTGGTCGCCGAATTGCGACAGGATCGCACGAGAAAGCGGGTGCGGAGGTTTTCCTCCTGCGCACTGGAAATAGTCTCTGGACTGAAGCGTGCCATCAGGAAATACCCAGCGCGCTTCAATGAGGCCCCACGAATCTCCGCTCCGATCGCGACACAATCCCAAAGCACGCGCCGCGTCGAGCGCGGACTTGCTCGATGTGGACAAGCCACGCTCACAGTCCAAGGGTTCGTCATCGGCCTTGCCCGAGCAGTCCTCATCGAGTCCGTTGCCCGGGATATCCAGCGCCCCAGGGTTTACCGAGGCGACGCAATCGTTGCAATCGGATGGCGCGGCAAAGCCATCGCCATCGCGATCCTCGCCCGGCGTCGACTCGCAAGGTGGCAGCATGACCACTGCATCCGGCCTCATCTCCGACCGTGAGGCATCCCCGCTGGAGGCGTCACCCGGCGTCCAGGCGCCGGTATCCGCGCCGCCGTCTCTCGTAGTTACGGGAGCTCCATCTGAACGATCCGACTGGGATCCAGAGGCAGCGTCGGAGCACGCTCCTACGAGCGCGACGGGGACGAGCAAAGGAAGTGCAAACGATGAGCGCATAGCTTCGCTATCCTAGCCAACGGACGACGTCGAGGCGATCTATTCCGATCGCCTCGACGTCGTCTCGGACTTGCGGCGACCGGCGTCTCACGCACTAGATGCAGAAACGGAAAGTCTCGCATGTGTAGCTACGGAGTGTCCGCCCCCACAGCGTGAGCCAACGGGGCGCACTCTCCGTCTGAACGCCGGTCGTGATGACTCGCCGACCCTCCTCAGGCACTCGTATCTCGTAGGTCTCTCCACTGCCAAGGCGGAAGGTATCTTGTCCCCCGACCGTGTGCGTATATCCATAGAAAAGCCCGTCGTGGGAGAAATAGTAACCGAACGAATTCATGGGGCTGTACTCCTGGTACGTTTCTCCGCGATACGTACGCGTGCGACCTGTCCAGAAGTACGTGTGTGCCTCGTAAGTGGGCCACGCCATCTTCATCTGCTGCTCAGCGGTGACGCTGACACCGAAAGGATTAATCGCATTTAGGGCGCCAACAGCGAACTGCTTCACGTAGTTGAGCAACCATCCATCTAAGAACATCGGCCAGTCTCCGATCACCGGCATATTTCGTGTCACCACATTCAACAGTATGGTCTGTTGACCCGATCGTCCCGTGATCGCGCGGAGCCCCTTGGCGGTAATGGTGGCATCGAGCTCACGTCTCGAGAGCGCCTGGAAGCGCATGTTGCGGTACTGGATCGGTGTCTTGATCGGAACTCCCGCCGTGCTCGAGAGCTCGACAATCATACACTGAAACTCATTGGTGGAGTCGAGACCGACCCCGGTGCCCCCACAGACGAGACCATCCGCGTTGCGAGCGCAGACTTGCTCAAAATACCCTGTAACACCATTGTGGTTCACCGAACCGAGACCAGGCACCTCCCGAAAGGCGTCTGCCCCCGGTGATTGAGCTCCCCAATCGGCAATCCGGAATCGTGCCGTGACGTCGCCAGCGCGGAGTGAGGCTCGGTTTACGCTGCCCCAGTCGGGACGAGCCGAAAATGTGTTGACCTGATTGTTACTCGTATTGATGAGATGGCTTAGCTCGGCCTGACTTACTTGGACCGTGCCGATGTTGAGCGTCGAGTTAAAAGTAAGTCCGTCGGCACACGGAGCGTCAATCCGGGTCTCTCTCCAACGAGAGATCTCCCTCGGAACCAGCGTCTGCCCAACTTCGGCCCAGTCTTCGTTACTGGGCCGAGCGGGTACGGAAAGAACGGGCTGTCGATTGCCGGAGTCGTTGAGACGTGGCCGCATCGCCATGTAGATGGAGAGCTGGTCGCCGTTCTCAATCTGAAGCTTCGCTAAGTCCACGACGAACTGAATGGCCCAGTCCGCTCCACCAGCGGTAACTTCATGGCGTCTAAAGGAGCCGACCGATCCCGGGAGAATCCAACCGTTTGGAGGGAGGCCATTGAGCGTGCCCGAGGGAAAAAGTGTCGAACCTGGTACCCAGTTCGCGTACTCCGAGCCGGTGGCCGGCGCTGGGTCCGCTCCAGTCGTGTTGAGAGGTGTCGAAAAAACTCCTCCCGTGTCTTTCGTAGCATTGTGGATGCCGAAAGAAATGAAATCCATGGGGCTCTGGCTGTCGTCGGCCTGGGCCTGCATCGACACGTACAGGTGGTCTCCGTTACGGATGAGACGATAAAGGCCCTTGACGACGCTTCCGGCTCCCAGATCGTTGAAAAAACGCTGGGGATCGAAGGCGCTCCAGCGCGGCTCATTGATGTCGGTCACGACGATGCCAGAACCGGGCATGCCGCTACTCCAGCGCGGCGGGCCGCTGACCAGACCACCCGTGTAGGGGGTTGGAAAGCACATTTCTTGCGCATGAACAGCAGTCGAGTCACCGAGCAGGCTTGCTGCGGCAACAGCAACGAGCACCGTCAAACTCGTGAACCATTTTGAGTACATTACAGTCCTCTCTTGTCCGAGCCGTAACTTGGTAGCGAACTTCGCCTATTTCCGACTCACGAATAGATGCAGAGCGAAGCTTTCGTAGCGACATGCCACCGAACCATACAGACCTAAAAGCTCAGATCCGTGTGTATCCTGCAGTCATTCCGCCTCTAGCACGCGCCGAGCGCGAAGCCATATCGATCACCCTTGGTTTAGCTGATCTCCGCCCGCTGCAGAAGGTCACGGAATTTCAAGCACTGAGATGAAGAACGGATACGTCGTTCCCGTCCGAGGATCTCCCACCGGGTTGTTGGGAAACGTTCCGGAGGGGTTAAAGAATCGAAAGGATCGCGCTCCGGAAAGCGTGCGCTGATACAACTCGGCTCCGCTTCCATGCAAGTAGCAACTCGCGCCCAACCAGTATGTACGACCGCTCTGCAAGAGATAGCTGGAATCCGGAACTACGGAGGATATGCCAGCAGTTACTTCGAGGTTCGTCCAACTCTTGGCGCGCAAAGTTCCTGGCACTCCCGAGGAGTCCTCATAGAGGGCCATCGCACAGGTTGCGCTGTTCGCAACGCGTCCTCGCACCCTGAAGTATTCCAGGCGAGCGTTCACCGAAGATGTGATCGGAATGAAGTAGGACCAGTCATTGTCGACGAGCCAGTTCTGCCAGCTATCTGAAGCAGAAAAGGAGGAATTTCCCATGAAAAACGACTCGTTCGCCTGGCAGGACGCGACGCTGTTCGTGATTCTGCAGATCTGAATGGGTGCATCACATATGTTTGTCTGCTGCCATGCACCGACATTCGTGCAGACGTTCGGATTCTTCGTCGTGGGGTTGCATTGCGGCTCCCCTGCGGCGCACTGCCCTCCACAAGCACTGACTCCAGTGGCGGAGTTGTACATACAGGTCTGATTGCTGTTGAAGCAATCCTGTCGCCCGGGTGCACTGGCAGGCCAAGTTCCTGAAGCGGCGCAGGTTTGACGGAAACGCAAGGGGCTACCGGGATCGCAGCGCGTCGCGCCCGGGCTGCACGTCACGCATGCACCGTCGTGGCAAATGGCAGCACCGCTCGGGCATGCACGCGTGAATGTCCCTTGTCCAGTGCTGTTGCAGACGGCCTGACTATTTCCGCTCCAACATCCCACGACCGAGTGGGCCGCGCACGTGTCACATTGTTGGTTCTGCCAGTCACAAAGCCCTGCCTGACATTGCTGGTTGTCGGACACAACGTATTCTGTCCCGTCCGCATTGCAGCGACGCAAGACATGTGTTGCGCTGCAACTCCAGGCACCCGGGGTGCAGGTTGCAGTGGTGCACGCTCCCGTTTCTCGATTGCAGAGTGCGGCGCTTGTGCAGGGAGGACCGTGATTGACAAAGCCGGTATGCGTCGCGTTGCAGATCTGAAGTTGCGCCCCGCTACAGGCGTATTCGCCCGTTAGACATTCCGCGCACTCGGTTCCACTTCCCTGTTGGCAGTGCGCAGCGCTCTTGCAGGTCTCCGAGCTCGTGGCGGTCACCAGATCCGGCCCACACACCACGCGCTGGTTGCCGTTGCACACAGGGTCGTTCGGATTCTTTCCCGCACAGCCGGTTACGATCGGAGCACATTCCCCAGCAGTCGACGCCGCCCGGTTGCACAGCGTGCCCGCAGCACACGCCGTGGCCGCTACATAGGTCCCCGCGGGGCCGCACGTCTGCCGCGATGCGCTGGCAGCTCCCGAGCAGCGATTCTGCCCGGGACCACACTCACCAGCGCAACGATCACTCAGGCACGTTCGATTGCTCGCGCACGTGGAGGTGCTGGATGTCCCTTGGGCGCTGCAGCTCAGCAGCACGGTCGCGCTCTGACAGACGTGGGTCAGAGGCTCGCACGCCGTACATACCCCATTACTTCCCGAGCACGCAGGCTTAGTGGCGTCCTGACTCGCGCAGGTCCGCTCTTCGATGCGCTGGCCGTCGCTCGAGCACACGGTCTGCGTGGTCTTGTTGGCGCATCCCTGGACTGTTCCGGGTTCGCAGAGATCGCACTCCCCGTGGGCGGCATCGCAGAGGCCGGTGCCGCATTCTTTCGACTCGGCGTAGGCGGTCCCATCGCCGTTGCACAGGTGCAGAACATTACTCACACAGGAGTACTTATCCGGCTCACACAAGAGCGC
>CAZEWA010000230.1:6772-8473 GCA_964515685.1 uncultured Polyangiales bacterium | reverse complement strand
GGCAACTTCTACGGCGGACACGTGGCCCTGGTGGCCGATACGTTGAAGGTGCAGGTCGCCAACCTCTCGGACTTGATGGAGCGCCAACTCGTGCTCCTGAACGACCCTCTGCACAACGGGGGCCTGCCCGAGAACCTGATAGGCTTTGTGGGCGAGGAGCGCTTTGCCCATCACGGCTTCAAGGCCATGGAGATCACGGCCAGCGCGCTGACTGCAGAAGCGCTCAAAGCCACCATGCCTGCCAGCGTTTTCAGTCGCAGCACGGAAAATCACAACCAAGATAAAGTCAGCATGGGCTCGCTATCGGCCTTCGATTTCGAGCGTGTTGTTGAGCTGACCGAGCAGGTGGCGGCTGTGCACGCGATTGCCTGCGCGCAGGCGGTTGAGCTGCGCGGTACGTCAAAGGTGGCAGCCGGGGTCCGCAGTCTTCACACGCAGCTGCGGAGTCTAGTGGCTTTTACGCGCGAAGACCGGCCGATGGACGCTGACATTGAAGCCGTGGCTCAGCTTTTGCGTCGAAGGGCGCTCGTTGGTGAGGAGGCATGATGCGACGTCGGAGCGTACTCGGTTGGGTCGTTGGGCTGATGTTGCTTTCGGGCGCTTTCGCGCGCGCGGGGCATGCCGAGGCTTCGAGCGATAGCGCGCTCTTGTCGGATTTGCTGTCACGCTTCGCAGCCATTCAATCGATGCAGGCCCATTTCAGCGAAGAAAAATACATGCCCCTGCTCGCCGTGCCGCTCAAGAGCGAAGGCACGCTCTACTATGCCAAGCCGAGGCTGCTGGCGCGACATACGGAGAAACCTCAAAAAGGCAGCCTCATTTTGCGCGACGATAAGCTCAGCTTCGGGGATGCGGCTCATCAAGAAAGCCTCTCGCTCGATGCGCAGCCTGCGGTGCGTGTGCTTGTAGATACATTCGTGAGCGTGCTCGCCGGGGACGGTGCCGCGCTAACGAAGTTGGCCACGCTAAAAGTCGAGAGCCTTCCGGGGGGGGCGTTTCGTATTCACGTGACTCCGAAGGACCGAGGGGTACTGCGGATCGTGCAAAGCATGAGCTTCGAAGGCAAAGGGCCTGTGCTTTCACGCATGGAGTTACTGGACGCAAACGGCGATCGGACGGTCACGACCTTCACCGAGTTCAAGGCGACCGGAAAGCTCTCGAGCGCTGACGAGCAGCGTCTGTTTCGTATCGGAAATTGAACATGCGGTACGCGGCTTTCTTCGTCGCGAGTCTTGTGTGCGCACTGTACACGGCGCTCTGTCTCGAAATTCGCACCCCGATTACCGAATTCTTGCCTCAGGACGAGAGCTCGCATTTGCTGCAGCTTGCGCGGGAGCTGTCGAGCACGGCGCAGTCGCGCATGATGGTGTTCACGCTGAAGGCTGCCACCAAGGAAGAGTCGCAGGCTGCCACGTCGGCGCTGCGCGACCAGCTCGTCGCGAGTCAGGCCTTCGAGTGGGTTCGCAGTGAGGTGGCGGGCGCGGACCAGACGCAGGCCTACGGCCTATTCTTTCCACCGCGTGTGGGGCTCGCAGAGCTTGATGACACCACTGGACCGGTCTCAGATGCTTATCTGACCGAACGTATCGCAGCCTTGAAGCTGAGGCTTGCAAGCCCGATGGGCATGCTGGAGCGCAGGCTCGCTGCGGAAGATCCGTTGGGTTTTTTCCTCGCGTATCTGGAGCGTCAGCAAGCAGGGAA
>CAZEWA010000230.1:0-6672 GCA_964515685.1 uncultured Polyangiales bacterium | reverse complement strand
GTGTTCGGCATATTTTTGCTGTATTGGCTTATCTTCCGTTCGCTGCGCGAGCCTCTCCTCGTGTTGCTGCCGATAAGTTTCGGCTGCTTGCTCGCCGTCGCCGTATGTCAGCTTGCTTTCGGCTTCGTGCACGGTCTCACGCTTGCGTTTGGTTCTTCCATCATCGGCGTGGCGGAGGACTATTCGACCCACTACTTCAGCCATCGTGTCTCGGTGCGGGGCGAGTCGAGCGAAGCTTTGATGCGCAGGCTGTGGCCTGGCATGTGGATGGGCGGGCTGACGACGATGGCAGGCATCGCGGCGCTCGGTTTATCTGGATTTCCTGGGCTGATGCAGATGGCGCTGTTTGGTGTCGTCGGAGTCTTCGGTGCACTCATCTCGACGCGCTATCTACTGCCGGGCTTATCGCGAAAAGATGGCAATGCCTCCCACGGCAAGCTCAGCACTTGGGGGCAGCGTCTTGTCACCATGCTGTCCATCAAGCCGCGCTCGGTGTTTTGGTTCGTTCTGCCGGCGCTGTTGCTGACAGTTATTGGAGGGCCGCAGGTGGTGTGGCAAGACGGCCTGTCCAGCTTACGCACGCCTACGCCCGAGCTTGATGCAACCAACGCACGCATTCAGCAGCGCCTGGGGCGCGGTGCGGGTGGTCGCATGGTGGTCGCCGTGGGGGCAACCGACGAAGAGGCTCTAACGGCCGTGCAGCGCGCGCAGGGGCTTCTCGAGGAGGCGAAGGCGAAGGGCATCGTGCACGGTTACCGCGGTGTCGGTTCGCTGTTACCGTCGGTGGCCCAGCAGCGCAGCGTTCGCGCGCGTCTCACAGGCGACGCAAGCCTTGAGCCACGGCTGAGCAAAATCCTTACGGATCAAGGGTTCGTTGCATCTGCCTTCGCGCCCTTCTTTGAGCACCTGCGTACGCAAGAGCCAGATTATTTGAAGCCAGCGACGGTACTCGCGTCGTCGTTTGCGGACTTGCTGGTGCCGTTTCGAGCCAAGCTTGCGAACGAAGTTGCGTACTTGACGCAAGTCGACACAGACGACTCGAGCGGCCTAAGTGCGCTGTTCGAGGGCGATGCGCAACTCTACTACGTAGACCAGGAAGCTTTGTTCGACTCGGCCTACGGCGTGTTTCGTACCCGAACCCTTTCGCTTGTGTGGGTGGGGTTGTTTCTGGTGTTGGGTACGCTTCTCGTTCGCTACCGAAACCTTTGGCTGTGCTTGGGGGGCATGGTGCCTGCGCTGCTCGGTGCTGGGGCAGCGCTGGGTGTGCAGGGCCTCTTGGGCGTTCCGGCCACGCTCATGCACGTGATAGGCCTGCTTTTGGTGCTCAGTATGGGCGTGGACTACGGCATTTACATGCTCGAGAGTCGCGGCGACATGGACGAAGGCGTCGTGACCTTGGGGAGCGTGGCGCTCGCGGCGCTGACCACGGTGCTGTCCTTTGGCTTGCTCGGTCTCAGTGACAATCCTGCGCTGGCCGGGATTGGTGTTACGGTTTCACTGGGCCTCGTGTTTTCAGTGTTGGTGAGCCCTGTGGTTCTCGTTTGGACGAGACGGAGAGTGCCGTGCGTGCAATCGTAAACGCTCTGTTTTGCCTGCTGTGTGTCGCGTGTAGCGGGAGAAACAGCGTGCCGCCCGTGCATGTGGCGCAGGCTCAAGACTATCCGGGGTTTCTCGAGACAAGCGAGAAGCTGGGCGCGCCCTTTTTGGTTCAACAACATCTGCGCGGACGTTATGGCGAACACAAGCTGTCGCTGGATGTCGTGGTCCAGCTGGCGGGAGGGCGTCTCACGCTTGTAGGGCTCACGCCTTTCGGCAGTCGCGCGTTTGTCATGACGCAGGTTGGAACCGAGATTCTCTTCGAGAAATTCATCGATCGCGAGCTGCCCTTTGACCCGAGCTACGTGCTCAACGATGTGCATCGCGTGTTCTTTCGCGGCTTACCCGGGCCAAAAGCAGATGGCGAATACAGCGAGGAGAGCCACGACGAACGCGTCACTGAGCGCTGGCTCGGCGGACGTGTGGTCGAGCGGCGCTTCGAGCGCCTCGACGGTCAGCCAGCGGGCGCCATCATCGCCCGATTCAAGGGGCCGGCGAATCCCGTGATCGCGAGCCAAGTGGAGCTTGAAAACCACTGGTTCGGCTACAGCTTGACCATAGAGAGCAGCGAGCAGCGTTACTTGGAGTGAGGCCTCAGGTGCTCGCGCGTTTCAACACCCAGAGCGCGTCGTCTAGCTCGTAAACCGACGCGTGGGCATCGCCGCGGCTGAGATAGGGCACTCGGCTCAGTCTTACGATGCGGAAGCCCTGACCTTCCAAAAATGCACTCATCTCGCACATCGCCGCCTCGAACGAGCGCTCGCCCATCGGCAGAGGTTCAGCGGGCGAAATGGTTCCGCCTGGGACGTGCACGTGGGGCCGTAGGGGTAGAGGCAGCGCTATCACGAGCTGGGCTGTGGGTGTGAGCAACATGCTGTGAAGCGCCTGCAAAAGCCGTAGCGGGTAGGGCGTGCGGTCGAGCACATTCAGGCACGAGATCACGTCGAAGGGAGCCGTCTGCGTGGGTAGCGGAGCCTCGACCAGGTCTTGCACGTGCACCGAGAAACCTCGGGTAGAAAGCCGTCGTGCGAGCTGCCGCGATGTCTCTGTGCAGACGATGCGCTCGAACCAGCTTGCGGCTTGTTGCGTGACGTAGCCCGCGCCCGCGCCCACATCGAGCAAGGCGCTCTTTCGCTCACCACCGACGAGTTCGCCCCATTGCGCAGCGGAAAGCAGGTGCATGGCGTAACTGCCAAACAAGCCGTGCGCGTCGTAGGCGCTCACAAAACGTGAGGCTTGCTCGACGAACCAGGTCTTGATGGTTCCGTGCGGGCGCTGCGTGACTTCGTCAACGAACGCGTGAGTTGCGTCGTCGTACGACAACGGTACGAAACGCGCCGCATACGGCCCGAGGAGCGACCTGTCTACGTCGTAGCGGAGCGCCAAAGTCACAGGGGTCTTACTCCGTCGCGTAGGGGTCGAAGCGGCGGCGCTTACTGGCGAGCAACATCTTCTGAAAGGGGTTGTCGTCGCGCCACACATCGCCCGCCAGCGTGCTGATGAGTCCCTGGCGTAGGCCTGGCTCGGGGTGTTTCGCGAAGAAGATGTTCTGCACAATGTTGGTTTGGTAGAAGGCCCCTACGAGGCTGCCGAACGCAGTGTAGGCCACGGCCATGTGATCGGAGACGGGACGCGTGAGCTCTGGGTCGGCTTCGCGTCCTTCGCGCAAGGCAGCTCCTAGAACCCGTGCGAGCCGTTCGCCGCCGAGCATCGCCAACGAGACGCCGGACGAAAAAACGGGGTCCAGGAACAATGCGGCATCGCCAAGGCAGAACCAGCGTGGACCGCGCGTCTGAATGTTGCGGTAGCTGAAATTGCGGATGATGTGGAGGTCGGTCTTTGAACAACCCGCCGTGATCCGCTGCAGCATGGGCGATGCGGCGTAGGTCTCTTCGAATAGCTCATGGTTGATGCCGCGTTTGCGCGTGACTACGCCCATGCTCAGGCGGCGACCTGCGAGCGGAATGCACCATACCCAGCCCTGGTCGATCATCACGATGCGGATGTTGCCCTTGCCCTGTTTCGAAAGCTCTTCCCAGGCTTCATCTGAGAGGTCTTCGAAGTGACGAAACACGGCTGCCAGACCGAAATCTTCGATGCGCCGCATGGATTTCTGGCGATGGGCGAACAGGGCATCTTGGCCCGTGGCATCGATGACGTAGCGCGCCTGTATCGCGCCAGCGCTCGTCTGAAGCGTAATGTGATCGGCCTCGGGCTGCATCTGGCTTACGCGTACGCCCGCCTTCAATTCGCAGCCCGCGTTGAGCGCGACATTCAGCACTGCGGCGTCGAACTTCGAGCGATCCACCTGGTATGCATAACCAGGTGTGCCAGGGAGCCCATCTTTGAACAGATACACGGCATGCTCGCCCGTGCGTTCGTCGAAGAACTCCGCGCCACCTTTGTAAAGGAAGCCCTCGGCCTCCATGTCGATGCCGAGCAAGTCAAAAAGCGCAAGATCACACGGGAGCAGGGATTCGCCGATGTGAAAACGAGGAAAGGTGTCTTTGTCGATCAAACAGACATCGAGCCCTTGCCGGGCGAGGAGCGCGCCTGCTGTTGCACCACCAGGACCCGCGCCCACGATAGCCACATCTTTCATACAGCCCCTAAAATTAGCGATGTGTTGATGCCGCCAAAGGCGAAGTTATTGCTCATAGTGATGCGTGGTTTCCCCTCACGTGGCTCCCGTCCGAGATAGGTGAGAGGAGCACAGCGTGGGTCGACTTCGGTCAGTGTGCGGTTGGGCGCGAGAAAATTCTCTCGCATCATCGCAATGCAAAACGCAGCTTCAATGGAGCCGCACCCGCCGAGGGTATGACCGGTGAAGCTCTTGGTTGAGCTGATCGGAACGTCGGCGCCGAGCGTGCGTAAGGTGGCGAGGCTCTCCGCGATGTCACCGACCTCGGTCGCGGTGGCGTGGGCATTCACGTAATCAATGCGGTCGCTCGAAAGCTGTGCATCGCCGAGTGCCAAGCGCATTGCGCCGGCCATGCCTTCTGCGGACGGATTCGTGACGTGTGTGCCGTCGCAGTTGGTGCCATAGCCGAGAATCTCGGCGTGGATATGGGCGCCCCGCGCCTTGGCGCGTTCGTAGCTCTCCAAGACGAACGTGCCTGCACCTTCGCCGATGACGAGACCATCACGGCCTTTGTCGAAGGGGCGAGGTGTAAGGTCGGGCGTTTCGTTGCGCCGAGACGTTGCGTACATGATGTCGAAGATGGCCGCGTGGCTCGAGTGCAGCTCTTCGGCTCCGCCCACGATCATGACATCTTGGATGCCTGCGCGGATGGTCTCGTAACCTGTGCCCACTGCCTGACTGGCGCTGACGCATGCCGCACAGGTGGAGATGACCCGACCCGTTACGCCGTAGTAGATGGCGAGGTTGGCGGCGGTCGTGTGGCTCATGAATTTGATGTATTCCGTGGACTGAATCCCTTGCAGACCACGGTTGACGAGCAGCTTGCGTGACCACTCTTCGTTGGCCGAAGACGAGCCATTGGTGCTGCCGTACGCAATGCCTGTGCGGCCGTTCTTGAGCTCGTCGAGCGCGATGCCGGAGTCCGCCACCGCTTGTTCCGTGGCGTGGAGACTCAGCAGGGAAACCCGGCCCATGGTGCGCGTGCGCTTGCGCGGGTAGTCGAATGACAGTCCTTGTACCTTGGCGCCAAGACGTGTCTGTAGATGCTCGATGTCGCCCCACTCCGGCATTTGGAGGATGCCGTGGCGATCCTCACGCAGGGCGCTCGACACTTCGCGCATGCTGTTTCCGATGGGCGTTGCGAGACCGATGCCCGTGATCACCACTCGCGTGCGACTCATGCGAGGCCTCCGTTGATACCGATGACTTGCCCTGTGATGTAGTTTGCGCGTGCGCTTGCGAGAAACACCACGAGGTCTGCCACTTCCTCGGGTTGCCCGAGGCGTCCGGCTGGAATGTGCTTCAGAATTTCTTCGACCGGCGCTCCTGAGATCATGTCGGTCTCGATGAGTCCAGGCGCCACGGCGTTGACCGTAATCTTGCGCTTTGCGAGCTCCTTGGCGAGTGACTTGGTCGCGCCGATGAGCCCAGCTTTTGCGGCTGCGTAGTTGGTTTGGCCGCGGTTGCCCGTGACGCCGGATACGCTCGCGATGTTGATGATGCGTCCGCCGCGCTTGGCACGCACCATGGGCATGACGAGGGGCTTGGTCACGTTGAAGAAGCCGTCCAGGCTCGTACGCGTGACGTCTTCCCAGTCTTCCCAGGACAACGACGGCAAGGGGTTGTCGCGGGCAAGGCCTGCGTTATTTACGAGCACATCGATGGGCTCTGGTTCTGCGAGCAGCGCTTCAATAGCGACTGACGTTTGTTCCCTGTTGCGCACATCGAAGGCGCACAGAAGGGCTCGCCCGCCTGCGTCGTGGATTTCGCGGACGACCTGCTCGGCCTGTGCGTGTTGCGCGCGATAGTTGACGATGACGGTGTGTCCGGCAGCGGCAAGGGCTTTGGCAATCGCCGCGCCGATGCCACGACTTGCACCTGTGACCAATGCACGGCTCATGAGGGCGTTCCTGGGGGTTCGGTCCTGCGATATACGCTGAGTTGCGCGCGGGCTACACGCACGCCTTCGCGCCTAACCATGCACTCGAAGGAGGCGAGCTCTGAGTCGCCCCACACGCGCTTTGCTTCGACTACGAGCGAGTCGCCCGGGTGGAACAGGTCGACTTCGAACGTGGCTTCTGGGATGGCGATGAGGTAGCCGGGGCGAGGGGCGATGTCCTGCTGGTGGTCGAGCAACCCGACCAATGCACCGACGGCCTGCGCCATCCACTCCACGCTGACGATGGACTCCACTACGCCGTCTTCGACGAATACATGCTCGTCGCGAATTTCGAGACCGCAATGAACTTCGTCGCCCTCATGATAGAGCACACGATCAAGCCACAGCATCGGAGGCGCATGGGGCAACAGGTCTTGTATCGCAGGAAAACTCACTGAGAAGACTCCGCTGGAGTTACTTGGGTGGCGTCCAGATCGATGAGCCACGGAGAAATCCCCTCGCCGACTTGAAGCGTGCAAGACGTACGCTCGCGGAG
>CAZEWA010000229.1:757-8501 GCA_964515685.1 uncultured Polyangiales bacterium | reverse complement strand
GATCGAAGGCTGGCGCGAGCGCGAGCACGTCGAACGCATCCATGCTGGTCCCTCAAGGCTCATGCGTCGCACGAGCCGTTCCACAACCTAGACGGTGAAGGACTCGCCGCAACCGCAGCCGGCTTTTTCGTTCGGGTTTCGGAACTTGAACCCGTGCTGCATGAGCTTCACTTCGTAGTCGAGGATCGAACCGCGGAGGTAAATCAGGCTCTTGGGATCGACGACAATCTTGAGGCCGTCGAACTCGAAGACGTGATCACGCCCGCGAATCTTGTCGGCAAACTCGATCGCATAAGAGACACCGGAGCAACCGCCGCCTTTGACGCCGAGACGCAGTCCTTCCGTGGGCAGGCCGCGGCGCTCAATGGAGCGCTTGGCCATCTCTACCGCCTTCTTGGTAAGGCGAATTTCGGCTACTCCCTCTACGTTTTCAGGCGCGAGAGCCTCGACGACGGCTGCGGACGAACTGGACGCTGTCTCGGGTTGGGACATCATCGAATACTCACTTGCTCTCGGCTACGGCCCTGCGCTCCGCCTGCTTCTTACGAAAGTCAGCGATAGCGCTCTTGATTGCGTCTTCGGCGAGCACGGAGCAGTGAATCTTGACCGGAGGAAGGTTCAACTCCTCCACGATCTGCGTGTTCTTGAGCTCCATGGCCTCGTCTACCGTCTTGCCCTTGACCCACTCCGTTACGAGGGAGGACGAAGCGATGGCACTGCCGCAGCCGAAGGTCTTGAACTTTGCATCCTCGATGACGTCGGTCTCGGGGTTGATCCGGAGCTGAAGCCGCATCACGTCGCCGCACGCGGGAGCCCCTACGAGACCCGTTCCGACCGAATCGTCGGCCTTATCGAGTGTGCCGACGTTGCGGGGGTTCTCGTAGTGGTCGATGACTTTGTCTGAGTACGCCATGATTGTTTCCTTCTTCGAGCTCCCCAGCCTTAGCAGGGGACGGTTTTCGGGTTAGTGGGCAGCCCACTGGATAGACTTTATGTCGATGCCTTCTTTGTGCATTTCGTAGAGCGGGGACATCTCGCGCAACCGCTTCACGGAGCGGATGACCAGGTCCGCGACGTAGTCGACCTCTTCGTCGGTGTTGAACTTGCCGATACCGAAACGAATCGAGGAGTGAGCAAGCTCTTCGTCTACGCCCATAGCGCGCAGCACATAGCTGGGTTCGAGGCTCGCACTGGTGCAAGCGCTGCCCGAGGAGACGGCTACGTCACGGATGGCCATCATCATGGCCTCGCCTTCGACGAAGGAGAACGACACGTTCAAGTTACCAGGCAACCTGTGGGGGTCGTCGGCGCCGTTGAGATGGATCAGATCGAGCGCTCCAAAGAGCTTGCTGCGCAGGCGCTGACGCATCGTGAAGATACGGGCCGCGTCGTCTCGCCACTCCTTGGTGGCGATTTCTGCGGCCTTGCCGAAGCCCACAATGCCCGGCACGTTGAGCGTGCCTGAACGCATGCCGCGCTCGTGTCCGCCGCCGTCCATCTGGCCAACGATGCGTACACGGGGTTTCTGGCGACGCACGTACAGCGCGCCCACGCCCTTGGGGCCGTACATTTTATGGGCCGACATACTCGCGAGATCGACGTTCATCGTCTCGACGTTGAACTCAACCTTGCCCACACCCTGAACCGCATCGGTATGGAAAAGCACGCCGCGCTTACGCGTGATTTTGCCAATCTCGGCAATGGGCAGCACGGAGCCCACTTCGTTGTTCGCCAACATGACAGAAACCAGGATGGTCTTGTCGGTGATGGCGGCCTCGACCTGCTCGGGCGTGATCAAGCCATCGACGCCAACATCGAGATACGTGATCTCGTAGCCCTGCTTTTCGAGCTTTTTGCAGGTGTCGAGCACGGCCTTGTGCTCAGTGCGCGTGGTGATGATGTGGTTGCCCTTGTCCTTGTAGAACTCGGCCACACCCTTCAGCGCGAGGTTGTCACTCTCGGTAGCGCCCGAGGTGATAACGATTTCCTTTTCGCTGCTGGCACCGATCAAGGTGGCGATTTGCTCGCGAGCGTATTCGGCGGCCTCTTCAGCCTTCCAGCCAAAGGGATGATTGCGACTCGCTGCGTTTCCGAAGTCGAGCGTGAAGTAAGGAAGCATGGCCTCGAGCACGCGCGGGTCGACGGGCGTGGTCGCGTGGTTGTCCATGTAGATGGGAAGCTTGAGGGCCATACAAAAGCCTTTCAGACAGGTCTCGCTCAGTGGACGCGGAAACCAGCAACAAGGTCGGGGGTTTTGTGCTCGCACGCGTGACGGGCACAATCCGTACACGCGCCGAGCAAATCTTCTGTGTCGCAGGAGTCGCAGGTCTCGAGGTAATCGAGGCTCGACTGAAGCTCGGTTTCTAGAGCAGCAAGCCGCCGAATCTGTTCGCGCGCTTCAGCGAGCTTCTCGCGAAACAAATCCTGTACGCGCTGCATGGCATCTGGCGCGTTCTTGCTCTGATCGACATCGCTTACAATCTGCTTGATGTCGGTGAGCGAAAATCCCATTTGCTGCAGCTTGTCTATCCAACGCACCCGCAACTCGGAGGCGCGGTTGTACAGGCGATAGCCGCCGCTCGAGCGCTGCGTGGGCGAAAGCAAGCCGTGCTCCTCATAGAGGTGCAGTGCTCGCACGGTCTTGCCTGTGCGCTTGGCCAAATCCCCAACGCGCAACGTCGTCAACGGCGACCGAGAACGCTCCGCGTTTTCCTCAGGCGCAGGATGAAACTGTTTGTTCAGGGGAAGCGGGATTGCCATAACTCCAACCCTAACCCTAACGCATGCGTAAGGGTGATGCCGCTCCCCAGATGTATGGCGTTTTCAGGCCCTGTCAACTGCGTTTGTCGGCGGCAGGGCGAGCGAGAGCCCGAATGGCCGTCGTTCTCGGCTTGTAACTGTCTGAATTCACTCAGTAGAAGCTCGGAACGCGCGATGCATCGTGGGCGAAAATGCCCTTGGTTTATGTAATGGTATGTGGGCTTTTGGGGTTGCTTCTCGGGGTCACGCAAGGGGTGAGCGTTGTGTGGGTGAGCCTCGGCGGCACCCTGACCCTAGTCGCTGCGTACGCATTGGGCTCCCGCCTCCTGGTATATTTATGTCTCGGAGCCGCAAGTGTCTTGTGGATGGCCTTGCTAGGGGCGCTCGCGCAGCCGGCGCCCGCCGCTCCTGTCAGCCCGGGCGCCGCCACCATTACGGCCCACATTGTACGCACTGCTTGCGGCGATACCTGTTGGGCCGAAGCTGAGCTTTTGGACTGCCACGAGCTCGACCAAAGGGCCTGCCCCGCGCAGAGCTCCCGGGTCTCGCTCACCACCGACGAAGAGCTACCGGTCGGGGCCAAGGTGACGCTGCTCGCCAAGCTCGCGAGCCGGCCCCAGTTTCGCAATCCCCTGCCCTCCGCAGCCTGGCCGGACGCGCGCATGGACTTGAGGGCGCGCATGGCAGGCGGGACGGTGCGCGTGGACGACGAAAGCTATCTGTCGCGTGGCGTGACCTGGCTGCGAGGCAAAATCCGCGGGGTCTTCCAGCGCAGCCTGCGTGAACCACACGCAGGTATCGCCCGCGCCCTGCTCTTGGGCGAAGGCATGGCGGTGTCGAGCGAGCTGAATGAGGCCATTCGCAACGCAGGTGTGTCCCACGTGCTGGCGGTTTCGGGCATGCACGTCACGGTGCTGGCGGGTGCCCTCGTGGCGCTGGTACGCATGGTCTGGCTGCGTGGCCCCTGGGCCCTGTACATCGAGGCTACGCGCGTCGCAGCGGCGCTAGGGGTTCTGCTGGCGCCGCTTGTGGCACGCTTGTGTGGAGGGGCGCCCAGTGCCTATCGCTCGGCATTTACGAGCGCCCTGCTCTACGGTCTCGTGGCCCTTGGTTATCGCCCGTCGGCGCTCAACGTATCGGCCTTCGCCGTGGTGCTGCACGCGCTGTATGAGCCCCGCGAAGCGCTGCATCCCGGGTTCATTTTGTCTGTGTTGGCGACGGGAGCGCTCCTGACGGCTGCACACAGCGAAGGCGGGATCCGAGGCGCTGCGAAAGAGAGCTTCCGTGCCTGGCTCTCCACTGCGCCGTACTTGGCTCTGTGCTTCGGGAGTAGCTCACTCGTTGCTCTGCTGGCGAATGTCCTGCTATTGCCCTTGGGTGCACTGCTGATTCCGCTCGTGGTGATTCATCTCGTAGCCGCGGCCTTGGGGGTAGCCGACGCCCTGTTGGTGCGCTGGATCTTCGAGACGGCCAGTGGCGCGTTTTTGCAAGCATCGCGTCTGTGCTCAGACCTAGACCCCGGCATTCAGATCCCGCCGCTCACGCTCGTGCAGAGCTGCGCCCTCTCCATAGTGCCAGTGGTTTGGCTCAGCCAACTATCGCGACGCTCAAAGGTCATAGGCAGTGCGCTCGTCTTCTGTGTGCTGGCCACGAGCGAGTATCGCCTGCGCCATGCGCTCGGTACTGACGAGATTCGCGTAACGTTTATCGACGTCGGTCAGGGCGACAGCGTGCTCATCGAATCAGGTAGCGGTGAGACCGTGCTCATCGATGCGGGTGGAGCCCCCAATGGCGGCCCGGATCCAGGACGCGAAGCGGTCGTTCCCCTGCTGCGCGCGCTGCGCATTCAAAAGCTGTCGTTGGTTGTCCTCAGTCATCCGCACCCCGATCACTACGGCGGGCTGAGAGCTGTTTTCGACGCCGTTGAGGTCGCAGAACTTTGGGATACGGGCCAAGCAGAGCACGATGGCGGCTCGGGTGCAGCGGCAGACTTGCTCGCGTTCGTGCGCAAGAAAGGCATCCCCGTAGTCGGGCCAGCGCAGCGCTGTGGCACGCCGTTTCATCTGGGCACAGCGACGCTAGAAGTGCTGTCGCCGTGTCCGAGCTTCGACGAGGCCCTCGATGCGAACGACAACTCTTGGGTGCTCAGGCTCGTGCATCACGAACGCAGCTTTTTGCTGATGGGTGATGCGGAGCACGCGACGGAGAGTCAGCTGGTGGAGACCCTCGGCTCCAAGCTGAAGAGCGACGTGCTCAAGGTGGGCCACCATGGCTCCCGTACCTCGAGCACAGAACCCTTTGTCGTGGCGGTTTCTCCGTGGCTGAGCGTGGTCAGCGCAGGGCAGAACAATCGTTTCGGCCATCCTCACGAAGAGGTCGCCGCACGGTTGTCACAGCCAGGACAAACGTTGCTGCGCACGGATCAAGTAGGCGGGATCCGCGTGCGCAGCGACGGAAAGAAGCTCGTCGTCGACGCCTGGGACGAAGCGGTTGCGCTTAAGCATGAGGTGCCCTGAGCGCGCCACCGCTCGTTGCCGCGCGTTTCAGCGGCCGCCGAAGCGCGCGAGCACAAGCGTGACGGCAGCCACCGCGCTCAGCACCAAAATCGTGCCCAAAATGCGCATGGACTTGGGCGTGATCTCCGCCCCCTCGGCCGCCCGGCGCAGCTTGCCGGACAGGGCCCCCGAGACGCCCGCAGCAATGAAGGCCACGGTGAGCTTCATGTGCATCCAGGGCGCCTTCGCGTACAGGTCACTCCAGTGGCTCAGCAACATGAACAGACCGCCGGCAAAGCTCAGGAGCATGCCGGGGGTGACGATGTTGAGCACCGTCTTGCGCACGATCTTTGCGGCCGCAGTGCGGTTCTCTTGCGAGGAAAGCGCAAACTGCGCCATGGCGAAGGCTGCAACTGCGCCTCCGCCCAACCAGAGGACGTTCCCCACCACGTGAATGATTCGCGCGATCAGCATGCTTATCTCGATTCAGGTCAGTGATTTTTCGTAGAGGCGGTAGCGCTTGTACGCGACGCCGCCCATCATCTTGATGCCCAGGTTGACGGGGCGATTGTCCTCGAGCGTCCAGCCGAGCTCGCCCCACTCGTATCCCACGCGGCTTCCGCGTTGCGCCATCTCCACGTACATCGCCGTAGAGAGGCCGCCGTAGCGCTTCTTGTTGCGGAATTCCTTCTTGATGCCCAGCAGGATCAAGCGCGCACTCTTGGGGCGCTTCACCTTGAGCCGGTAGATCAACTTGGCGAGTCCAAACGGCAAGAGCTTGCCGTTGAGGTCGTGGATGGCTTCATTCAGGTTCGGAAGGGCCACCGCCACGGCTGCGGGGCGACCATCGATTTCGGCCACCAGTGCGATGTTGTCGTCGAGCAGTAGCTTCATGTCGGCGGCGAGCTTCTCGACTTCGGAATCCGTCATGGGCACGAAGTGAAAGTTGTCGCTCCAAGCATCGTTGAAGACGTCGCTCATGATGTGCGCGTCTTCGAGCAGGCGACTCTTGCGCACTGCGCGGAGCAGGACCTCGGGCATGGCCTTGACGTCCGCATGGGCTGCCAGGGCGCGCCTTGGGACTTCGCCCACCGAGTACCTCCAGCTCAACAGGTCTTTGACTTGGGTGAGCCCGGCCGCGGTTGTGACCTCGTCTTGGTAGGCGCGATGGTACGGCATCATGATCATGGAGGGCTCGGTTTGGCCCTCCACCAAGGTGCCCGCTTCTTCGTTGATGGAGAGCGAGAACGGCCCACGCAACGTGCGCATCCCCCGCAGGCGCAGCCACGAGGACGCGGCGTCCATCAAAGCTTTGCCTACGACGGGGTCGTTTTCTGTATCGAAGAAACCGTAGAATCCGCAAGCGTCGTTGTAGCGAGCCAGGTGCTCTCGATCGATTTGTGCGCTGATGCGCCCCACGAGTCGTTCGTCGCGGTAAGCGGTAAACAGCGTCACATCGGCGTGCTGGAAGAAGGGATTCTTCGCAGGGGTCAGGCGTTCGCGCTGCTCCATATAGAGCGGCGTGACGAAGCCCGGGTCTCCCTTGTAGAGAAGTTCCGGCACGCGCAAGAAGGCATCGAGGTCTTTGCCCGGTCGATGTTCGCGGATTCTAATCGACACCGTCAGTTCTCAGCGCTCGGGCCAACCATGCGCTCGGGGCGCACTTCAGCGTCGAATTCCTCGGCCGTGAGCAGCTTGAGCTCGATGGCAGACTGCTTGAGCGTGCCGCCGGTCTTGTGCGCGTGCTTGGCGATCTTGGCTGCGTTGTCGTAGCCGATTTTGCGGTTGAGCGCGGTCACGAGCATGAGCGAGTTCTCCAGGTTGCGCTGGATGATGTCGCGGTTGGGCTCGATGCCGTAGGCACAGTTGTCGTTGAAGCTCTCGGCCGCATCGGCGAGCAAGCGCACCGACTGGATGAGATTGTAGGCCAACACGGGCTTGAACACGTTCAGTTCGAAATTGCCCTGGCTGCCAGCGAAGCTGATGGCGGCGTTGTTTCCGAAGACCTGCACGCAGACCATGGTCAGGGCCTCGCACTGGGTGGGGTTCACCTTGCCGGGCATGATGGAGCTGCCCGGCTCATTCTCCGGGATGAGCAGCTCACCGATGCCTGAGCGCGGCCCGGAGGCGAGCCAGCGCACGTCATTCGCGATTTTGGTCAGGCTAGCTGCTAATGTCTTGAGCGCGCCGCTGGCTGAGACCAGGGCGTCGTTGGCGGCCAGCGCCTCGAACTTGTTCGGGGCCGTGACGATGGGGTGGCCAGTCAGCTCAGCGAGCTTCTGGGCGACGCGGGTCGCGTACTGTGGGTGTGCGTTGAGCCCGGTGCCCACCGCGGTGCCGCCGAGGGCGAGCTCGCACAGGTGAGGCACCGCCTGCTCCAGGTGGGCGAGGCCGTGGCGCAGCTGCGCAGCCCAGCCGCTGATCTCCTGGCCCAGGGTGAGCGGGGTGGCGTCTTGGAGGTGGGTGCGCCCGATCTTCACCACGTCATC
>CAZEWA010000229.1:0-747 GCA_964515685.1 uncultured Polyangiales bacterium | reverse complement strand
GGGTGGATGAGGCGCGCCTCGCCGCGCTCGCCGCCGAGCAGCTCGCTGCCGCGGTTCGCGAGCACCTCGTTCATGTTCATGTTGGACTGGGTGCCGCTGCCCGTCTGCCACACCGAGAGCGGGAACTCAGCGTCGTGCTGGCCCGCGATCACTTCGTCAGCGGCATTGACGATAGCGCCGGCGAGCTTAGCGTCCACGGCGCCGAGGTCCTGGTTGACGAGGGCCGCCACCTTCTTCACGAGCGCGAGGGCGCGGAGCAGCTCCATCGGCATGCGCTCGCTGGAGATCTTGAAGTTCTCGAGGCTGCGGCCCGTCTGTGCGCCCCAGAGCTTATCGCTCGGGACGGAGACCTCACCCATGGTGTCTTTCTCGATGCGTACCGTCATGGCGGCGGAGCATGCCCAAGCCGCCCAGCACACTCAAGCGGCGCCCTGGCCCTTGAGGTCGCACCCGATTCAGCGGGCTTCACCGACGGGAGATGGCGCCCCGACCCCCAGACCTTGGCGCGCGCTCCAAGCCAAGACACCTCAAGCGCCGCCCCTGCCAGGAGCTGTGCGTTTGGATCAACATCCTTGCGAACGGCGGCAGAGGTTTGACCGGCTTCGGTCAGACCGGTACCACTTCAGAGTCATGATCTCGCTCCCATCCCCAGGCGTTCAGCGACGATTCCGGATCCGCTCTCTGGGTTTGGGTTTGGGGGTCTGGCTGTGCGCTGGCCTCCTGGCAGGCGCTGCGGTGGCGCAGGAG
>CAZEWA010000228.1:3296-8558 GCA_964515685.1 uncultured Polyangiales bacterium | reverse complement strand
GGCTGCCGGAAGAGTAAGGGTGTGAACCTGCTTCAGAACTCGGACAGCGATCCTGCCTGAGCGCGTCGCGCCTTCGAGCTGACGGCGCTCAGCGCGGCTTAGGTGAACAGATAGTGTCAGGTTGTAGCGGGCTGCCCTGCGCTCTCCTTGATCTCGGAAGCACAGGCGCCAAACCGGACGCCGCTCCATACTGAGGGGCAGTGCATCCGTATGGCAGAAGAGAATGCGCCGCGCTTTGCGTGCGCATCGTCGGGAAACTCGTTGGCGACGCCCCAGCGTTCACCCCAACCCCCGGGACGCGCCCCTGTCCCGCAAGCACTTCGCTCGCGGGAAGCTGTTCGATGATGGCTTCTGCTTCGGCGAGCATTTTGTTCACTGTACCGAAAGCTCTGCAGCGTCCGGTGGAGGTCCCTCAAACGCAAGCGCAGCGATCTCGGCAGCACTATACCGAGTGCTCCGCCTTGCCTCTGCCAACAGCAATGCCGGGCTGTAGCCGGGATCCTTCCCAGTGGCTGCCCACGCCAGGTAACCCAAAGGTTGCAATCGATTGCCGCAAGCCATCGTATCGATCCAGTCGCGCACTTCCAAACGCCCTACAAGGGCGAGCACCTTGTTGGTCGCGAGGTCAAACGGGTGCATGGTCAGACCGAAGTCCGGGTGCTCCACGAGTGGAAAGAAACGGTACGCGCTGTCGCAGACCCACTCCAGGATCACGGTTTCACGGTCTCGTTTGAGCAGCGGTCTCCGTGACGCTCAATGGAGCGCCAAGGCCTGAGCACTTGAGCCTGGGTCGAGGCGCAAGAATGAGCGGTGCTCGTTCAGGCTCTGCCATGGTGCGACCTACGAAAATGTCGACTCCGACAAAATTGTGGGTAACCCGAACCTCGGGGCCAACTGCTTATTCTGGAAGAATGCGCATTTTGCGCGGAGGCACGCGACTTGCTCTGTTTTGTCGACGTGCGTGCCGAAAATTGCCACGAAAGATACGAGAATCTAGCCAGAAACGCACGGGAAACGTTCCGCTCGCAGTCTATCGAAAGCTCTCCGTTCACTATGACAACACGCGTGCTTCCCCTGCATCCGTCGCCCGCCGATGTTACGCGGACCCATTGCCCGTACTGCGCATTCCAGTGCGGCATGACCATGGCCATCAGGACATCCGCGGAGCTATCACCACGTGTGCAGGTCAAGGCGGACCCTGATTTCCCAGTCAATCGTGGGCAGATGTGCATCAAGGGCTTCAACTCCGCTGCCTTGCTCGACCATCCCCAGCGCGTGCTTGAGCCCTTGATGCGCAACCGCGCAGGCATGCTGCAACCTGCTACCTGGGACGCTGCCCTCTCGTACGTGGCGGAGCGCTTGCTCGACATCAAGCACAGGTACGGTGCAGACGCCAATGGCGCGTTCGGCAGCGGAGCGCTCACCAACGAGAAGGCCTACTTGCTCGGCAAGTTCGTGCGCGTGGCACTTGGCTCTTCGCAGATCGACTACAACGGACGCTACTGCATGGCGTCCGCAGCGGCAGGTCAGAATCGGGCTTACGGTATCGATCGAGGTCTGCCGTTTCCCGTTAGCGACATCGCTGAGACCAAGGCACTCATGCTGTGGGGCTCAAACTGTGCGGAGACGATGCCGCCGATCATGCAGTGGCTAGAGCGGCAGCGTGAGCAAGGAGGAATGCTGATCGTGGTGGATCCACGCCGCACCGAGACCGCCCGAGCCGCGCATCTCCATCTGCCACTTACACCGGGCAGTGACCTCGCATTGGGCAATGGACTGCTCGCCTTGGCTATCGAAATGCGCCTGATCGATCCCGAGTACATCGCGCAGCGAACGCTCGGCTTCGATGCGGTACGCCGCGGCCTTTCAAGCTATGAGCCTGCTCGGATCGAACGCATGACAGGCATCTCCCTGCCCACGTTGCGCGAAGCCGTGCGCCTGTTGGCGACGAGCGAGAGCAGCATGATCTTGTCGGGACGCGGGCCCGAGCAGCAATCCAAGGGCTCCGATACGGTGCTGACCTTCACCAACTTGATGTTGGCCTTGGGCAAAGTGGGAAAGCCCTTCAGCGGCTACGGCTGCCTCACCGGACAAGGTAACGGCCAAGGAGGACGTGAACACGGGCAGAAGGCTGACCAGCTTCCGGGCTATCGATCCATCGTCGATCCGACCGCACGCGAACATGTGGCGAGGGTCTGGGGCGTGAGTCTGGACTCGCTGCCCACGGAGGGCACGAGCGCCTACGAGATGCTCGACGGCATCGGAAACCCTGCGGGTCTGCGCAGCTTGCTGGTGTTCGGCTCCAACCTGGTCGTCGCATCGCCGCATGCCTCTCGGGTGCGTGAGAAGTTGGCAGGACTTGAGTTGCTAGTTGTCTGCGATTCCTTCGTGAACGAGACCGCCGAGCTGGCGCACGTCGTGCTCCCGATCAAGCAGTGGGCAGAGGAGGAGGGCAGCGTCACGAACCTCGAGGGCCGTGTGATTCGCAGGCGCAAGGCCATGGACGGACCGCGCGGACTCTTGAGCGACACCGACATCATGTACGAGCTCGCGCAGCGTCTCGGCTATGGCGCGCACTTCTCCTATCCAGACAGCGAGAGCATCTTCAACGAGCTGAGGCTCGCCAGCGCGGGTGGCAAGGCGGACTACAGCGGCATCACGTATCAGCGCTTAGACGAAGAACAGGGCGTGTTCTGGCCATGTCCTTCGGAAGGCCATCCAGGGACTCCGCGTCTGTTCACGCAGCACTTCTTCTTTCCCGACGGGCGGGCACGCTTTCACATGGTCCATCATCGCCCTGCGGGTGAGGAGCCGGACGCCGAGTACCCGCTGTACTTCACGACGGGACGCTACAAGGAGCACTACAACTCGGGTGCACAGACACGACGCGTCGACAAGCTGAACGATGCCAAGCCCGAGCCACGATTGCAGATGCATCCGCGCTTGGCGCGGCACCTTGAGGTCGACGACGACGACTTGGTGCAGGTCGAGAGCCGCCGGGGCAAGGTCACGTTTCGTGTCTCTGTGAACGGAGAGATCCGCTCCGATACCTTGTTCGCTCCTTTCCATTGGGGCGGCCGAGCCGCGGCGAACATCCTGACCAACCCCGCTCTCGATCCCAAAAGTCGTATGCCCGAGTTTAAAGTCTGTGCCGTACGAGCGACGGTGGAGAAACAGTCATGACGCGCCGTAAGGAAATGACGATCGTAGGCAACGGCATGGCAACTTGCAGATTGCTCGACGAGCTGGTGGCACGCAAGGCACACGAGCTGTACGGGATCACAGTGATAGGGGATGAGCCGCGCGGGGCCTACAACCGCGTGATGCTCAGCAAGGTCCTCGAAGGCGCGGAGCCCGACGCGGTGGTGACGAAACCTGAGCACTGGTATCAGGAGCACGGCATTCAGCTCCTCGCACCTGCTGTTGCGGATCGCGTGGACAATGCTGAGCGGCGCGTGCATTTGCAGGATGGCCGCTCGTTCCATTACGACATCGCCATATTGGCGACGGGCAGCCAGTCCATCGTGCCTCGCTTCGAGGGCATGAACGGCGAGGACGGTACGCTCAAGCCAGGGCTCTTCGTCTATCGCACGATGGACGACTGCCTGCGCATGCGAAGCTACGCGCGTCCGGGCGACAGTGCGGTGGTGCTGGGCGGAGGCTTACTCGGACTCGAGGCGGCCAAAGTGCTGAGTGATCGAGGTTTGCACGTCACGATCATCCACTTGGCACACGGTCTGATGAACGGTCAGCTCGACTTCGTGGGTGGAGAGATGCTACGGCGCAAGATCGAGCGCTGCGGCATGTTCGTGCGCGTGGGCCGAACCATCGAGCAGATCGTAGGCGACGAATACGTCACAGGAGTCATCCTAGACGACGGCGAACATCTGTCTGCTGACTTGGTTGTCGTAGCTTGCGGCGTGCGCCCCCGAACCGAGGTGGCGCGGAACTCGCGCATCCCCGTCAACAAGGGAATTCTGATCAACGACACGCTCGCCACCCAAGTGCCGGGCATCTACGCCATCGGTGAGTGCACGGAGCACTCGGGGACGACTTACGGGCTGGTGGCGCCGGCCTGGGAGCAAGCCACCGTGCTTGCGAACTTGCTGACGGGCTCAGAGCCACAGGACCGCTACCGAGGATCCAAGCTGTACGCACGCTTGAAGGTCGCCGGTGTGGAGGTCGCTTCCTTCGGCCTCGTTGAGCCGATACTGGAGAGCGACTGCGTCATTCAAGTCATTGAGGAGCGGACCTTTACATACCGCAAGCTTATCACGCGAAACGGACGGCTCGTGGGGGCCATGCTGGTCGGCAACGTGAACAACGCAGGGAGCCTGATCCAGGCCTTCGATCGCGGCGACCCGGTGTCCGACGATCCGCTCGAGCTTTTGTGCTCGCCCACGATCTGCGGGGGAGGGGCAGGCGGAGACCGCCTCATCTGCAACTGCTTCAGGGTGTCTGAAAGCGCGATCGTCGAGGCAGTGCAAGGCGGAGCGGACTCGGTGGAGTCTGTCACGGAGCGCACGAAGGCGGGCTCAGGTTGCGGCTCTTGCAAAACGGACGTCGGCCGACTCGTTCAGCTTCACGGCAAACCCAAGCTCGCTCAAACCGCCTGAGCGCAAGAGGAATTCGTCTTGTTGAATCCCGGTGGGAGGCGAACGTATTGCGAACCCAAAAGCCCTCTTGCATGGGCCCCACGTGAACGATCCGCAGGGTGCTGAGATTGACGAAGGGACCGTGGCCCATGAGGTTACCCGCCATGACGAATGTGCCGGCCTTCTTGTTCGTGATCGAGCCTGAGCCCGCGATCTTGGAGGGGCGTTGGCCGGCAGTGCCGAGTGTGAACTGCCCAGCGTTGTTGAACTTGCCGTCGATGGTGATGGCGCTCAGTACCTCGAAGCAGCCCTTGTTGTTCAACACGGCGCTCGATGTATTCACAAGCTGTCCCGCGTAGTTCGCGGAGAAGACAATCAGGGACTTCTCGTTCGACAGGGTGCCCGTATTGTGGAAAGTGGTGCTGTCGATCTTCATCGAGCCCGTGTTCACGAGGTCCCGTTGTTCTGATAGCCGCGCGACCGAGCTGAAATCAGCAGGTCACCGCCACTCCTGAGCGTGCTCCGCTACGACCTGTGCGGCTTCAGACGCGACCACCGGCCCGAACGTTGGGTCGGCGTAAGGCCCGACCCACGGAGCCGGGACGCCCTGCGCTCAGTTTGGATCGACGGGCACGCCGTAGGCGGGCTGAAGCAGGATGTCGTCCGG
>CAZEWA010000228.1:0-3196 GCA_964515685.1 uncultured Polyangiales bacterium | reverse complement strand
GGCACGCCGTAGGCGGGCTGAAGCAGGATGTCGTCCGGATCGGGATCGACGGGCACGCCGTAGGCGGGCTGAAGCAGGATGTCGTCCGGGTCGGGCTCGATCGGCACGCCGTAGGCGGGCTGCGCCATCGGAACTCCACCGTCTTCGGGATCGATCGGCACGCCGTAGGCGGGCTGCGCCAGATCATCGCCAGCGTCCTTGGGATCGATCGGTACGCCGTAAGCGGGCTGCGCCATCATCTCGTCGTCCTGGCTGCCGCCGTCCTGACCTGCCTTGTCGAGCGGGTCGCGATTCTCCTCGCCTTGCAAGTCGTCGTCCGAGTCGTCTTCGCATGCAGTCAGGGTCGTGGCGCCAGCCGCCGCCGCACCCGCGATCAAAAGGGCCGCTCGCGTGGGTACGCGGCCTCTCGCGACGGGCGCCGAGGCTGTGTGTGCGACGGTATTCTGACAGAACGGACAGCAGACTTCGCTCGCTCGAATGTGGCGTTCGCAGTGCTGGCACAGAATGAGTTTGGCCATGGTCATGCTCCAACGGTTTTGGTTTCGGGGCAGTCTTCGACTTGGATGCGGAACGAACCGTGATCGAACGGCCTTCCGTCGGCACTTGCGTGATGCACCAGGCGTTCTCGCTTGCCTTCGCCTTGCAGGGTGAGGGCCCGGTGATGACAGTAAGGGTTGTTGCCGGGTTTGCCGAAAAATACGTGGCTGGTCCATGTGCAGCCCGCCATACATTCTTTGGCGTAGTAACAGCTGCGGCAGAAGCCCCACAGATCGTCGAGACTGCGATCGCGCGTGTAGCGGAGGGGTTTGCCGCGTTCCCAGATCTCGAGCAGTCGGTGCTCTCGAATGTTGCCGCCGATATAGGCGTCACTCGGAAGACCGGGACAGCCCTTGATGCTGCCGTCCGCCTCGATGCCCATGGAGGACTTGCCCGCTCCGCACGAGCCGCCGTAGCCCGCACGAAAGTTCCCGCGCAGCACGTGCTCGTAGGGGCCGAAGTAGCCGATGTTGTTGGAAGGCACGAACAGCATGCCATTCGCATCGCAGCGCCGCTTGAGCTCCGCCAAAACTGGAAAGACATCGAGTAGCTCGAAGGGCTGCAGCACTAGGTCAGGTTCATCCGCCGCGCGGCCCATGGGCACGGTCATGATCGGATGCCAGCGCCTCACACCACGCGCTATCAAGGTGTCGAGCAGTTCTGGCAGCGCCTTGAGGGTCAAACGATTGACCTGAGTGTTCACCGCTAAGCGCAGACCGGCTGTCCGCAAGTGATCGAGCGCGGAAAGCGCCGATGCATAGGAGCCTTGGAGATCACGCATACGGTCGTGGGTTTCGTGATTGCCATCCAGCGAAACGCTGGCCGAGCCGATGCCGACCTCGGCCATGGCCCGCGCACGTTCGCGCGTGATGCCCCGGCCGCCGGTGGTCACACTGCAGGCCATGCTGGCCTGTACGATGGCGGCTGCGATCTGCAGAAAGTCTTCGCGCAGGTAAGCCTCGCCGCCGATCAGCGTCACCTCTGTGACGCCGAGTTCCTTCATCTGCGCCACGAGATCCAAACACTCTTCGGTGTCGAGTTCGTCGGGCCGACGGTGCCCCGATCGAGAGCCGCAGTGCCGACAGGATTGATCACAGGCCATCGTGATTTCCCAGACCACGTACAGAGGACGATAGCGGGAGTCCTCGGGGCGCGCGTCGCCCAGGCTCGCGTGTTCGAGGCGGCGCTCGAATAGCGGCAGCGAGCGCCGCGCCCGCGGCTTGATCAGGAGGTCACTGGCCTTCACTTCGGACATGCAGGCCCATCCTCCGCTCAGCCCGACACGGACGTCAACCAATACAGGTTGGGGAGCACCCGTGATTCACGTTGCGACACTGCCTCTCAGACAGCCCGTGTGATGCATCGCATCAAACCGCAGCTACGGGGCGAAGGCTGAGCTCGCGCCGAGAGGGAGCCCTCGCGCTCACACGCCCGCTAAAAGCCCCCGCACGCTCTGCGAGCCACGTCTTGCGCGCCTCGAAGTCCGGCATCAGCCGTTCTACAAGCTGTCAGAAAGTGGGGGTGTGGTGCGGCTCGAGCAAGTGCACGAGCTCGATAGATCTCCACGTCTTGAGAAGACAACATCGCCGTCACGCATGCGGTGACGGCTGAGTAGGGTTGCGCGTGTCTCCGGGATGCGCGCGACAGACTCTGCATCGATAATCCCGTTCCGCATGTCTTGCGGCATTACGACGGGAACTCCTTCAGCAGCATACTCGTGAGCATGTAACTGCGAGCCGAAGGGGCCTGTTTGAATTGCGCCCCCGCCGCTCATTACGGCGTCGCCGAGTCTAAGGGGGGGGCCACTCACTCATAGCCAAGCCCCCCAGGAACTCGCGCTGCTTCTTGGCAGCCGCATCGCGTTCCGCTTCGAGGCTCGTCAGTGTCACGCGGGCAGCAAGCCCGACCCATGATAGACCACTGAACATGTCGCTGAGCTATCCGCCATTTCTCGCCACTCCCGGTATCCTGGCAGCGTATCGGAATGCACCAGCGCTGCGTAAGAGATCGCAGGGGTTAGCGGTCCGTGTGTTGCAGTCTGCCTTGCTTCAGCTCGGCTACTCGCTGCCGAAGTCGTCCATGGGGAAGGTCCCCGATGGATCATTCGGCTCCGGGACCGAGGCCGCACTGAAGGCGTCTCAAGTGCGGGCGGGCCTTGTGCCTCCCGATGGGATTGCCGGTAGGAATACGATCCAAGCGCTAGACCGGGCCCTGGTGAAGCCTGTTCCCGAACCGCCGCCTAAATCGCTTCTCACTACCATGACCAACGAGTACAAGCTCGGTACGGAGGACCCACCTTTCCGTCCGGACCCCGGTTCCGGGGCTTGGCGCTCGAAGCCCGCTGAGTTGGCCTACATCTCACTTATGGCTGCCATGGACCTGGGGCTCGCAACGGTCGTCGTGTTCGGCAAGGACGCGACAAACCATTTGCGACACTACTTCGGGAACATGGGTACCGAGTACCCTCTTGACCTCGAGGCGATGGTTAGTGATGTGCCAAGCGCGGGAGCCATCTTGGCTTCCGAGGTTGAGGAAGTACGGCGTTTCGTGGAGCGTCTTCCGCTGGGTACCTACGCTGTCACCTCGCGACAGATGGACGTTGGCACTGGGACACCGGCAAGCAGGTCGAGATACCAAGCTTGTTCGGCGATGAGATCGT
>CAZEWA010000227.1:0-8606 GCA_964515685.1 uncultured Polyangiales bacterium | reverse complement strand
GTCGAAGTCATTCTTCGTTCGGACGGTCACACTTTCGTGGCTACCGAGCAGTCGGAAGACATGTATGCCTCCATCGACCTCGTCGTCGACACTGTCGAATCCCAAGTTCGCCGCGCCAAAGGAGCCGAGCAAGACCGGCGTCGCCAGGTCATCTCGGAAAAGTGATCCGCGCGCGATTGCGTGCGCAGGCGTCCTAGGGTAATCGGCGAGCGCTGATCATGCGCCTTATCGACATTCTCAGCGAGGATCGAGTCACGACCCGCCTCTCGGTTTCGACCAAGGACGAGGCGCTGCGGGTATTGGCCGATCTTTTTGCTGAGAGTGACAGCGGGCTCGATGCCGACCACGTGCATGCCGTGCTCTCGGAGCGGGAGCGGCTTGCCAGTACCGGTGTCGGGAGCAGCGTAGCCATCCCGCACGGTCGCATCCCGGCCATAGACGACCTGCGCGCGGCCATGGCGATAAGTCGGGAAGGAATCCCCTTCGACGCCATCGACGGCGCCCCCGTCCGCATCATCATCGGGGTACTGGCACCGCAACACCATACCGGGGATCATTTGCGGGTCCTGGCTCGGGTCTCTCGTCTGTTGCGGAACAGCCAGGTCCGCGACGGGCTCCTGGAGGCGGGCGATGCGCATGCAGCCTTTGAGGTGATTGCCCGTGCCGACCGACAAGCCTGAGTCCGAGCTTGCTGCCTCTGAGCATGAACAGGTGATTTCGGTACGGGAGCTGCTCGACTACCCGGAGCTGCGCGACAGCTTCATGATTCGGGCGGGGCAGGCGGGCCTTGAGCGCAAGCTCAGCCATCCGCGGGTGCAGAAATCGGGTCTGGTCCTCGCGCTGCATGCCCAGGGCGTGGTCCCCACGCGCATACAGGTCCTCGGCGAGACAGAGATCAGCTACTTGGAGAGCTTGGAGGCGGACGTCTGCCAAGCGCGCGTGCGCTTTATGTTCGATCTGGGGCTGTCCCTGGTCGTGGTGACTCGCGGCATCGAGCCTCCCAAGGCCCTCCTTGCGGAGGCCGAGGAGACCGGCACGCCACTCGCCGTTGCTCCGTTGCGATCGAGCACAACCATCAATCGCCTGCATGCCGTACTCGACCAACTTCTGGCGCCGCGGACACGCGTGCACGGCGTGCTGGTGGTGGTCCATGGCGTCGGGATGCTGCTCACCGGACCGAGCGGAATCGGTAAGAGCGAGTGCGCTCTGTTCCTGGTCGAGCGTGGACATCGCCTGGTGGCGGACGACCTGGTGGAGTTGACGCGTATGCCCAACGCCACGGTGAATGGTGGGCCGCTTCCGCTCTTGAAGCACCACTTGGAGATTCGTGGTCTAGGGATCCTCAACATTCGCGACCTGTTCGGCGCGACCGCGGTGCGGGATATGGCGCGCGTCGATCTTGTGGTCGAGCTGTGCCCCTTTCGTGAGGACGAAGACTACGAGCGCCTGGGACTCGACGACATCAGCACGGAACTGTTCGAAACCCAGCTCTCCAAGCTACGCATCCCAGTGCGTCCCGGGCGAGATATGGCCGTCATCTTGGAGATTTCCGCGCGGAATCATCTCTTGAAACGTGAGGGGTTACACAGTGCGCGCAAGTTTGCTGAGCGTCTCGACCGCGAGCTCTTGCATCGTGACAAGTGAGACCCACCGTCGCGCTCTGGTTTCGAGTATTATGGAGGCATGAGCGCGCAGCTCGTCATCGTCACGGGCCTGTCGGGAGCAGGTCGAACCACAGCCTTGAGAGTCCTTGAGGATCTCGGCTTTTATTGCGTGGACAATTTACCGCCGCGGCTTGCGCCGGGGTTACTCGAGCTGCTCGAGGGGGGAAAGGACGAGGTCCCCGTAGGGCTCGGTATCGATGTGCGGAGCGGGGCCTTTCTAGAGGGAGCGGGGGACGCCCTCGACGAACTCGCGGCGCGTGGCTTCGCTCTACAGGTCTTATTTTTGGATGCCTCGGACGAGGCCATCACGCGGCGGTTTAGTGAGACCCGGCGTCCGCATCGACTTGCCCCCAATGGAGACTTGGGCGAAGCCATTCGCACGGAGCGTGAGCGCCTTGCTCCTCTGCGCAGGCGCGCCACACGCGTCATCGACACCACCCACCTGAATGTCCACGACTTGCGGCGTCAGCTCGTAAAGGTCGTATCGGGTCGCCCCGATGGCATCCGTCTCGTCACGCGTGTCGTTTCGTTCGGCTTCAAGTACGGCCTGCCTCAAGACGCCGACCTGGTGTTCGACCTGCGCTATTTGGCCAATCCCTACTTCATCCCTGAGCTCAGCCCCCTGAGCGGTCTCACCGAGCCTGTGCGCGACTACGTGCTCGGCATGCCCGAAACGCAGGAGCTGTTGGTCGACCTCGAGACGCTGCTGCAAAAGCTGCTTCCGCGCTACGCGGCCGAGGGCAAGGCGTATCTCACGGTAGCGATCGGCTGCACGGGTGGGCGGCATCGCTCGGTTGCGGTCGCCGAAGCGCTCGGTAAGCGACTGTCTCATGGCGAGGTCGTAGTTATGCATCGCGACGTGGAGCGAGCGGCAAAATGACGCAGGCGCAGTCCGCCAGGTTTGAGATTGTGAACAAGCTCGGTATGCACGCGCGTGCGGCGACCAAGCTGGTCCAGATGGCGAGTCGGTTTCGTGCGGAGATTTTGATCGAAAAAGACGGTCACTCGGCGAATGCCAAGAGCGTGATGGGGGTGTTGCTTTTGTGCGGGCACCAGGGCTCTTTTGTCCAAGTCACGGCATACGGCGAGGATGCGGAGCAAGCGCTGTCTGCGATAGGTGAACTCATCGCCGGTCGCTTCGGAGAGCCCAGCTAATGTCAGCGCCTCGCCAGGTTTTGCGCGGCATCGCAGCATCGCCTGGTGTAGCAGTGGGCAGAGTTTGCCTCATCGATCGCTCTCATATCTACGTACCTCGTCGTTATATCCCGCGCGATCAGCTTGAGGCTGAAGAGCTACGGCTGCATCAGGCTATCGACGCGTCGCGCAAAGAAATCGAGGAGATTCGCGCTCGAATAGGCTCGGTGGCCGAAGACCGCCTGTTGCTCGATGCGCAGCTTTTGATGCATCGCGATGAGCTGCTCATTGATGGGGCCATCGAGCTCTTGCGTGAGCGTTTCATCAATGCAGAGTGGGCGCTCGCACAGGTGATTTCTCGCATTGCGGGTCGCATGCGCGAAGCGAGCGAAGCGTATTTTCGCGAGCGCGCAGTCGACATCGAAAACGTAGGGCAGCGCATTCAGCACAAGCTGGTGGGTGGCGACGCACTGCTTCCGCAGGTGGGACCCGACTGCGTCGTGGTGGCAGACGACCTGGGGCCTGCCGACGCCGCTCAGCTGCTGCGCTCCGCTGCAAACGGTATTGCCATCGATCTAGGCAGCGCCTCGAGCCACACCGCCATTTTAGCCCGCGCGCTGCACATCCCAGCGGTTGTGGGCGTACGGAATCTATCGCGTCTAGTGGCAGACGATGATCTCATCATCGTGGACGCGTTTCGCGGCGAGGTCGTGCTGGGGCCCAGTGAAGAAGAGCTGGAACAGGCGCGCTCTCGGGGCCTTCGTTATCGCGCGTTTACGGACGGGCTGCGGGAGCGATCCGGTGTATCGGTGCAAACCCGAGAGGGCACCGACATCGTTCTCAGCGCGAACGTGGAGGTGCCTGCTGAGGCCGCAGTGTCGCTTCAAGCGGGTGCGTTCGGCATCGGCTTGTACCGCACCGAGTTTCTCTATCTCGACCGATCGAGCATTCCCAACGAGGAAGAGCAGAGCAAAATCTATCGGGAGGTGGCACAGGTCTTTGCGCCGCGTCCCGTTATTTTTCGCACGTTCGATATGGGCGGCGACAGATTGCATGGCTTCGAGCGGGGGCCCGAACAGCTCAATCCAGCGCTCGGTCTGCGCGCGCTGAGGCTTGGGCTCGCTCATCCCGATCTGCTCAGGATTCAGCTGCGGGCGATGTTGAGCGCGAGCGACCTCCAGAACGTTCGCATCATGTTCCCGCTGGTATCTGGCGTGCAGGAGCTGCGTGCGGCCCGCAAAATACTCGCCGAGGTCCAGCACGACCTAAAGCGAGAAGGGGTTCCCTTGGGCGACGTCCAGGTGGGCTGCATGATAGAGGTCCCTTCAGCCGCGTTGATAGCCGATGCCCTGGCGAAGGAATGCGATTTTTTCTCGGTGGGGACGAACGACCTCGTCCAATATGTCCTCGCGGTCGATCGCGCGAATCCGCAGGTGGCCCACCTTGGCAACGCGCTGCATCCAGCGGTGCTGCGTCTGCTCGAAATGACCGCGCGTGCGGCTTCCGCCCAGGGCATTGGGCTTTCCATGTGCGGCGGCATGGCGGCCGACCCCGTGGCGCTGCCGGTGGTGTTGGGCATAGGCTACCTCCATCTGTCGGTCGATGTTGGTTACCTGCCGCTGGCTCGAGCCTGCATCGAGCGTGTCGACATGGCGTTGGCCCAGAGTGTCGCCCGAATGGCGCTCGCTTGCGGCTCAGCAGAGGAGGTCCAAGACCTCGTCATACGCTACTTTCGGGACAGCTTGGGCGAGCTCTGGGACGAACAGGGGCTCTTTGGCCACGCTTGAGGAAAGCGCATGAGGATTTTGGATTTTGCTGTGCCGCCACAGGCGTTCGAACACTCCTTGATTGTTGCGCCCACAGACATCGATGAGCTTGGGCACGCGAACAACGTAGTGTGGATACGTTGGATCAACGAAGCCGCACTGGCTCACACCGAAGCGGTAGGGGTAGGACCCAACGCATGTCTGGCGCAGAAGATGGCCTGGGTAGTTCGCCGCCATGATGTCGAGTACCTGCTGCCTGCGCTCGAAGGCGAGAAACTCGAGGTCTTCACTTGGCCCGAGACGCTCAAGGGGGTCACGTCGCTGCGACGAACGTTGTTTCGCCGCGAAGGCAAGGTTCTCGCTCGTGCGGAGACCACTTGGATTCTCGTAGACCTCACTTCTACGAAACCCAAGCGCATACCCGAGGACTTTCTGCGCGCCTTCGGCTTCGAAGGTACGCGTGTCAGTCCAAGTAGCGGCGTAGCTGGCTGATAAACGCGTCGCGCTGCTCTGGGGCACCGGTTTCGATGTTGCCCTTGTCGCTGAACGTCAAAACGCCGTGATCCTTGAGCGCGAGGATCGCATTTTCGAGCTTCGGCTTGGAGATGGATTCCCGATCCTGGATCTCTCCCGCAAGATACAGGCGCTGGCCTAGGGAGAGCGCGCGCTTGAGCCAATCCTTCTTGGATAGCCCACCTTGCGGCAGATCCACCATGGCCTTTGCTCCGAGCCAGTAGGCCTCGAAGTAGCTGCGGATCATGGTCGCGTAAATGCGCACGCGCTGGCCGGCACGTCCTTCCGCCCGACGTACCCGGTCGACGAAGCGCTCGAGCTCTCCGGCTTGCAGCATGCCGTTCAACGCGTCCTCGAAGATCACTTCGAAGTCGGTGTCGGCGCGGTACATGAATTCGTACTTGAAGAGCCGGGAAATCTTACGCACACGCTCTCGCAGCGTGTGCTCCGAGATGGCGCCTTCGTCGTCGTTGACCAAAAGCGCGGTTGAAATCAGCGCGCTTGGCACGAAGAAATGCAGGATGTTGTTCTTGTAGTACTCGAGTGCGAGGCGCCGCTCTTCAGGCACAGTGAAGACCGCATCGCGCCCGTCGCCGTGCTGGGTGACGAGCTTGCCATCACGCAAAAGCGCTACGGCTTCATCTAATGCTCGCGCGTTGATAGACCCTTCGTTGTCGAGTGTGGCCGCAAGTCGCGCATCGAATCTACGCAACACGTCTCGGATCAAGTTCGCCATGTCGTCGAGCTGTGCACGGCCGATACCGCGTCGACGATGGCCCATCAGGCATGAGGCCACCAGGGCCACAGGCGTGACGACGGTGACGCGATTGATCTCATAGGTAGCGCGATGGCCGATGCGCTGTACCAAGTTCTTGCGCTCGATTTCATCGAGATCGGACGCGCTGCGCTCGGCGTGCCCGGAAGCTTGCAGGGATTCTTCAAGCAACTTGTCGAACGGCATGACGTCGCCGAACTGAATGTAGAGCCGGCCGTAGCGCGAGCGCAGGACCTCCGGCGTCTTGAGTAAGCCGCCGATGTTTTCCTTTTGCTTGTCGCCGCCAGCAAGTTCGTCGACGTAGCTCTGCTGCTCGACGATGAGCTCGTAACCCACTGAGATGGGTACAAAGTGGACCTTGCGCCCCCTGAGCGAGAGACAGGCATCGACCAGCATCGACAGTAGGCCGAACTTGGGCGGAAGAAGCTTACCGGTTCGCGAGCGGCCACCCTCGATGAACAGCTCGATGTGGTGTCCGTCGAGCAGCAGCTTTCGCATGTAGGTATCGACGGTCGACCCGTACAGGCGGCGTCCCTTGAAGGTTCGCCGAATGAAGAACGCGCCGCCGCGCCGCAGAATCGGCCCAAGAGGCCAAAACCCCAAGTTGTCGCCCGCTGCAATGAGAGGTGGCGAGAGCTGATGGGTATAGAACACGTCGCTGAGCACGAGGTAGTCCACGTGGCTCTTGTGACTGGGAAGCAAGATGAGTGGACCCTGCCGAGCGGCTTCGCGCACGCGCGCGATACCAGGCTCATCCACCACGATGCCGTCGTAGATCTTGTGCCAGACGCGATCGAGCAGGCGATGAAGTACGGCTATCGTGTAGACATCGGGTGCAGCGCACAACTTGCGCAGCTCCTTGTCGACATCCGCCACGATTTGCGTCTCGCTGCGTCCGCTGCGAGCGACTTCGTCTGCGATGTCTTTGCGCAGGCGAGGGCTCTTGATGATCTCTTCGCGCAGGCGATGGGGAGTCTTCTTGGTCGGCCCCACAACCAACGAGCGCTCACGCTCCATGCGCCGCGTGACCGCGTAACGCACCTTGTCGGCGGCCTCGGCATCGGAAAGGTTGGGATTCGCGTCCAAGAACGCCTTGAGATCAAACGGCTCGCCGCTGCGCAGCACAGCATCGCGGTAGTGCAGCAAAAAGCGGAAAATCGAGCGCACACGCCCCGGCCACTCCATGGGGCCGAGCAAGAAATCCCAGGGTCTTCGCTGTTGTTGTCCCGCGATTTTCCCCCAGATGAAGGTCTGCGGCACAAGCAAGATGGGACGTTCGCTTTGCCGTTGCGCGGACACCAGCGTGAGCACCAAGTCCGCTTCAATCCGCTCGCCCTTGCGCGAGGCATGGCCGATTCCTGGCGGGCGGCGCAGGAAGAGTAGGGCGCTCTGTTGACTCGTGAGCTTCTTCGCCAGCGCAGCCTGCTCGGAAGCGGCGCGACTTTCGCCACGCTTGGGTCGCACGCGTCCGAAGGGCCCCCAAATCCACAAGCCCAGGTCGTTCACGAAGCGCAGTAGCGGCAGTTCGAAGCGCTTGGTTAGATAGTCCAAGCACAAGAAGTCCACGGCCGAGAGCGAACGCATCATGTAGACGACCGTTCCGCGCTTACCCGCGCTGCGAACAGCGTTGACCCACTCCGGGTCCACATGGATATGACGGAAGAAACGTGCGGTCAGCCAGCGCAGAAAGCTGTTTGGGCGGTAGACAGCGGCGCTCTCCTCTCGGCTGGCTTCAGTGATGGCTGCGGTCATGCGCGGGCGAACGTAGCAAAGCCGCGCGACCTGGGCCTTCGGGAAAGAGAGTAAAGAGGCATCACGCTGCGGTCGCTCGCCGCAAGCTAACCACCGCCAGCGTTCCCAACTTCGACCAGTGTTTGCCGGTGCACGCGTGCGAAGTGGCGTCCGAGGGCGAAATCCTAACGCGGGGTGGCAGTGAGATCGGCGCGGATCGCACGCAGTTCGCCACGGGAAATGGTCACGGCATCGAGCGCGCGCGTTTCTCCTTTGGCTTCGATTTCGACTCCATATGTGCCGGTGCTTACGCGGTGCGGCACGCCGGCGGAGAGCGTGGCGAGCGTTTTGGAACCCTGCGTCAGGCGCACCACGCCGATACTGCGACGACCATCACGCGTGATCTCGACCACGATTTCGCCGGTCTCAAACTTGGCGGGTACGTGCACTTTCGCGCCACTTTTGACCTCGATGCGCTGCGCGTGGTTGGGTGAGTCGGCTGCGCCATCGAGCGTGATCCGTATTTCGTAGCTGCCTGACGCGACCTCTGCCGGGCGCCCGCAAACGCCCTTCGCGATCTGATTTTCTCCGGTCAGTACACGAAACGACGCGAGAGCGATTTGGCCGTTTTCCTGGGCTTCGCAATCCACCAAACCGACAGCGCCTGCCTCGGCGGGCACGGCGCGAAGTGCGAGGAAAACGCCGACAAAGAACGCAACACGACGCCAGCTGTGCATGGAAGACTCCGAGGGCGAACGGACGCAAGTGTGAGCGCTGCTAGAACGCTTGCACGGAAGGGGGTGGAACTCTGTGCGGGTGTACAGGCTCTGCGATGAGGGCTGCAGCTTGACACGGCACGGGGTCAGGCTCACACTTCGTCTCCCGTTCGGGTCGGCTCTTCCGACTCATGCGTCGGCCGTTTGCTCGACGCGGTTTACGGGTGATTCCGAGTTTCGGTGGAGCCGAGACTCAAAGAGAGACGGAAGGTAACGATGCGCACGCTCAGCGCCAAGGCCGAGGAAG
>CAZEWA010000226.1:0-8632 GCA_964515685.1 uncultured Polyangiales bacterium | reverse complement strand
CCGGAAACTCATTCCTCGCGCAAGATGATGTGAAAGCCAAAGGGCGTCTCCACCACGGAGCTCATCTGTCCGGGCGCCATGGTGAACAGCACTTCTTCAAACTGCGGCACAAGCTCACCGCGCGTAAAGCGCCCGAGCTCTCCGCCGTCGGGCGCACTCGGGCAGTCGCTCTTCTCCCGTGCAAGCTGCGCGATGTCGGACTTGCCTTCCAAGAGCTGCTTGTGAAGCTGCTGGGCGAGTGCGCGCGCTTCGTCTTTTGTGCGCTTGACCTTGCTGGGGTCTGCGCCCTCCGAACCTACGTACTGCAGCAAGATATGGCGCGCACGGGCCATCGGATACGCCTCCTGACTCGCAGCCAGTGCTTGCGCGTGCCCTTCTGGTGTCTCCTGCAGCGCGCGCTCCACGGCTAATTCGAAGGTGGCGTAAGGCTGCGCGCCCGAGATGAGACGGCCGTTTACAAACGTAGCAGGCGTCCCGAACCCCCCTGAGGCCGCGCCCGAATCCACAAGACCCTGCAGCTCTTTCTGAATGTGCTGCAAGTGGCGCCTGTCGTTCAGCGCGCTCTGTACTTTGTCTGCATCGACGCCCTCGATGCCCTTGGCCAGCGCGACGAGCGATGCGCTATCAAGCCCGGACTGGTTTTGAAACAGTACGTCGTGATAGGCCCAAAATGCCTTGTCTCCCGCGTGCGTGAACACCTCGTGGGCAGCCTCGGCGGCGGGCAAGGCATGGGAATGAAAGGGCAACGGACAGTTGCGCCATACCACGCGCACGAGTTCCCCGTAGTTCTCGGTGAGCTCACGCAGCGTCGGCAGCATGCGCGCACAGAACGGACACTCGAAATCCGAGCACACCTCGACCTGAACCTTGGCGTTCTCGGGCCCAATCCCCGGCTGCTTGTCGACCGGACCAAGCGCGAAGACACGCTCGGTGCCGTTCGCGAGTTCGGCCTGCGCCGCAAGCTCGAGTGCGCTCGGCCCCTCGGCGGTTTCGCCTGCTGCAGGCGCGGCCTCCTTGGGTGCCGCAGGCGGTTTCGAACCTACGCAGGCTACGAGCAGCAACAGGATGGGGGAGAGACTCCTCAAGATCGCCTTCATGGCCCGCAGAGTAGCAGGCGCGCCCCCCATGTGACCGCTCCGTTTTGCCCCATTCAAGGTGCTCTTCGGCAAGTCGTTGCCCTTGAGTAGCGCTGCGACCGCTGGTAGACCTACGCACCTCCATGCAGCGCATCCGTTCCCCGTGGCTCGTATCGACTGCGCTGGCAGCTCTCTGGGGCGCAAGCCCCGTGCTTGCTCAGCCGACCGTCTCCGAGACTACCCCATCCGCACCTCCCTCCCAAACGGAGATGCCTCCCGACCCGAACGCCTTGGTCGAGCCGAAACTGCTCGCGTTTGTAGACGCGGGCTACCCCGAGGAGGCGCAGGCGCAAAAGCTCGAAGCAGATGTCTTGCTCGTGCTTACGGTAGGTAGTGACGGCTTCGTAGAAGATGTCACTTTCGGGGGCCCAGCTGCGGGGCATGGCTTCGACGAGCTTGCCCAGAGCGCAGCGCGTAGGTTTGTTTTCGAGCCCGCGACCAAGGGTGGCGAGCCCATCCGCGCGCGGATTCGCTATCGCTACCAGTTTCGTTTCCAGCCGCCGCCAGAGCCGCAGCCCACAGCCGAGCCAGAAGTAGAGCTCAAGCAGGGCGGCCTCACCTTGACGGTGCTCCATGCGGACGACGCAAAGCCCGTCGAAGGCGCCGAGGCGTACCTGAGCGCGCGCTTCGACCCAAACCTGGTGGTGCGTCTGGTGAGCGACGCACAGGGCCGCGCGACGGCAGACGGCCTGCCGCAAGGCGCCTACGAGCTCAGCGTTTCCAAGGAAACGTTCGGCCAACAGGTTCAGCAAGAAGAAATCGTGGCCGGTGAGGTCACTGAAGTTGTCTACCGTCTCACGCAAGAGCGCGAAGAAGAAGGCTACGGCGCCGTCGCTCGCATCAAGGCGCCCCCGCGCGAGGTGACGCGCAGGACCATCGAGCGCGAAGAGCTGACCACGGTCGCAGGTACGCGTGGCGACGCACTGCGCACCATCGAGCTCTTGCCGGGTGTCTCGCGGCCACCGTTTGGCGCAGGGTTCGTGCTGATTCGCGGCTCGGCGCCCGGCGACTCGCAGGTCCTCCTCAACGGCATCCCGGTGCCTATCCTCTACCACTTCGGTGGTCTCACAAGCTTCATCAACTCGCGTGCGCTGCAGCGCATCGACTTCTACCCGGGTAACTTCTCCGCGCGCTACGGCCGGCAAATCGGTGGTATTATCGACGTCGCCACGCGCGACCCCGCCACGGACCGCGTCCGCGGCATGGTCGACGTCAACGTGCCGCTCGACTCGTCGATCCTGGTTGAAGGTCCTCTCACCAAGAAGCTCTCGTTCATGGTGGCAGGCCGCCGCAGCTACCTCGGCGAGATCATGAAAGCTGTAATCCCCGACGGCACGCTCGACCAGTTCGCAGCCCCCGTTTACTACGATTACCAGCTATTTTTGAACTACCGGCCCACGAGCCGCGACAAGATTCGCCTCTCGTCTTACGGTTCAGGCGACAGGCTCGAAGTCCTGTTTGCGAACGCTCCCGACAGCGACCCGAGCATCAGCGGCATCGAGCTCGGACTCAAATTCTTTCGCCAGCACATCGGCTGGGAGCATCGCTACTCCGAGCGTCTCACACACAGCATCGAGACGAGCTTCGGCCGCACCGTGCAGGGTTTCGCGGCAGGGCCCGGCCTCCGCCTCGACCTCGACGTCAAGGAGATCATCCTACGCGCGGAATGGCGCTACGCCCTGAGCTCACGGGTTCAGATTACGAGCGGCACCGACGCGGCGGTCGGCTTCTACGACGTCATGTACCGCGGTCCGCCACCCAACGAAAACGACAGCAGCACGGGCTGCGGCACCACCTGCCGCGACAGCGTCGCTGTGGTCGAGTCAGGCACGCAGATCTATCCGGCGCTCTTTACCGAGGTCTCGATGCAGCCTCTCGATGCCTTGCGCATCATTCCGAGCCTGCGCCTCGACTACTTCAGCGAGATCAACCACTTCGCCTTCGACCCCCGCTTCGTCACGCTGTACACGCTCACCAAAAAGACGCGGCTCAAAGGTGGCATCGGCGTGTTCTCGCAGCCGCCTACCCCGCCCCAAGCCACCAAAACCATGGGCAATCCCAATCTGAAACCGATTCGCTCCGTGCACTACAGCTTGGGCTTCGACCACGACTTCACGGACGACCTTTCTCTCGGCATGGAAGGCTTCTACAAGAACGTCGAAAATCGCGTGGTCGGCAACGATTTCGTCGCTGCGCAAGAACGCGGCGAGCTCGACCCACCTCCCTACATCAACGACGGCAAAGGCCGCATTTACGGCCTCGAGGTCGCCGGGCGCAAGCAAGCCAAGGGACGCTGGTTTGGCTTCCTTTCGTACACACTCATGCGCAGCCAAAGGAAGGACCGCGATGGGCCGTGGTACCTGTTCGAGTACGATCAGACTCACATCTTTTCTGCCGCAGGCTCGGTCAAGCTCGGACGCGGCTGGCAGCTCGGCGGCACGCTGCGCTTCGTGAGCGGCAATCCGATGACGCCCATCGTCGGAGCCTCGTACAACCAGAGCACAGGCCAGTACGCGGGTGAGTACGGACGCATGAACTCGATGCGCAATGCCGCCTTCAATCGCCTCGACCTGCGAGCGGAAAAGACCTGGGATTTCGACCCGTGGAAGCTCTCGGTCTACCTCGACATCCAGAACGTCTACAACGCTCGGAACGTGGAAAGCGTCAGCTACAACTTCAACTACAAAGAGACGGCCGACGTGCGCGGACTCATCATCATCCCGATTATCGGCCTAAGGGGCGAGCTATGAGGCGTCTGCCTAGCTTTTTTCGCGCGTGGCTCTGTATGGCGCCCTGGCTTCTCACAGCTTGCGCGTCCGACCTAACCCCAGCGCAGGAGGTCATCGAACCTCGGCTCTACGGTGCGCGCATCGAAGTCGGAGGCGACCCCGCACGCGCGCGGCCAGTCATCGGTGAGAGCTTCGTGATCCGGCAATTTTTGGTGGTGCCAAGGCCACTCAAGGTGATGCTCGCAGATCTCTACGACATGCAGCTTGCGCTCTGCCTCGGCACGCGTGCCCCCGACGGCTCCATCCTGTGCGCGGAAGAGCTGCCCATTACCACGCAGATCACGCCGGTATCGGAGCTAGAGTTCGTCACGAGCCCAATTCTCGTACCTGACCCCGCGCTGTTCTTGCCTGAGGGCGCGAATGCCGAGAACTTACTCTCTGCCTTTGACCGGCTGATTTTGTTCGGCGCGGTATGTGTCGAGGGTCAGGTCGAGCGCATCGCAGACAAGAACATCGCGACCGATCCACCGTCCCAGCTCTTCCGCTGCACGAAAAATAGCGCTTCCGAATTCAAAGATCCGCTGAGCTTCACGATGACGCTGGGCCTCGATCTCGGACGCTTGGGCGACCCGAACCAAAATCCGAGCTTCGCCTGCGACACCCAGGTCCAAGGCGGCGCATGCAACGAGGGCGTGAGCGTCGAGGGCGAGCGCCCCAGCCGCGTCGAGGGCCCGTTCGTCCTGGTGTACCCCGAAAAGAAGGGCACAACGCGCAAAGCCGCAGCCCTCTTGCCCTACCCAAAGAGCGAGGTCCCGCGCGAGAACTGCAAGGACGATCCGGACCTGTTGCAGGTGAGCGCCGGCAGCGGCGAACATCTGCTGCGGGTGCGCTTCGATGCCTCGGATCGCGAACGCTACCAGGTCGAACGCGAAGAGTTCGGTAAGCTGGTCATCAAGGACCTGCGCGAGACCCTCGAGGTTAACCACTCCGTCGTCGAATTCGGCGGTGAGCTGCCACGACATTTGACGGTGCTGCGCGCCGAGGTCGAAGACGACCAAGCCGAGATCGAAGTGACGTACGAGCCGCCCGAACAAAGCGCGGAGGAGGGCGCACAAATCCCGAAAAATGGCCGGAGCGTGCGCTTTTTCTTCAGCGTTCGTGACCAACGGGGCGGCTTTGATTTCACCACGCGGGATGTCTGCTTGGTGCCCAAAGAATGAGACTGAATCTGCACTGGGACCCACCTCACCAGGTCTTCACGCGCGTAGTCCTGGCGCACCTACCTTTGCCTACCTCAGGATCTTTCGGCGTCGCGTTGCACAAAGCTAAGGATTCGCTGTAGTTTGACTCCATTGACTACCGTCCCTACGCTTTCGCCGCGCATGTTTGATCGCATTGGTAACTGCGAGATCCTGGAAGAAATTGGCAGTGGCGGAATGGCCACCGTCTTCAAGGCCGTTCAGCAACCCTTGGGCCGCACTGTGGCCATCAAGGCCCTCAAGCCCTCCATCGCGGTCGACAGCCAGTTCGCCAAGCGATTCGAGCGCGAGGCGCACTTCATGGCCTCCCTGCAGCACGAAAACATCCTGCACGTGCACGACTTCCTCAAGCAGGACGGCTCGATGTACATCGTGATGGAGTACGTCCAGGGCATCGACCTGTTCGACCTGCTCGAGCGCAGATCCCAGCTGCCGGTGGATGTCGCCGCCATCATCGCCCTGCAGGTCGCACGCGCCCTCGATTACGCGCACTTTCGCGGCATCGTCCATCGCGACGTCAAGCCTGCGAACATCATGATCTCTCGCCAAGGCGAGGTGAAGCTCATGGACTTCGGCATCGCGCGCGATGACTCCATGCGCGACCTCACCGAGACCGGAACAGGCCTCGGCACGCCGAGCTACATGAGCCCTGAGCAAATCCTGGGCGACAAGCTCGACTTCCGCAGCGACCTGTTCTCGTTGGGCATCGTGCTCTACCAGATGATCACGGGGCAGAAGCCCTTCGTCGAAGACGACTCGCACACCGTGATGCAGAAGATTCGCCTCGATAGGTACGCGCCACCCCGCAAGCTCAATCCGAGCGTGCCCCGGGCGCTCGAGCACATCATGGCCCGCTGCATGGAGAAGATGCCGGCCAATCGCTACGGCAGTACGCAGGCGCTGATCGACGATTTGGTCGAATTTTTGGCTACCTGCGTACCCATCAATCACAACGCGCGACTCGTCATGTTCTTGCGCGAAGTGGCCGTGATCACCGACGCCGAGGCCGACGAGATCCTCGAGGCCGCAGGCTCGAGAGCGGCACGCCAGCGCGGCACCGACCGCACCCTGATGCGGCATGTGGGCGTTGCCATGGGCATCATCACGCTGTGCGTCACGTTGAGCGGAGCCGCCATCCAGAAGCTAGACGGGCGCCTGAGCCCTGCCCATCAAGATCCCGACGGACAAGGCGAGGTGCTTTCGCGCGAGCACGCAGGCTTTCTGCATGTAGTCGTAGATCCGTGGGCCGAGGTACACATCGACGGCAAACTGCTGACGGTCACGCCCACAGCAGAGCCCCTGATGCTTTCGCCTGGCACGCACTTCGTAAAGTTCGTCAATCCGCACTTTGCGCCCAAGTCCCAAGAGATTCGTATCGAACGTGGTGAAGTCTTGCGTATCGAGGCCAAGCTCACAGACAAGCCGCATGCGCCCGCCACGGGAAGTACACCATGAAACTGCTTGCCACCGTATGCGGCGCGGCCCTGTTGCTCGCGAGTCTTTCTGCTGTCGCAAAAGAGCCCGCGCAGGCGCAGGACCTGGCGTACATCCACGTCGTCAAGAACGGCGAAACGCTGGCCTCGATTGCGCAGAGCTACTACGGCGACCCCAAGCGCGAGAACGTCCTCGTCGCTGAAAACGGTCTCTTGGCGCAGGGTGGAGCCTCCATCGTCGAAGGCCTGCGTCTCATCGTGCCCACGGTGAGCTACCACCGCGTAAAGCCCGGCGACACATGGCGCGATTTGGCGGTGCGCTATTACGGCGATCCAAACCGCGCCGTGGCGCTGCTGCGCGCCAATCAAGCCAAACCAGGCAGCGCTCCCGACGAAGGTGCGCAGTTACTCATTCCCTATCCCGTGCGGCACATCATCGAGCAGGGCGAGTCCCTGTTGATGATCACCGAACAGTATTACCAAGACCGCAACGATCTACGTCTACTCAAGGCCTTCAACGCAGGCAAGGGGCGACCCACGCGCGGCCACATCGTGCTCGTGCCGTTGTTTGATCTGGTGCTCTCGGACGAAGGGCGCGCGCGCCTGCAAGCGGTCACCGGCGTGCGCCTCGAAGCAGGCGAGACCCGCTCGCTGCAATCTCGGGTCGATGAGAGCTTGCCCGTCCTGCGCGAGCACGTCAGCAAAGGGCGCTTCGCAGAGGCCATCGCGCTCGGCAATCAGCTTCTCGGCTCAGGTCAGCTCACGAGCCATCAAGAGATAAGCATTCAGCGCGAGCTCGCCACAGCCTACGTGGCACTCGGGCGCAGCGATCTCGCCCAAGACGCGTTCGCGCACGCGCTTGACAAGCAACCCGATCTGGAGCTTGATTCCGCACGCACTTCACCGCGCGTGCTCGCAGCCCTGGAAGCCGCCAAGAGCAGCCGCAAAAACATCGCGAAGTAGCTCGCAATTCGCGCGTTTTGGCACTCAAGCCTGGGGACTGCCAACAAAGCGTGGGCCCCCTCTCCCCGAGTGACCGCCCCTCGTGTTACCGAAATGAGATGGCGTCTGACTCAGGAGCAAACGAAGCGAGCGCTGCTCTTTCGATGCGCATCGAATGCCATCAAGATTTGCGAGCGTTCTTCCACGAAACTCTCACGCGCGCACTTGTGTCACGCAAGGTCGAGGCGCCGCCGCCGACCGAGCACTATCTGGTCGGTCTGTTGTCCATGCTCGGACATGACACCGAGGCGCTTTCGCGCTCACTGGTGGAGCTTGAGCTCGACGCACAACATGCAGGCGATGGCTCGCGCATCGAGCACTTGCGCGCACTCGGTGATCAAGCACTGTCCGTGACCGGACTATTCGACGCGCACCTCGAGCGTCATGGCATATCCCGCTCCTACGTGGCCGACGTGGGAGCCCGCGCCTATCGAAGCGCAGCCTCGCTCGCAGACCGCAGACACCGCGCGCGCGCCGAGGTGTTTCTCGATCTGGGCGCACGTTTTGGCGTCTACGCGCAGGTCCTAGAGCAAGTCCGCGAAACTACGGCGCTCGGCACCCCCGACGACGTCTTGGCACTGTACGAGCGCTACCAGCGCACACAGTCCCCTGCGTTACTCGAGAGGTTACACGCCCATGGCGTGATCGCGCTCCCAGAGGAAAAAACCGACTCCGGCCTACCCAGTTGAGCTGACACGACACAAACCTACTCTGGTTAACCGCGCGAACGGGCGTCCGCGGATCTTGCTTCACGCGCAGGCGTAAGCTAGTTGCGTACGACCCATGACCTGGTTTTGGACCGCTTTTATCCTGTTGATCTTCTGTTTGCTCGCCCTGGATTTAGGCGTGCTGAACCGACGCGCGCACACGCCTTCTATCAAGGAAGCGCTTAGCTGGACCGCGGGCTGGGTCTCACTCGGCGTGCTGTTCTCGGGCGTCGTCTTCTACATCTACGAAAATCAACTCTACTCGCAGGCCGAAGGCACGGGCACCATCGCCTACTCGGGTAAGGAGGCCATGCTCACCTACCTCATGGGCTTCGTGCTCGAGGAGTCGCTGAGCATCGACAACCT
>CAZEWA010000225.1:0-8649 GCA_964515685.1 uncultured Polyangiales bacterium | reverse complement strand
GTTGTAGGTGCTGAGCACCATCGCATCGAGCTTGAGCTCGTCGCGGTAGATGGCGAGCAACTCCTTGAGTTGCACCAGACGCCCGCCTTGGTCGTCCGAGGGCAGCGCATCGAGTTCTCCACGCAATACCTCGACCAACGCATTCCATTTGTTGGAGCGCCGGTAGAGCTGCTTGAGCGAAGTAAGCGCCTCGACGTGGCCCGGTTCGTGGCGCAGCACGTGCTTGAAAGCGTCGATGGCGCGCTCCGCGGCTTGCGGATCGGCCTGGGCAATTCGCGCGATTTCCAGCGAGAGCCGAACCTTGTCAGGCTCGTTCTGCATTCTGCGTTGCGCATCCGAGAGAACCGAAAGCAGCTTCCCAGTTTCTCCGGTCGACATGTGGAGTTCGCGGTAGAAATCGAGCATCACGGGCTGCGCGGGGTCAGCCTTACGCAAGCGCGCAAAGTACGGCTCGGCACGCTCATGTCGCTTCAGCATGCGCCAATGCACCATGCCGATTTGCAGCAAGATACCTTGCTCTGCGTCCGCCTTGAGCTGGCGCGCACGGAGGGCGTCTTCGTAGAGCGCGACCAAGTGGTCCCACTCCTCCCTCTCCGTAAAATGTGCGACCAAAAAGCCCAATGACTCTTCGTGCGCTGGCAAAAGCTCCAGCACTCGCTCGTAGCAGGCCGCTGCCCTCTCGTTGTCGGACAAGCGCTGCGCCAGCACCCGCGCCGCCGCCAGCTGCATGCCTAGCTGGTCATCGCGACCCGTCACAGCTTGGGCAGAAGAGAGCAGGACTTCCCCGAGCTCCTTCCATTTTTCACGCAGACGCAACGTGATGCCGTACAGCCGAGCCGCACGCGCACTTGCCGGATCATTCTCGAGCGCTTCGCGGAACAGGCGCTCGACGTCTTTGTTTTTGCCCTTCTTCTTGTACTGCCAAACAATGGAAGCGGCGCGTACAAGGAGCTGCGTCCGCAAGGCAGCATCGCTTGCGCCGTCGGCCTGCTCGACGAAGTGCTGGGCGATTTCCTGCCAGCGCGCTTTGATTTGCGTTATCTGCTCGAGGGCTCTCTGCACCTCTTCGTCGCCAGGGCGCAGCTCGAGAGCCTTCTCGTAGGCGGCCTGTGCCCCCTCGTCGTCCATCAAGTCTTCGCGCCGAAGCCGCCCGAGCTCGCGCCACAAGATCGCAGCGAAATCCGGATCGTTCGTGACGAGCCTGAGTTCGAACTCGATTAGCTTCGCAGCCGCGAAAGCTTCCCCCCGCACCTCGTGGTTGCGGCGCGCAAATTCGAGGAGGCGGACAGGGTCTTCACCCAGACGCTTTGCGTCTCCGCTGGAAAGCGCCTCGTCTAGGCCTTGAACAGCACTTTGGTCCCACGGGTCGTCTTGCAGGGCCGCGAGGTAATTCGCAACGGTTAGCTCGGACATCGTCTCCTCGATGCCAGGCGCAGACGGGCCCTTCCAAGCTCACACGCACCACCCGTAGGAACGCGGCTCGGAACGGCCAAAAATCGTGGAATTTAGACGATTTGTATCGTTCGCATGCCTGGGCCACGGGCATCGTACAAACCCCCTCCCTAGCTGGCAAGAGCGAAGCTCAGCTCACAACAACATGATGGTGCCCGCCCAGGTCAGGGCACCAAATGTCACGAGCCCTGTTCCGAGGTGAAGCCCCGACAGCGCCTTGAGCGTACCGTAGTCATTGGCGCGATCGAGCCCCAATCCCGAGTTCGCGATAACGATCCCGAGCACCATTTGCGCGACCATGCCGCTCAAGTGCACCCAACGCAGCACCTTGTGGGTGCGCACCGTCTTGGCGTACTTGCTGTCACCGACCGAAGCCCTGTCCGGATCTGGCATGACGGCGGCCAGACTGAGCGTGGCGACATATAGCGCTCCCGTGCCAAAGCCCGTGATCGCGTGGAACCAAGGGGTTCCTGAGCACTGATTCTTATTGATCCACGGATCGCCCTGCACGCACGGCGTGTCCTCCAATTCGGTGACGAACGGAGCGCCGTAAAGGTTTCGGTACTGTATCGTCCCTGCGATCACGGCGACCCCCATCGCAGCCCATGTGGCGATGCCGAGGGTTCGGTGCACCTTCGCAAGCCGCGCGCGCTTGCGGAGAGCCTGCACATAGCCGGGGGATCCGGGACCACCGACCACAGGCTCTGGAGGTAACGCGGCTACCGTTTGTTCGTCGCTCGCTTCGACCTCGCTATCGAATGAGGCTTCGATCTGAGCCACCACCGGCAGCGCAGTCGCGGGCAAAGACGCCACCGAAGGCGGCGACAGGGCAAAGCCGAAGATAGGGGTTGCCAAGACCAGGGCGGTGAAAGTTCCCATTCCGTATGCCTCTCCGTATTGGGCGGATCGCTTAGCGGCGCAGCGAACGAACCCCGGCCTTGTGGACCTTACCAGAGAGCTCGTGGCCAACGACAGCCGCAGCAACTTTGCCCGCCTCCCAGAGCTTGTCGAGGTCTATGCCGGTTTCGACACCCATCCCGTGCAACATGTAGACGAGATCCTCGGTCGCCAGGTTGCCGGCAGCTCCGGGGGCATAGGGGCATCCGCCGAGCCCGCCGACGGACGCGTCGAAGGTGCGAATGCCCAACTCGAGGCCCACCACGACATTCGCTAGCGCCGTGCCTCGCGTGTCATGCATGTGCATCGCTAGCTGCGACGGCTCAAATTCAGCGAGGAATTTACGTAGAATCGACTCAGTCTGCCGCGGCGTCCCGACGCCCAGGGTGTCGCCGAGCGAGACTTCGTAGCAGCCCAAATCAAGGAGCTCACGCGCAATTCGGATGGCCTGGGCCGTGTCGACCTCGCCCTCGAATGGACAGCCCCAGATGGTCGAGACGTACCCTCGCACACGCAGGCCGTACTCCACCGCCGGAGCTATCACATCGCGAAATTTCGCGAGGGTGTTGGCGATCGAGTCATTGACGTTGCGGCGATTGTGGGTCTCGCTCGCGCTGACGAACACCGCCAGCTCCGGGATGCCGCACTTCTTTGCGCGCTCGAGACCACGCGCATTGGGACACAGGGCACTGTACTGAGCTGCGCGCGGGGTCAGCAGGCGAACGACGTCCTCTGCATCGGCGAGCTGAGGAATCCAGCGCGGAGACACAAAGCTTGTGACTTCGATGCGCGATACGCCGGCCGCCACCAGCGCTTCCACCAAGCGCGCCTTCTGTGTGGTCGGTACGGTCACGGCTTCGTTTTGAAGGCCATCGCGAGGCGAGACTTCATAAATCGAAACCTGGTCGGGTAAGGCTTGAAACATCGCTTTCCCTCTTTCGTTACGGACTCAAAAACGCGCTCAACACTTGAACCATCGGCGCCACGTCCGCGGCTGCGGCCATCTCGCGTGCACTGTGCATACTAAGCATCGGATTGCCCACATCCACGGTGCGTACCCCGAGACGTGCCGCCGTAATGGGCCCTATCGTGCTGCCGCAACCGAGATCAGAGCGCACCACGAAGCGTTGCGTACGTGTTTCGGACTGCTGGGCCAGGCGCTCGAACAGCGCCCATGTCTCACCATCGGTTCCGTAGGCCTGATTCGAATTCATCTTAATCACTGGGCCCTGGCCGAGGAGCGGTCGGTGGTTGGGCTCGTGGCGGTCTGCGTAATTGGGATGAACTCCATGCGCCATATCGCTCGACACGAGGTAGGAGCGCGAGATCGCACGAGCAAAGCGGCTCTCCGTGACCGGACCGTACAGCTCCAGTACGCGCGACAGAAGCGAGCGCACGAAGAACGATCCCGCGCCACGAGCGCTCTGACTTCCGACTTCTTCGTGGTCGAACAGCACGATGCCTCGCGTTGCGCCCCGCGCACCTTGGGAGGCAAGCAAACTACACAGCGCCGCATGACAGCCCGCGAGGTTGTCGATGCGGGGGGCGAATATGAACTCCCCGGACATGCCGCCGATGCGCGATGGCTCGCAGGCAAATAAACTCAGGTCCCAGCCCAGAACCTGCGCGGGCGACACCTGTACCCCCGCATCTTGGAGTCCGCGCACGAGCAGCTCTTGGAAGGAAAAGCTCGTGCGATCCCCGAGCCCCACGAGGGGAACCAGGTGCTGTTGGGCATTGAGATTGAGACCGTCGTTCACGCCGCGGTTCAGATGAATGGCGAGGTTTGGAATCCGGAGCAGCGCATCGGGGAGGCGAACCAAGTGCGCGTCGCAGGCCCCACCCTGTGCTGCTCCCGCCACCAGCACGCGCCCTGCGATCGACAGATCTCTGTCCATCCAGGTGCTGTACAAAGCGCCCCCGTACACCTCGACCGCTAGCTGCCGGTGCCCCTCGCGCACCACCTCGGGCTGCGGTTTGATGCGCAGCGTGGGCGAATCGGTGTGAGCACCGATCAGCCGGAAGCCGGAGTCTTCGGGCGCCTCCACCCCCAGCTCGAAGGCTGCAATCGACGCACCGCCGCGGACTACGTAAAAGCGAGCCCCAGGCGCGAGTTCCCAGGCGTCCCCTTCGTCGAGCCTCTGATAGCCGGCAGCATCCAAGCGCTGGGCCGTTTCGGCCACGGCGTGAAATGGAGACGGCGAGGCATCGATGTAGGCGAGCAGATCTTGCGCAAGCGAGCGGTCCATTTGCACAAGCCTAAGTGTCTTTGCGCTGCCTCACCAGCCCCCACAGCAGTCGGTCTCTGAGATGTACGCAGCCGCGTCAATGGATGCGCCTTGGAGAAACGCCGCAAGCCGCGCAGCTCAAGCCGGTGGCGCCACTTCGGCTTCGCTCTTTTTTCTGCTGAGTAGGCGCTTCAGGCCCATCACGATGCCGATGGCGGCAACGGCGATAAGCTTCTTTCCTGCCAGCAAGATACCCAGGATCACCTTGAAAAATCCGGCCTTGGCCGCGAGCTTTCCAGCAACCAACGCGCCTATCCCATAGCCCGCCACTTCATCCAGCTCAGGATTGAAGTCGGCGTATCGCATCCCCGGGTTGAAATCCACGGCCGCCAGGACCTTCGGCATCTCCGCCTTGATGGTGGCGAGCTGCTGTATGCCGGCGATGGCGCTGAGCTCGAGGACACCTTTTCGCCCGAGAATACGAATGTCGTAATTCAGCGTGTGTTGCTCCGAGCCGACGAACTCGAGCTCCTGCGCCCAATAGAGCTTGCGGCTCACCTCGTCGTAGTGCGGGGGCTCGGCCCAACCGAGCAGGTGCGCAGCCGGATAGCCACCCTTCGTGCGCTCTTCGTTCGCCTCTTCCGTGCTCGCTTGCATGTCCTTGAGTAGGTCGTCGTAGTCGAGACTCTTCGCGTCGTCGTCTTCGACGTGCCCCTCTTCGCTGTACGTAACGAGGACAGCCCAGGAGGCGTCATCGAACAGCGAGATATTGGAAGGTAGCACCATCCCCAAAACCTGATTTCCAGGCGGATTGCCCCAAGCGACCAGGACCTTCTCCGCGTCCTCCGAGCCGAGAAACCGAAAGTCGTCGCCTAGGTTCATCGTGGCCAGGTCCTCGCCGATTGCGACCTGACCTGTCTTGTACGCGAGCTGGGCCTCGAACTGCTCCATCGCGGCGCGTTGCTGGGCCAACTCCAGTGAATCTGGCGCGCTCTCCGCGGCTTCAACCAGCGCCGCTGCCGCAGAGGGCGGCGGGTCGGGCTCCTCTGCACTCACGTACACCGGAAGCATCAGAAAAAGCGCCGAAACCATCCCCGCAGTGCGCATCTTGTCCTTTCGTGCGTCGCCACGCGGGCAACGCTCCCGGCAGAACGCTATCACCAACTTTTGTCCCAAACTGACTCAAATCAGCGCGCTCACCCTGAGTTGGACCGACCTGTGGCGCGCACAGATACCTTCACGTCAGCGTGCGTTGCGTGAGCTCCCCGGCCAGCGCCTGCCCGTCAACGTTCAGGTAGAGCTGCCCATCGGCACGCGTCAATTCCCATTCCATCGAGCGCGACACGCGCGACGCGAGTTCAGCGATGAACGCGGAATCCGGAAGGTAAAGTTCGATATGATCCGCCCGAAAAATGGGGATGCGGCGCGCCTCACGGAGCATGAGCTCTCCATCGTGGTGACAAAAGATGCGCACTCGGGGGCAGGCCTTGCTTGCCTTATGTAGGCGCTCAGCGGATGGAATCCCTACCTCGATCCAGGCCGAAAGCTGACCGTCGGGCGTTTTGACCCAAACAGCAGGCTCATCGGCCTGCGCAAGACCTCGGCTAAACTCGATGCCCGGTTCGAACATCAAGCAGTAGGCGAGCGCCCGCGTCACAAGGTAGCTCTCCGTTTCCGACGGATGCTGAGCGAGGCGCAAGTCCAGCGTCTCGTAGACCTGTCGGTCTGTATCGGAGAGCTGTACTTTCAGCCGATGCATCGTCGCGGTGAGAGCCATCGCCGCAGCCTATAGGACCGCGTGCCGCCGAGCGCAAAAACCGCGCGCTCATGCTCTAGCCACGCGCACATCGGGCTCACATCAGCTCGAACTCTTTGCAGAACACGAGCGACGCATCGTCCGAGTCGGTACTCTGCTGCGTCTGCGCGTCCGCTTCGTAGCGCGCGGTTCGGTGATCTGCATTGGGATAACCATGCATACAGCGCTCGAGCTTCACGTCGAAGTACGTGCAGTATTCGCAGGTAAACCTAAGAGAATACTGAGTCTGCTCCGCGATGAAGCTCGGCAGCCTACGTTGCTTCACGAGGCGTTGATCTTGGACACGCGGCCAGCATGCCGGCCGCCCTCGAATTCCGTCGCAAGAAACGCCTCGAGAATCTCGAGCGCAGTGTCTGGACCTATCACGCGCGCGCCCAAACACAGCACGTTCGCGTCATTGTGTTTGCGAGACATCCTGGCGCTCAGGGGCTCACTACACACGACGGCGCGCACTCCCTTGTGCCGATTGGCCGCAATCGACATGCCCACCCCAGTGCCGCAAACCAAGAGACCGTGCGGGACAGTCTGGCTCTCTACTGCATTGGCGAGTGCGTGAGCGAAATCAGGGTAATCGCAGGACGCTGCTGTCTGCGTACCGAAGTCCGTCACCACGTAATCGCGCTTCTCAAGCTCCGCGACGAGCAGCTTCTTGAGTTCGAGCCCTGCGTGATCTGAAGCCACGCCAATGACCTTCTTCGACACGATTACCTCACACGTGCTGAGCCAGAATTATCGATGCGTTGGTGCCACCGAATCCAAACGAATTCGAGAGCACGTACTTGAGTGAGCGGTCCCGCGCTTCGTGAGGAACGAGATCGAAACCGGCCGTCCCTGGATCCGGGTCGTCGAGATTGATGGTCGGCGGCACGACACCATCGCGCAGCGCCAAGGCACACAACAAAGCTTCTAGACCGCCCGCTGCACCAAGCAGATGGCCGGTCATCGACTTAGTGCTCGAAACCCAGAGACCGCCCGAGACGGCGTGTTCGCCGAAGACACCCTTGATCGCCTGCAGCTCCAGCAAGTCGCCCACAGGAGTCGAGGTTCCGTGCGCATTTACGTAGTCTATTTGCTCGCCATTGAGCCGCGCATCCGCGAGCGCCGCGAGCATGGCGCGCTGGGCGCCCTCACCTTCCGGCGCAGGCTGCGTGAGATGGTATGCGTCGGCTGACGCGCCATAGCCCACGATTTCAGCGTAAATCGTCGCGCCGCGGGCAACCGCGTGCTCTCGTTCCTCCAGGAAAACGAGGCCGGCTCCCTCCGCGATTACGAAGCCGTCGCGTCCCGCATCCCAAGGACGGCTGGCCTTCTCGGGCGCATCGTTGCGCTTGCTCAACGCGCGCATGGCAGCGAATCCCGCCACTCCCAGCGGCGTGATCGCAGCCTCGGCTCCTCCTGCGACGCAGGCGTCGATCTCACCGCGCGCTATCGTGCGAAACGCTTCGCCGATAGCGTGAGCGCCCGAAGAACATGCGCTCGTCGTCGCGTAGCTCACGCCCTTTAGGCCGTACTTCATCGAGATTTGGCCCGGAGCCAAGTTCGAGATGGTCGCCGGAATGAAGTACGGACTGATGCGGCTTGGGCCTTTTTCCGCGAGAACCTTACACATGTTCTCGATGTAACCGAGCCCCCCGATGCCGACGCCGACGAGCGTGCCTGTGCGCGCCTTGATAGGCGCATCGGCATCCAGCCCCGCGGTACGCATGGTTTCCTCAGCTGCCCCCATCGCGAGATGGATGAAGCGATCCATGGACCGGATATCTCGCTTGGGTACGAAGCGCTCGGCCGCAAAGCCCTTGCATTCCCCCCCGATTTTCGACGTGTAGTCCGCCACATCGAACAAACCGATAGGAGCTATCCCGCTCTTGCCAGCTTTTATGGCATCCCAGGTCGACGCGCTGTCGAGCCCACAAGGACTGACCGCTCCGATGCCTGTAATCACGACCCTGCGCATAACCTGCCCCCGCGCGATTGCGGTCCACTGAAGTCCGCGCGCGCATACGTGGACGTGCCACAGCCGCCTAAACGATGCCAGGAGGTAGCAGCAAAAAGGGCGCCCGAAGCGCCCCTCATGTTGCCGACGGCAACGTCTTACTTGTGTTCACGCCGAGCCTGCCTGCTTTGCGCAAAGGTCGCGCTGTTACGCAGTGCCCGTCTCAGCGAACAGAGCTCACTTGGCTTTATGCTCTTGGATGTACGAAACCGCGTCCCCGACCGTGCGGATCTTCTCCGTGTCTTCATCGGGGATATCGATCT
>CAZEWA010000224.1:0-8674 GCA_964515685.1 uncultured Polyangiales bacterium | reverse complement strand
CTCTCCGCGTTCTTCAGAACGCGGCTGCATTGAAGCCGCACGTGCCCTGGGCGCCTGGGTCCGTCCGCTCCGCGCTGCTCTCCGCGTTCTTCAGAACGGTAGCCGTCAAGGACAAGATCGCCAGCGCGCCCTACCTAGTGACCCCGCACAGCACGCAGTTCGAGGAGGGGTGGAGGTAACTCTCCCCATGGCCAAGGCGACCTTGACGGGCACTCACTTTCGATGTATCCATTCATTCAGATTTACGGATGCATGCCATGGAGCTGGTCAATTACGCCGAGGCGCTGAGCCTGCTTGGAGACGAAAACCGGCTGCGGCTCTGTGCGCTGCTGGCAGAGCGGGAGCTGTGCGTCTCGGAGTTGGTGCGTGTGACAGGCATGGCCCAGTCGCGTGTTTCGACGCACCTGGCACGGCTGCGTGATGCGGGGCTCTTGCGGCATCGGCGCGACGGCACGCAGGCGTTCTACGGGCTTGCCCGCGAGAGATTGACCGAGACAGTGCGCGGTCTCTTGCTCGAGGTTTCGACGTCGTCCGACCGCACACTGCAAGCGGACCGTGAGCGTCTGGCCGTGCTCGACGCCGAGCGGCACGAAGGCTTGCCCGAATCGGCGATCCTCGAGCTCGACCGCGATTACTCGCCAGGACGCACCTGGCAATCGCTCGCACTCGGCGCAGCTTCGCTATTGCGCCTGGGCGACGTGCTCGACGTCGGCTGCGGAGACGGATCGGTGGCCAGCGTGCTCGCGCCGTACTGCCGGGCGCTCACCTGCATCGACAACGACGAGCGCGCCGTACAAGCCGCCAGTGATCGATTGGCGAGCCATACGCACGCGCGCGTCCAGGTCGCAAATGTTCACGCGCTACCTTTCGGCGACGAGAGCTTCGACGACGTACTGCTCTTCCACACGCTCACCTACGCGGAGCATCCGGGGCGCGCGCTGTCGGAGTGCGCCCGCGTGCTGCGCCCGGGTGGTCGCGCGGTGCTGCTGTGCCTGGACCAGCACGAGGAGCACGACATCACCGCGGCTTATGGACTGCTTCATCCGGGCTTTTCAGCGCGCAAGCTGCGAGCACTGCTTCACGACGCGGGTCTGAATGTCTCACGCGCCGAAATTGCCTGTAAGGAAGCGCGCAAACCCCACCTTCGCGTCGTGCTCGCCGAGGCCGAGAAGCCCGGTCGCACGAGAGACCTAACTCCCTCAGCTCGCGCGCCCGAGGGCGCGCTTCGACAGCGCGGCGTGCGCCGTGCCAACAAGTGAGCATTTCGTTGGAACACCCCATCAAGAAGCTATTGCGGGAACGTATCCTCATCATTGACGGCGCGATGGGGACGACCATCCGCAGCTACAACATGACCGAAGCCGACATCCGGCATGAGCGCTTCAAGGACTCGAAGAAGGACTTGCTGAACAACGGCGACCTCTTCTCCCTTACGCAGCCGGACATGATCTGCGACATCCACCGGCGCTTTCTCGAAGCCGGGGCGGACATCATCGAGACCAATACGTTTGGTGCCACTGGCATCACGCAGAGCGAGTTCTTCGTCGACGATCCGCGCGAGACTGGCGGTCGCAAGGATCCTGCGTTCTACCAAAAGATCATCGAGACCCCCTTTCTCAACGAGCTGGCCTGGGAGATCAACGAACAGTCGGCGCGCCAATGCCGCACCTGGGCCGACCGTGTGGCCAATCGCGACGGCAAGCCGCGCTTCGTGGCGGGCGCGGTCGGACCTCTGACGGTGTCGCTCACCAACTCCCCGGACGCCGACGACGCAGGTTTCCGCGTGGTCACCTTCGACCAGGTGAAGTTCGCGTATGTCCAACAGGTCGAAGCGCTCATCGCTGGTGGAGTCGATTTGCTGCTGGTGGAGACGATCTTCGACTCACTCAACGCCAAGGCTGCCCTGGTCGCCATCCAAGAGGTCTTCAGCGCCCAGAAGAAACAGCTACCTGTCATGATCTCGGCGGCGGTCGGCCGCGGCGGTGAGACCATGATCTCCGCGCAGACCATCGAGGCCTACTGGAATGCGGTCAAGCACGTCGAGCCGCTCGCGGTCGGCCTGAACTGCTCGCTCGGCCCGGATCTGATGTATCCGTTCCTGGCTGACCTCGCAGAGAAGGCCACGGTCGCGGTATCGGCCTACCCGAATGCCGGCCTGCCCAATCCGCTTTCGCCCACCGGCTTCGATCTCGAGCCTGCGGACATGGCGAAGTACCTCGACGAGTTCGCCGCGGCGGGCACGCTCAACATCGCAGGCGGCTGCTGCGGCAACACCCCCGAGCACATCGAGGCCATCGCCAAAGCACTAGAAGGGAAGCCACCGCGCGAGATCCGCGCCCTGCGAAACCTTCACGATGAAGTTGATACGGCGGATCCCGACGTCGGTCGGAGCGCGCGCTCGGATGCGCGAGCAAAGAAAGAAACCAAGGTCAGCGTAAGTGTGCCCGCGGACCTGTCGCCTTCAGAATTCCGGCCACTGAGGCTCTCTGGCTCGCAGCCCTTCACGCAACAACGCGGCGTCTACATGATGCTCGGCGAGCGTACGAACGTCGCCGGTTCCCCCAAGTTTGCCAATCTCATCAAGGGAGGCGACTACGAAAGCGCGGTCAGCGTCGCTCGACAGCAGGTAGAGAACGGCGCCAACGTGATCGACGTCTGTATGGACGAAGGGATGATCGACGGCGTAACTGCGATGACGCGCTACTTGCTCTTGCTCGCAAGCGAGCCCGAGGTCGCAGCCGTTCCCATCATGGTCGACTCCTCCAAGTGGGAAGTGATCGAAGCCGGGCTCAAGTGTCTGCAGGGCAAGGGTATCGTCAACTCCATCTCCCTGAAGGAGGGCGAGGAAGTCTTCCGGGATCGTGCGCGCCACATCCTGCGCTACGGCGCTGCCACCGTGGTGATGGCCTTCGACGAACAGGGCCAGGCGGCCACGCTCGAGGACAAGATCCGCATCTGCTCGCGCGCCTACCGAATCCTGGTCGACGAGGTTGGCTTTCCGCCCGAAGACATCATCTTCGACCCCAACATCCTGACGGTTGCGACCGGCATGGAGGAGCACAACAACTACGCAGTCGACTTCATCGATGCGACGCGCTGGATCAAGCAGAACCTTCCGCACGCCAAAGTCAGCGGCGGCGTATCCAATATCTCGTTCAGCTTTCGTGGCAACAACAAGGTGCGCGAGGCGATGCACTCGGCGTTCCTTTTCCATGCCATCGGCGCCGGCATGGACATGGGGATCGTCAACGCCGGTATGCTCGAGGTCTACGAGGAGATCGAACCGAAGCTCAAAGAGCTCGTCGAAGATGTCCTTCTGAATCGTCGTCCCGACGCAACCGAACGTCTGGTCGACTACGGCGAGGAGCTCAAAGCCCAGGGGACCGGCAACAAGCAAGCCATCGAAGCGAAGGCGGCTGAGTGGCGCAACGGTACGGTCGAGGCGCGTCTATCCCACGCGCTGGTCAAAGGCATCGACACGTACATCGACGAGGACACCGAGGAGGCACGGCAGAAGCTCGGCAAGCCATTGTCTGTCATCGAAGGTCCATTGATGGACGGCATGGGAGTCGTCGGGGACTTGTTCGGTGCGGGCAAGATGTTCCTGCCGCAAGTCGTGAAGTCCGCGCGCGTGATGAAGAAGTCGGTGGCGTATCTGACGCCCTTCATGGAAGCGGAGAAGGCAGCGGCGAGCGCGGCCGGCTTGGAAGTTCGCACCCAGGGCAAGATTGTGCTCGCGACCGTCAAAGGCGATGTCCACGACATCGGCAAGAACATCGTCGGCGTCGTGCTTGCTTGCAACAACTACGAAGTTATCGACATGGGTGTGATGGTGCCCTGCGAGAAGATTCTCGAACGCGCCAAAGAAGTAAAGGCCGACATCATCGGGCTGAGCGGCCTGATCACGCCGTCGCTCGACGAGATGGTCCACGTGGCGCGTGAAATGAAGCGCCTGAACATGAACCTACCCCTCTTGATCGGCGGCGCGACCACGAGCCGTGCACATACCGCAGTGAAGATCGCGCCCCATTACGACGAGCCCGTCGTGCACGTGCTGGACGCGAGTCGCGCGGTCCCCGTGACCACGAGCTTGCTCAGCACCGAAAAGAGTAAGTTCGTCGAGCAACACAGAGCGGAGTACGAGCAGCTGCGAAAGCGGCACAAAGCGGCGACCCGGGTCCTTCCGTCCCTCAAGGAAGCGCGCACACGGCGGCCGGACATCGAGTGGAACAAGGACGACATCGCGCAGCCTCAGAAGAGCGGGATTCACGTGCTCGAGGACTTCCCGCTCGCCACGCTGCGCGACTACATCGACTGGACTCCGCTCTTCCACACCTGGGAGCTCAAGGGCATCTTTCCGCAGATCTTCGAGCACAAAGTGTACGGCGAGCAGGCGAGAAGTCTGTACGCAGACGCTCAGAAGTTGCTTGACCGAATCATCGCCGAGAAGCTGCTCACGGCGCGGGGTATATACGGCATTTTTCCCGCCAACTCAGTCGGAGACGACGTCGAGCTATACACGGATGACAGCCGGAGCACCGTGCGCGAGCGCTTTTGCTTCCTTCGTCAGCAGCGCGACAAAGACGACGGCCCCTGTCGCTCGCTGAGCGACTTCATCGCCCCCAAGGAGACGGGCTTGCCCGATCATCTGGGCGTCTTCGCGGTCTCCACAGGCTTCGGGAGCCATGAGCTGAGCGCACGCTTCAAAGCCGAGTACGACGACTACAACGCCATCATGACCGAGGCCCTGGCCGACCGTCTGGCCGAAGCCTTCGCTGAGTATCTCCACGAGCGTGCGCGCATCGAGTGGGGCTATGGGCAAGATGAAAAGCTGTCCCCCGCAGAGCTCATCAACGAAAAGTACCGCGGCATCCGCCCCGCTGCGGGCTATCCGGCCTGCCCCGATCACACGGAAAAGGGCACGCTGTGGAGGCTGCTCGACGTCGAGGCGAAGATTGGCATCAAGATCACGGAATCGTACGCGATGTGGCCCGGCGCGAGTGTCAGCGGTCTGTACTTCGCCCACCCCAAGTCCCACTACTTCACGCTCGGCAAGATCGACCGCGATCAGATCGCGGATTACCACGTCCGCAAGGGCATGACGCAAGCGGAGGTCGAGCGCTGGCTCGCTCCGAACCTGAACTACGACCCTTGAGCGCAACGCGGCGACGTGCATGCAACGCGCCGAGGGGCTCCCGCAGCCGTTCTGAGGAAGGGATGCGGCACCTGCATCCTCATGCTCATGCTGCACTGGCCCCCATGAGTGGCGGGTCATACCGGAGCAGGAACGCGAGAACGCAGTATGAGCAAAGCTTGGCGGCTGGATTCTTCGATCCCGAGCGGGGAGAAGAACCGTTCACCATTCGTTCGATTGGGTTCTCGCCTTACTTGAGTGGCCGCGGTCGACTGGTGGTCAAAGACGCCATCATGCTCGGCGCTGCCATGCTCACGATGGGCGACTCTGCCCGAGCGCATCTTGAGCGCATCGGACCAGCCGCCTCACCCGCTATGAGTCGCGAGTAGCTCCTTGGCGTAGGCCACGAGTGTCGCAAGCCCCTCCACGCCCCCTAGCCTTTCGCTTGGAGCACACACACCGACCCGCGACCCACCGAGTCGGCCACTGCGTCGAGGTTGAAGAGCCCTACCGGCGTCTTTCCGCCTGCAAGCTCACAGCGCAGTCGAAAACCTCCGCACAAGGCGCTCAGCGTGCCTGCGGTGTATCCAGACGGGCTATGCGGCGTCGACTCGTTAGAGAAGTTGCCTTCGGCATCGAACCCGGGACTCTCAATGTGTACGCCATCGAAGAACACATCGGTGCAGGTCGGTTCGGCGTCCGCGTCGTATGCCTCAGGAGCCGGCGCAAGCCCGCCCTCGTCGAAGGTAACGGCAGCGAGTCGCCCACCGAGCACGAAGGTCTCGGTGGTGCCGTCGCCGGACAAATCCTGGGCCTTGAAGGAGAACGCTTCATTGGGCCCCGACTCGAGCGCCAGACAACCTGTGAGATCGAAAGCAGCGGCGTACGTATGAGTGCTGCCTCCCTCCTCAAAACCAAGCGTTGCCTCTCCGTACGCGCCGGAAGGATTGGCCGCCCAACCGAGACAATCTTCGGTAGAAGATTCTCCGCCTGCGGCGAGCTTTGGGGCCTTCTGTATGGCGTTGAACCAGAGTGTCTGAAACACAGCGTGGAAGAGATTTGCGCCAAGGCGTTGCGCCTGCTGCCCTGTCGCTCCGTCGGTTTCAGATCCGCCGCTTCCGCCCGGGCCGGGTTGCTGCTCTTCCGACTTCTCTTCGTCGGCATCTGAATCGCATCCCGAAAGCGCCCAGCAAGTGGCGAGCAGAACCAAGGTCGTCTTCTTCATGAAAATACTCCTCTGACACATCGGAAGAAAAGAATCGCTGGGGCTGGTTCCAACACAACTGCTGTCGGCAAGCGCCCGACGTCCATCACGGAATAAGCTGCATCGTGGGCACGATCAGATCGGCCAGCGCTTCGCCTGAAGCCAAGCAGCCCGTAGTCGAAGCCCAGCGGACGGATACGGTCACCTGCCGTCTCTCCCCATTGATCTCAGGAAACAGCGTGTACTCTACGTGTGCCTCGCGCGCCGACCGCCTCACCATCAAGCTCTGTCCACTGACGTCGATGGGGCCTATGACGTCGGAGCCGCCGAGTGATATATCTACGAAGACTTGCTCGGCCGGTTCGAGGTATTGCTCGGTGACAATGCTGATCGATCGCTGCTGACCTTTGATCGTGAAAAATCGGTTGAATCGCATCTCGTAGAAGGTGCTGAAAAATTCCTGCTCACTGTCGAGCTCATAGCCATCAGGAATCTCGAATGTCAGGAAGATGGGAGCGTTCTCGCTGGGCGTCCAACGAGTCTTAGGTTCGCCAAACGAGGGACACTCGCTTCCATCGCCCGGCTGTTCGGTGATCGGCAACGCAGAATCGGCGGTAGCGTCCGCGGCAACCGCAGCGTCCGCGGCAACCGCAGCGTCACCGACGTCTTCCTCCGTGGTGCTGCACGCAGCCGTTGCAACCACCACAGCGATGACTGTGGCGCTAGCGCCCATACGTCGGAGCATCGAATATACCCTCTTTCGAATTCACAGGTCAGTATCACACGGGGGCGAGGCACCCTTGCGCCAGCCATGCGTCGCACAAGGCTAGCAAAAAATGTATTAAAAATGGCCTAAAAAGTGGCCTGAACGCTATGTCGCCAGAAAGAGCGCAATCGCCCGCCCGCTACGGCTCCCGCAGCGCGCATCGAGGCAGAGTGTCGGCAACGCCCGACCCTTCGCCACTTGCACGTATCGAACTCGTCACGTCTGAGCCCACGACTCGACCCTACACGTGCGGCTTGCGATCACGCTGGCATGAGCTCGCGCAGCGCCCGATGCAGACGCTCGATCACCACGGGCTTCGTGAGATGAAGATCGAAGCCCGTCGCAATCGCACGGCGGTGATCCTCGGGCTGTCCGTAACCCGACATCGCCACGAGCTTGACCGTTTGCTTAAGCCGGTCCCGCACCGCGCTAGCGACTTGGTAGCCGTCGAGCCCGGGCAAACCGATGTCGATGAAGGCGCAGTCCGGCTTCACGGCTTCAATGAGCTCGAGCCCCTCGTGTCCATCGATCGCAATGTCGACGTGGTGCCCCGAGTCCTCCAGCATCTCCTTGAGCAGCTCAACCAAGTCCGGGTTGTCTTCGATCACCACGAGTCTCAGCGCTTGGTCTGCTTGACGCGGTGCGCTGGTCGCGAGTGGCGCCGAATGGCCGGCCAGCAAAGGCAGCGTGACCTCGAACTCGCTGCCTTGATCGGGGCCTTCACTGCTGGCGCGGATGCTTCCACCGTGCAGGTCGACCAGGCTGCGTACCAGCGTGAGCCCCACTCCCATGCCGCCCTGCGTGCGTGCTATCGCCGCTTTCGCCTGCGTAAACAGGTCGAACGCGTTCTCCAACGTGGCCGCGTCCATGCCTATGCCCGTGTCGCGGAAGCGTATCCTCGCCGCATCGGCGGTCTTGTCCAGCAGCACCTCGATCTGTCCGCCCGAGGGCGTGTACTTGATGGCATTGACCAGCAGGTTCGTGATTACCTGATCGAGACGCACACGATCGCCGTCCACACGCAGCTCTCGAACGGAAGAAGTCCAAGTCAGGCGCAGGTTCTGGTCGTGCGCCCGGGCAAGCAACGCACCGACTGCATCTTGCACCGCGCCCAGCAAGTCGACTGGTGCCTTGTCGAGCACGACCTTGCCCGTGGTCACGCGAGCCACATCCAACAAGTCGTCGACAAGACGCGTCAAGTGCCGCACCTGACGGCCGATAGTCGCCACGTTTTTTTCCGCATGCTCTGTTCCCCCCTCGTCTTGCAAACGCTCCTGCGCGTACAGGATCACAGTCAGCGGATTGCGCAGCTCGTGTCCAAGCATCGCAAGGAACTCATCTCGCCGCCGGATTTCCTCGCGCCCCTGGTATTGACGTCGCCGCGAGCGCTGTGCTGACGCAACAGCACTGAGCAGCGTGCGAACCTCGATCGGCCGTTCGAGCAGGGTCACGTTGCCAAGCTCTAGCAATGACCCTTGAAGCACCTGGTGACGTCGCCCACCCGTAAGCAAGACAATCGGCAGATCAGACCAGGTCGGTTGCTTGGCGAGCCACTCAGACACTTCTAGAA
>CAZEWA010000223.1:0-8723 GCA_964515685.1 uncultured Polyangiales bacterium | reverse complement strand
TCGCGCAGAACCTTGGCCTCGTTGCCCTGCATCTTGAGTGCTTGCACGGGTCCTCCGTAGTGTCGAGAGAGCCCGACGTCGATGCGCCAAACTTGTCCGTCGCATGCTGAGTTGATGCCGGCGCTCTGCGGTGTGTGCCCCACGACCATACGCTTGGCCGACAGGCGGCGTAAGGTTTCTGTGAGCTCCTGACAGTCAGGTGCCTGATCTGAGTAGGCGCGAGTCCACAGCGGACTATCTTCGGCTGCCAGTGCGGAGGAGAGCTCCCTGCGGCTGCCACGCATGTAGCTTCTTGCTTCTTCGTTGATGCGATCGAGTCCGTACTGCACGTGCTTACTCAGTACGCCTCCGTGCACGAAGACGGTGTCGCCGAGCTGCACGACGACGGGGTGCGCGGCGAGAACTTGCGCATAGGGGCCTCCTGGCCGAAAGGCCTCAGCGCGCCCACCAAGGCTGTCGAATGCGGGCACGCTTTCCCGTGCTACGTAACGAAAATCCTGGGCGACGTTCATGAGCTCGTGGTTGCCCGTGAGCAAAATGAGCTTGCCACCTGCGGCCTTGGCTTCTTTTTCGAGCCGCTCGAGTAAATCGATGACCTCGCGGTCTTCCTCGCCGCGATCGATGACGTCGCCCGTTTGTACCAGCACCAGCTTGCCGCCGATCCAGCGGTCGCGTTCGTCGATGGCCCCGGCCAGTCGCAGCGCTTTGCGGGTCTGCGCCAGGTCTCCGTGCAGGTCACCGATAGCGACCCAATCAGAGACTCCCGGCTGCAAGTACGACAGCGATTTGCTGCTCTGTGGCGCTACGGGAGTTGTGGGCTTTTGCGGCGTCTCCGTGCTGCGTGCTTCTGGCGGAGCTGCCGCGACGTCGGAGCAACCGGATGTGGCAAGCGTCAGCAGTGAGACGGCGAGGAAGGTATGGGCAAGCTGCATCGCTCCGCAGATTGTGTGCCCAGGGCTCTCGGATGCCAAGGAACGTTTGTGTGCGCGCCGCTTCAATGCCCTAGAGCAAGGCCTGCGAGATGTGTTGCTTGAGCTGCACGGGACGAAAGGGCTTGGGCAGAAAGCTGCTTGCTCCCAAATCGAGCACGCGCTCGCGCGTCGTCTGCATGAAGTCGCTGCTCATAATGACCACAGGCAGCTGCGGGTGCTTGCGCCGCAAGCATGCGAGCAGCGCATCGCCGCGCAGCCTGGGCATATTGATGTCCACGAGCACGGCGTCTACGGTGGTCTCGTGCAGCTTCTCGAGGGCGTCTTGGCCATCGTGGGCTTCCGTGACCTGATAGCCCCAGCTGGAGAGCAATGAGGAACAGAGACCGCGCAGTAGCGGTTCGTCGTCCACCACCATCACGCGTTGCCCTTGGACTTCGTAGAGCGTTTGCATCGATAGTTTCAATGCAGGCAGGGCCCGGGTTTCTTGAAAAATAGTGGCGCACACCACGCATTTTCAGAAAGCTCTCGGTAGAGCCCAGCTTCAAACAGGCGACACAAGCCCGTTCGGGCTATCGGCTTGGCTCAAGCCAGCGCTGCAGTGCTGTGGCGATGGGGCCCTGCTCTCGGACCTCCTCTGCAAGCAAGGTGGCGGACGCGCAGGTTCGCACGTCTTCGGGAGCGTGCGGCATGGCGAAGGACTGGCCCGCAACTTGGAACATGGACAGGTCGTTGTACCAATCGCCTATTACGGCTGTGTCCTGGGCGGCTACACCGAGCTCGGCAGCCAGGGCGACGAGCGCCGCGCCCTTGCTCGTATCTTTGGCGATGAGCCGCACCACGCTGCGCCCCTCGAGTTCGAACGTAAAGGCGTCGACAGCTCCCGAGAACTCGTCGAGCTTTGCGAGCACGGAGCTCACTTCGTCAGCCGTGCCGATGCCTAAGAGCATGATCGCGTGATCCTGCGTGGAGACGGCGGCGCGGACGTCTGGATGGGTCGTGATGTGGTGGGCCCAACCGCGAACGAATGCGTGATGAACGCGCCCAGCTTCGCACGAGTGAATCGAATCGTGCGTAAACACGAAGCTCGTCAGGGCGCTCTGGGAGAACTGTTCGAGCACAGCGACTGACAGGTCGCGTTCGATGGCGCGCTGCGAAAGAACGCGCTCGGTGGTGCTGCACGCAAGTACGCCGCCATCGGCGCAGATGAGCGGCGCGTCGAGCTCGAGGGCGCGTGCAATGTTGTGGGTCCGGCTCGTGAGTCGTCCGGTTGCGATGGTGAAAATGATGCCTTGCTCGCGCGCCGCGCGGATGGCTTCAACATCCTTGGGATGGATGCGGTCGCCGGGACTCAGCAGGGTTCCATCCAAGTCCGTAGCAAACAACTTCACGCATTCCTCCTCGTCGACACCGGGTTCATGTCTCTGCGCAGCCCGCCCGTGCGTGCGGTACTATTCGTCCCCGGCGTAGCCAAGTGCCTTCAGGCGCTCCTGGGAGGCCTTGTCCATGGCGAGGTCCACATCATGTGCTTTGAGCGCTCCCGTTTGCGCTTGCGTACTCACCTGCTCGAGCTCCTTCTCGCTTTGGGTAAGCAGGGCGGGCTCGCCGGCCGCCAGATTCTTGGCTTCCTGCGGATCAGGGTCGAGGCGGTACAGCTCTCGCTCTTGCAAGCCGCGCGGGTTACCGGGATTTGCCGTGATGAGCTTCACAGGCGAGCCCGATTCAACAGTGCGCAGGGACTTGAGTACGTTGCCTTCGTGGCTCTCTTCCGCGAAGGTTTGCTTTTTGCCGAGGAACAGGTCGACGCCTTGAACGGACTTGGGCACGGGCACGTCAGCCAGTGAGAGCAGGGTGGGCATGATGTCCACGGATTCCACCCAGTGGCCGACGCTGGTGCCTGCGCGCTCGCCCTTGGGTAGCTTCAAGAACAAGGGCACATGGAGCTGCTCGTCGTAGAGCGTGGTGCCGTGCCAGAAGCCGCCGTGGTCCATGAACTCTTCGCCATGGTCTGACGTGACGACAATGGTCAGGTCGTCGTACAGCTTCTTTTCCTTGAGCGTTCGGATGAGCTGTCCGAAGTGCTCGTCCCAGTAGGTGATTTCCCCATCATACAAGGCGCGCAGACGCGGCGCTTCGCTCGGATCAGGCTTGATGTTCGCTGCACGTGAGAAGCCCACCCCGTTGTAAGGGTGCTCGTAGTACGGGTCGTGCGGGTCCATGTAGCTCACGAACAGGAGCCACGGCGCTTTCACGTCGCGCGCGAGGAACTTGTCGATTTCGCGGTTCACGACCACGGCGTCTTGGTACGCGCTGCCGGGCTCGGTGCGTCCGAGCGAGGTGCGAACCTTCTCGTCGATTCGGCGCAGCACCTGCAACATCGAGAGCTTGGCGGAAGTGTCGCTGGCGCCGAACAGGAAGTTCGGGGCCAGGTACGTGTAGTCGTCGAAGCCCTGCTGAAAGTTAAAGAAGGGCGCGATGTTGTAGTTGGTGACGATGCCGCTCGTTGCGTATCCGACGCTCGTAAGGCTCTCTGCGAGCGTCTCTGCGTCGTCCGGCAAGCTCGACGCCTTGGACATGACACCGTGGCTCGACGCGTAGCGCCCGGTGAGCATCGAAGCGAAGCTTGGGCGCGTCCAGGAGGCGTTCGCGTAGGCCTTCTCGAAACGTACGGAATCCTTCTGGAAGGCATCCAGATGCGGCGTCTTGCCTGCGCTGTAGCCGTAGGAGGGCACATGGTCGGCGCGCAGGGTGTCGACCACGATGAACAAGATGTTGCCACGTGGCTTCGACGCTACGGCCTGCGCTCGTTCGCTGTTGCCGAGGCTCGGGTTGCTGTTCAGCAATGTGCCGAACAGGGCTGCCACGGCAATCACACCACCGGCCAGGGCGATGGAGCCCTGGGGCTTGAGCAGCGCATGGCCCGGGCTACGCGAGGTGAGGGTGCGCGTCGTAAAGTAAACCAGCGCGTAGGCGGCTGCGGCAGCTAGCAGCACGCAGAGGAGCACGGTGGCGCCGGTGACGCTCTTCCAGACCAGCTCTTCTTGGTACACATCGCGCTGAATGCGGAACGCACCTATCACCAAGGTGAAGAGGGCCGTAACGGCTGCAGCAAGGTGCGCGAAAGCTGTCGGCTCTGGGATTCTCTGTCGCTGCATCAAGCGCCCGCTAAATGCGAGCAGCGCGCCTGCTACGAGGCCGCCTGCGCCGCAGCTCAGTGCGTACAGCGTGACACCGAAGAACCAGACGTCGGGCTCACCCTTGCCCTGGGCCGCAAGGTGAATCGCGCAGGCTTCGCCTAGACCGACCAGCATGCCCGCGACGAGGCCGGCTCCGAGACCGACGCTCGCGCCCCGTGCGACGAGGGGCCATTCGCTCTCCGGCACACGCTCGATCTTGGCTGCGACCAGCTGCTCGCGCTCGTCGTCATCGACGCGGATATCAGGCTTGTAGTCCGACTTGCGCGTGAGCAAAAACAGACCGCCGAGCGACGAGATGATCATCTCGACCGTGAAGCCCACGATGGGGATCAAGATGGCCTGCTCCGGCGCCACGCCTACGATGGTGTAGAGGCCGAGGGCCGCGGCCTCACGGAGACCTACGCCATTGATGGAGACGGGCACGTGGGCTGTGACGTTTTGCAGCACCGACACGAAGAACAACTCTGTGATCGGCAGCTCCACGCCGAGCGCCTTGGCGGCACAGACGTAGATGAAACCGTTGAACGCGTGCGTGCCCATGGCGAGCACCGTGCTCTGGCTCAAGAGGCCGCCCTTGCCTTCATAGGCGCAAACGGCGTCGACCATGCTCTGCACGCGCTGGGTCACAGCCTGGGGCAGGCGCTGAGAGAGCATGCGCACGAGCTGAGGCTTCCACAGAATCGTGAACGTGACCGCAATCAGGCTGCCAAATACGGCTGCCAACAGCGCGATGCCCTGGGCGCCGATATAGCGCGCGCCAAAGAAGCAACTCACGAAGGCGACGATGCCCACCGCAAGGTTACCGAGCACCATTTCGATGCCGATGCTGGCGACCGAGCGGGCGTTCTTCCCGGTGTGCTTGACCATGTCGTAGATGCGGTAGCCCGCGAGCCCCAGGCCGCCCGGCGTGACCGCGCCGAAGAAGCGGCCGATCATGAAGGTGCCGAACAGGTGCTTCCAGGGCGCATGGATGCCCTGGCCTACGAGTAGGCGCTGCCAGCGCACGAGGCTACAGCTGATAGCGATGCACAGCGAGAGCGCCGACGCGACGACCCACAAGGGCCGCACGTCCGACAGGTGTGTGAGCAGGGCTCCAGTATCCTGCCGCTGCCAGATCTTGCGGAAAATGAGGTAAATGATGCCCGCCGAGACCGCGAGCTTGAGCAAGAACCAGAGGCGCTTCTTGAGCGTGGAAGCCATGGCGTCTTGCACTAAACCGACGCACAGTATCGGTCAAGTAAAGCGGCTCCCTGAATGGGCGGCAGGGAGGGGGGCCAGGGGAGCGAGCTCTGGCCCCGTTCGGGCAACACGCGGGCCGCCGGGAAAGCGGCCCTGGGCGCTATCAGCCGATCATCTGGGCCAGGTAGTTTTCCTTGCCTACATCCTTGATGATGTTCAGGTGCGCCTCAAGCTCGTCGGCGCTGTGCTCCTCGCCCTTGAGGATGCCGTCTAGGATCTCACGGGTGCCGTTGTCGCCCTTGGCGCGACAGAGTTCGATGGCCTTGTTGAGGCGAGCGATGGCGCCCGTCTCGAGTGCGAGATCGAGCTCATGTTGCTCGACCGGGTTCTCGCCGACGCGCACGGGGTTGTAGCGCTGCATGTTCGGAATGCCGTCGAGGTACAGGATGCGCTCGATGATGATGTCGGCGTCCTTCATCTCCTCGATCGATTCCTTGCGCTTCATGTCTGCGAGCTTCTTGTAGCCCCAGTTCGCGCACATCTTGGCGTGGATGTAGTACTGATTGATCGCGGTGAGCTCCGCAGTGAGGATCTCATTCAACGCGTCGAGGATCTGGGAATCGCCCTTCATGACTCTCTCCTGACAGGAGCTTGCTTCCCTGTCCGTAGCAAGACGATACGCAGCATAGCGCGTGGCATCAAGCAAAGATCCTCAATCATTTCGGGCAACTGAAATCCTTTTTCATCTAAGGGACAACGAGAGCGTTCGGGCGCGCCATGGCGATTGCCCCGTGCGCGCCTGAGTGACCCCAGGTAGAGACAAGCAGCCATGGGAAAAATCGAAGAGCTTTCGGCTTCGTTACGCGCGTATCGGCCGACAGATACGGACGAAGCTGCCTATCAATCTCGCATGCTTACGCTGTGCGAGCCGCCGCACGAGCCCTTCTCGCGTCTGCATTTTGAGCCTGGGCACTTCACAGCCAGCGCCTTTGTGCTGTCGCCGGATCGGCGCGCGTTGCTCTTGATTTTCCATGGCAAGTTGAGTCGCTGGCTCCAGCCTGGGGGGCACGTGGATGCGATCGACGCCAGCATCCTTGCGTCTGCGCGGCGGGAAGTGAGCGAAGAGGTGGGCCTGCATGATCTCCCGCTCGAGCATAACGGCATCTTCGATCTCGATATCCACCTGATTCCGGCACGCAAAACCGAGCCTGCGCACGAGCACTTCGACGTGCGTTTTTTGTTCCGCGCCAAGGACTTGCATTTCGAAGTGGGCAGCGATGCGAAGGCTGCGCGTTGGGTCGATTTAGAGGAAGTGCGCGAAGAGATTGCAGACCGCAGCGTGATGCGAGCTGTGGAAAAGCTGAAGCGCAGCTCACGCTAAGAACGGCTCATTGGCCCAAGTTTTGCCCTGTTTTGCGGCGTATAACCGCGCAGCAGCAGAAGGGCAGAATTGCATGCAGAACATTCTCGCGCTTACGGGCGAAGCCTTCGGGAAGGACGCGGTCACGCGATTGAGCACAACGCTGCACGAGTCGCCCAAAGCGACGCAGCGCGGGGTCGAAGCCGCGTTGCCCGCCTCCCTGGTCGGGCTCTCGAGTTTCGCCTCCTCGGTGCCCCAGGCTGCCGAGCTATTGGATGTCCTTCATAAGGGCGACTATCCGCACATCGAGCCGAGCTCGTTCACGCGCACGGTGCGCGATGAAACGGAGACGTCGCGCCTGGCCGAATCGGGGCAGAACTTTTTGCGGCAGATTTTCGGCAACAAGTTGGGCCAAGTGATAGCGGCGCTCGCGAGCCAAGCGGGCTTGAGTCGTGCCTCGGCCTCCACGTTGCTGGGGCTATCTGCGCCGCTTGTGCTCGAGGCAGTGGGGAAAGAAGCCACGACCCAGGGGCTCGATGCTCGCAGCCTGTCTCTGTTCTTGGGCGACGAGAGCCGGAAAGTAAGCGGACTTTTGCCGGTGTCCTTAACGCACGCGCTGAGCGTCGGTACGGCAGCTGGCAAGGACGCGCGTGGGCCGGTGCGGATCGGGGGCACGACTACGCGGCGCTCCGCACAGCTCCATGATGGAACGCACCTGCCCGAGCTCAAGCCAAGCAGCAATCCCATGTGGGTCCTCATTCCGCTGGCACTTCTCACGGTGTTCGGGCTGTGGTGGTTTCATCGGATGTACGTGCAGAGGCCCATTGATGTGGAGTCGCTTCAAGACGAGCGCCCGGTCCACAGTCCGGGAGACCTCAAGCCACGCATGGAACATCCCTCGCAGGGACGCTGATTGCTGCGGACGGTGCAACATGCGCATCTACCGCGCGATGCGGGTCCATCCTGCGGCAGCTAGCGAGGTCCGAGCGCGTTACGGCAGGTGGCTTGGATCGACCTCTGCAGGCGCGTGGCTGATGCGAGCCAGCGAAAATTCTGCAACCAGCTCATCGGCGGAGATCTGTGTGCCGTGGGGCACCAAGCCTGAAGTTGCCGCCAGAAATCCAACGAGCGTTTCAGGACGTACGCCGCGGTTTCGGTACTCGTTCACTGCAGTCGAAGCGAAGCGTTTGGAAAGACGCCTGCCGTCGGGTCCGAGCAAGAGTGGAACATGCAAAAATGCTGGAGGTTTTGCAGCGAGTGCCTCGTAAAGCGCGAGCTGCCAACCCGTGCAACCAGCGAGATCCGCCCCGCGCAAAACCTCGGTGATGCCCATGGCCATGTCGTCGACAACCACCGCGAGTTGATAGCTGTACAGGCCATCGGCCCGCTTGAGGACGAAGTCGCCGGTGGCTTCGGGGGCGTGGATGCGTTGGTCGAGTTGATCGACGAAGCTAGGCAAAGGAGGGTCGGCCCGCAGGCGTATGGTGCAGGGAGCCGTGGGGCGTTGAGGACCGTTTCTGCACGTGCCGGCGTACGGTGTACCGAACTCGGAGGGCCCGTGAGGAGCGCTCGCCACGATCTCTTTGCGCGAACAGCTGCACAGAAACGTGCGCCCCATGTCGCGTAGCTGTGCGATGGCCGCTTCGTAGTGGTGCGTGCGCAAGGACTGCGTGTACGGCCCGACGGGGCCGCCCATGTCGGGGCCTTCATCCCATGCAATCCCGAGCCAACGTAGGTCGTAAAGAAGCGCCTCGGCCGCCTGAGGTACGACGCGGGGGCCATCGATGTCTTCGATGCGCAGGATGAATTGACCGCCTTCGGAGCGCGCGCGCAAATAGCCAAGGAGAGCCGTGCGGGCCAACCCTAGGTGCATCGACCCGGTGGGCGAGGGCGCAAAACGCCCGCGATAGCCGCGAATTTGAGGGGCAACTTGCCTGTGCGGCTCATCCATAGCGTGCGTTCTTCTCTACCATGCTCCGTGCCGTGGTGGCCGCGTGCCCTCCGTGGAAACGAGAAAGCTGCGGACTTTTCCCGTCTCATCGAGCCTTCGCATATACT